>NZ_JBILRO010000275.1:0-4228 GCF_044372605.1 Phenylobacterium sp.
CGAGGTGATGGTGACCGCCCGCAAGCGTGAGGAGCGCCTGCGCGATGTGCCGGTGGCCGCTTCGGTCATCGATTTGCAGTCGATTGCGGACAAGGGCGGCTTCAGCGACATGAAGAGCCTTTTCGATGGCGTGCCGGGCCTGCGCTACTTCGACACCAGTACGCCCGCCAACTCGGAGGTCTCGATCCGGGGCGCCGGCACCAGCCGCGGAACGGCGGCCGAGGCGCCTGTCGGGCTCTATCGCAACGGGGCCTATGTCGGCGGCGGCGGCAATCTGGGTGGCCGGAATTTCGTGCGGGCCGATCTGTTTGATGTGGGCCGTATCGAGGTGCTGCGCGGTACACAGGGCGCGCTATACGGCCGCAACGCGGTGGGCGGGGCCATCAACCTGATTTCCGCCCAGCCGCGGGACGTCTTCGAGGGCTATGTCGAATATAAATACGGCATAAACAACGAGAAGCATCAGGCCGAGGCGGTGATCAATGTCCCGCTCTCGGAATCTGTAGCGGTGCGGTTCGGCGTACAGGGAACGCAGACCAATAAGGGTTTCTTCTATAATGCTTACAACGATGAATACCACGATGATGAGGATGGAACGATCATCCGTGGCCAGATTCGTTATCATAACGAAAAGCTGTCGGTGAATTTTCTTGCTGAGAACCAGATCTACAGGATACCTGGTCTCTACTGGCAGACCTACATTCTCCCGGACCCGACGCGCACAGCTTCGCCCAAGGGGATCATCAACGAGAAGTACCGGACGCTGTGGGACACCCCACCTCTAGCGAAGCAGAACCTGTCGACCTTCAATCTGCAGATCAGCTACGACCTCGGTTTCGCGACCCTGGAATCCTCCAGCAATCGTCGGCGACGGGAATCGATGTCGGTGTTTGACGGTGACGCCGGCAGCGCCGCGTCGCTGGCGGCGGAGCGGGCGCGCGGGAACCCGCTGCCAACCACTGACCCGGGCAACGGAACGGTCAATCAGAACCTCGCCCGGATCAATTTTCAGGACGTCCACCTGACCAGCAACGGCGAGGGGCCGATGAACTGGCTTGTCGGGGCGGAGTATCTTGAAATTCTCTCTAATAACCTGTCACTGAACTATCGGACGCCGACCGCGGCCAACCGCTCAATCGGCAACCGCACCCCCACGACGGCCAAGATTCATTCGCGCGCCATCTATGGCTCGATCGGCTACGAGATCTCCGAGCGGTTCGATGTCGAGCTGGAGGGGCGATACTCCAAGGACAAGCGCGAAGTCGCCACTGATCGCCTGGACCGTGGCACAGGTGTTCCGCTGCCTGGGCGTCTGATCCGTAACGCCGAGAGCCGGCCGGACGCGGCGATCTTCAACATCATCGCCGGTTACAAGCCGATCGAAGGTTGGTTGACCTACGCCAAGCTCGGCACCGGTACACGCGCCGGTGGATTCAACACCAATGATGGCGACCCACGCGGCACCCCGATCCCGCCGGCGTTCGACGACGAGAAGTCGACCACCTTCGAGATAGGCGCAAAGGGCAATCTGGCGCCGAACATCTACGTGACAGGCGCAGCCTACTTCACGGAGATCCGCGACTTCCTGGTCCAACGCGACAATGGTTGTTCGGCCACCAATCTGGCCTGCCCGGTCGGTTCGACCTCATTCCTGACCAATGCCGGCAAGGCTGAGGTGGTCGGTCTCGAGGCGGAAGCCATCGCCCGCTATACCGTCGCCGACGGACAACTCCGGATCACCGCTGCGGTGGGCCGGCAGGAGGGTAAGGTGAAGTCCGGTCCATTTGCCGGACGGAAGACGCCTCAGACGCCGGAGTGGAATGGCTCACTGGCCGTCAACTACCGCCGAGACCTTGCGGCGGGCCTGACAGGGTTCGCGAACCTGACCTACAACTTCGAAACTGGGGGCGTGCAGGAGATCGAACAGACGCCCCAGCTTTATGATCGTGGTATCTACGGTGCCCGGATCGGGGTGGATCGGGGCCCTTGGCAGGCGGCGCTGGTGGTCACCAACGCGGCCAACGAGTCCTACATCATCTTCGAGAACGAGACCGTCCGGCGATGGAATCAGCCTCGGGTCTATACGGTGCAGCTTCGCTACAAGTGGTAAGGCGTCTTCAAGCTGCGCTGGGTCTCTGGATGGCCAGGTCCGACACGGGAGTTAGGGTGAGGCCGCGAACTCGGACTTTGCGTCGTGCTCACGTCCTTGCTGCGGCGCTGATGGCGAGCCTCCTTCCCTGTGCGGGCCTCGCGGAAGTGCGGTTCAACCCGGCTCAGGCCGCACTTGACCGGGATCGAAACGGGGCGATCTCGGCAGCCGAAGCTCCACCCATGCTGGCCCGATGGATCAGCGCCGCAGACCAGGATGGGTCCGGGGACCTGTCTCCGGCGGAGTTCCATGGACTTCTTGGAGCCCTGTTGCCGCCGCGCCTGCCCGAAGGCCAGACTCCTGCGCCTCCGCCAGCATTGAAGACCGCATCCGGGTCGCCAGCCTGGTCAGATGTAGACGCCTACATAATCGCCATGACCCGTGACCTGCCTCTCGAGGGCGCCAGCCTGGTGGTCATCCGGGATGGCCAGGTGGTCCATCAGAGGGCTTACGGGCTCTATGACCTGGATACGCAGATCCCCATCGCTTCCGCCACCAAGTGGCTAAACGCGGCGCTGATCATGACGGTCGTCGACGAAGGGAAGCTCGACCTCGATGCGCCGATATCGACCTACCTGGACTGGGCCAGAGGGCCGATGGGATCGGCCACGCTTCGTCAATTGCTCTCCCACACGGGTGGTTTCAGTCCTAGCCATCTCGCAGACCAGCCGCGCAGTCTCTCGCTCGAAGCCTCGGCCCGCGATGCCTTCGCCCGGCCGCCCGTCGGCGCGCCCGGCGCCCAGTTCCGTTATGGCGGCGCCGGAATGCAGGTCGCCGCCTATGCCGCCGAGAAGGTGACCGGCATTCCTTATGCGCAGCTTTTCGAGGCGCGCGTCACCGGTCCGCTGGGGATGATGAACACTCATATCGGCTTCGCGCAGAAGCGGGAGGACCGCGCCTCGGTTACGAATCCGATCGTTGCGGCGGGCGGATACTCGACAGCGGCGGACTATGCGCGATTCCTGGAGATGTTGGCTGGAGGCGGCCAGTTCCGGGGTCGAACCATCCTGTCGGAAAAGGCGATCCACGAGATGTTCCGCGACTATTCGGAGCGCCGGGCTACGCTTGGAGCCGGCACCAGCGTCGGCGACCAGCGGGGCTACGGACTGGGCGCATGGTGCAACGAGATCGCGGCGGATGGTGTCTGCTCGGTCGTGCAGTCCGGCGGCGCATTCGGAACCTCGCCTGTCGTACAGGTCAAGGAACGGACGGCGATCCTGTTGATGGTCAAGGATCGCATGCCCCTGATCCGCGCAAATTGGGCAGTCGTCACTGAGGCGATTGCTTCAATCCTCGCGACATCTCCGGGACCGCGCCGTTAGAGCCGGGAGTCGCCGGCGACATCGAGCCCAGGGACTGCCCGTCTCCATTGAGACGGCACAGCAGAGTGGCTTCAGTCCGTCGTCTAGCGCACGAAGGCGGCGCGGAACTCGCGTCGGTCGAAGCGCCAGCCCTCGGGCGTGCGCAGGAAGGTGTCGTGGTACTCGCCCACGATCACCGGCTGGTCGGCCAGCGGCGATACGCGGCGGCCGGGCTCGGCGTCATGGCGATAGAGCTGGATGTAGGTGACGCCGCTGGCGTGATCCGCGTCGGCCACATCGATCACCACTGTGGAGCACACGTGCCGCGACATGCGGCGTGCGTTAGCCTGGCGAGCGGTAAAGGCCTTCAGAATCGCGGGCTTTCCGACATGCTCGGCCTCGGGCGTCTTCCAAACACCGTCATCGTGGAAGAGGTCAGCGACGCGGGCTGCCTCTCCGAAGTCGATCACATGGCTGTAGCGGTGGCACAGCCGCTCACAGTCGTGTTCGATGTCGCGGCGGGTGCGGTCGTCCATGAGTGTCTCCCGGAGCTTTCATACCGATCATGACGCCAATGAAATGAGTTGTGAAGCGACCTACCGACCGGTAAGTCGTTTATCTGGTCGCCGGTGAAATCGGGAGGCTGCGTATGAGAATCGTTATCGTTGCATCCGCCGCCGTGGCTCTCGCCGGGGCCTGCGGGCCCTCGGGTTCGATGTCTGATCGACTTTCGCCCAGGGATGCGATGATGGTCGTGTTTCCCACCGCCGTGAGCCAG
>NZ_JBILRO010000002.1:0-51402 GCF_044372605.1 Phenylobacterium sp.
CGCGCGCAACCGATCCGAGACGAACTCCGCCAGCCGGTTGACCGGGTTCTCGCCCGGGGTCTTCCGGCTGGAGATGAACGTCAGCAGGCATATGGTCGAGAAGATCGCGAAGGGCCAGCCGATCACGGTGGCCGCCGACGCTGCTCCCTTGTCCGCCAGGCTCTGGCCGAGCAGCAGGGAGGTCTGGAACGCAAAGAGCAGCAGGCCGGCGATGGCAAAGGCCGCGCGGGATTGCGCGCGCTTCGCCGAGAGGCCGAAGGGTACGGCCAGCAGGGGCATCAGGGGCAGCACCAGCGCCCGCGCCAGTCGCGAGTAGAGTTCGGCCAGCAGGGTCTCGCGAGGGAGGGCCGGCGTGGGGCCTCCGTAGCCCATACGGGCCAGTTCTGTGAGGGTGAGCTCGGTTTCCTCGCCGCTGCCGCGGCTGCGCAGCAGCCGCGCTGCCGGAGCCAGGGGAAGGCGCACGGTCAACTCAGAGAAGGTCAGGAGATGCGGTGCGCCGGTCGGGTTCGTGCTCAGCTGCTGACCGTCCCGTAGATCGAGGGTCACACTTAGGCCGTCCTGGTTGTGATGGATGTCTGCGGTTGCGGCCGTCAGCACGTCCTCGCGGCCGCCAGGCGAAAGCCGGCGCAGGAACACCTTCTGCAGTCGCTGTCCCGTGGGGTCCACGCCCTCGGCGGTCAGCAAGAGGCTGGGGTCTGGTGACAACAGGGCCCTGGGCTGGATCTGGCCGCTCCAACCGGCGTTCTCGGCGGCATGCAATACGGCGCGATAACCGTAGCGGCTGTAGGGCTGGATGAAACCATAGAGCAACAGGCTGAGCAGCATCAGCACCACGCCCAGCGCCACAAACGGCGCTGCGATCCGTCCCAGTGACATGCCGCTGGCCAGCATGGCGTCGATCTCGGATTCGTTGTTCAGACGGTTCACCACCACGAACAGCGCGATGAAGAAGCCGACCGGCAGGATCAGGCCCAGATAGTGCGGAGCAAGGTTCATCATCAGCCCCACGAGGTAGCTGAACCCGTCCTGTGTCTGCGCCAGCAGATCGAACGATCTGAGCACCCGTTCCAGCAGAAAGGCCAGCATGGTGCTCGTCAGGACGGCGGCCATGGGGCCGAAGGTACGGCTGAGCAGGTAGCGGTTCATCAGGCCGCCAATCGTGGGGCGCATCCATGCTGGCTGCGGGGCGGCCCTGGAGGTCCGCGCCGTCGAGGTCATCGGCGGGCGGCGCCCGAACTGCGGACCCTTATCCACAGGACGATGAGCGGGAGCGGCCAGATCCGTGTTCATGTTCGACGACCGTCTGTCCGCAGCGAAGGCATCGCCTGTCGCCGTCTGGACCTGGCAAGAGTGCAAGGCATCACTCGCCCGGCAATGGCCCGGCGGCGGTCAGCCCGCCGTAGGCTGGTTGCAGCAGACGCGGGCCGGAAGCGCGAGTGCGCAAGCCGGGTCGCGGTGCGGCCATGGCTTCACGATAGACGCTCACCATCTGGTCCAGAATCCGGGGCCACAGATAGGCCGCGCTCTCCAGATGTGCCGCGCGGCCCATCGCCAGGCGCCTGGCCGGGTCATCCATGAGGGAGAGGATCGCCTCGGCGTAGGCGCCCGGGTCATGCGAGCGGCAGAGGATTCCGGTTCGCCCCGGCTCCACCAGGGCCCGGCAATTGGGCGCGTCGGCGCATACCATGGCCAGTCCCGAGGCCATGGCCTCAAGGTTCACATTGCCGAACGTCTCGGTACTGCTGGGATTGAAGAAGATATCGCCGCTTGCGATCGCCGTCGCCAGGGCGTCTCCAGAGAGGAAGCCGGTGAACACCGCGTGGGGAAGGCGTTCCCGGAACCAGGGCAGGGCCGGGCCGTCGCCGACCACCAGCACCTGGACCGGACCGCGGGCAGCCTCCAGCGCCTGGATGGTCTCGACGAAGACTCCAAGACCCTTTTCCATAACCACCCGCCCAAGGAACACCACCACCGGGCGATCGTCGGCAAAACCGCGGGCTCGCCGCCAGGCGTCGCTGCGACGTTCCGGATTGAAGAGCTGCGGCTCCACGCCCCGCGCCCAGACCCGCGCGCGCGCGGCCGGCGAGTCCCGCTGCACCTGCTCGGCGATTGATGGGTTGGGGGCCAGCACATAGTCGCAGCCGTTGTAGAAGGCGGCCAGACGCCGTTCCATCCAGGGCTTGAGCAGGCCAAGGCCGTAGTAGTCGAGGTAGCTCTCGAAGTGGGTGTGCAGGCTGGCGACCACAGGCACATCCAGTTTCCGGGCCAGGCTCTGGGCCGCCGAGCCCAGCAGGTCCGGCGCCGACAGATGAATGATGTCGGGTTTGAACGCTCTGACATCCTGTTGAATGTGACGCGGCAGCCCCATGGCCACGCGGTACTCCGGCCGCAGTGGAATGGCGAATGAAGGCACCGAGACCAGTTCTCCGACCGGCGCAAACGCAGGCTTCGGGGCAGTCGGCGAATAGATGCGAACCTCGACGCCGGCCTGCGACTGGAGGTGGTCTACCAATCTGTTGAGGGTCTTGTTGGCGCCGTCGAGTGTGCAGTTATAGTTGCCCGAGAACAGGGCAACGCGCGCCGGTCGCTGCAGGTAGGCGCTGCTTGTGGGCCGCTCTGTGGTCATTGATAGTCTCTCGAACATGAAATTGGCCGCCTGGTGGAGAGGCGCCGTCGAACGGGCGCCATCTCAAGCATCCGGGGCCCGCCCTTCCGGTAAGGCTTTGTGCGCGACGTCCTGTCACGTAGCGGCCTTACGGAGAGCTGGGCGATTCGCCGGTCACTCCGGCGTGACGCAGCGCCAGGGATCTGACGGCCCGGGCGGCATATCAGGGGTGGAAGATGCGAATAGTCGATGTGGCGGAGTTCTATGCGCCGAACGGTGGCGGCGTACGGACCTACATCGATCGCAAGTTCATAGCTGCCGCCGAGGCGGGCCACGAGCTTTTCGTCATCGCTCCGGGCCCGAAGGACGGGTTCGAGGCGCGCCCGGGCGGCGGAGTGATCTGGGTGCGTTCGCCGGGGTTGCCGTTTGATTCCAACTACTGGATGTTTGTCCATGCTGGCCCGGTGCACGCGCACCTCGACCGGCTGAAGCCCGATCTGGTCGAAGCCTCGTCGCCCTGGCGCGGCGCATGGATTGTTGCGAGCTGGGCAGGATTCGCTGCGAAGGCGATGTTCTGGCATGCGGATCCCGTCGCCTCCTATCCCCAGCGTTGGCTGGCCCCCCACGTCGATCCGGACCGAATCGATCAGCTCTTCGCGGGGTTCTGGTCTCACCTCCGTCGCTTAGCGACTTACTTTGACAGTTCGGTTGCAGGCAGCGTCTGGCTTGGCAGACGGCTGCGCGATCTGGACATGGGGCCCCTGGCGACGATCCCTCTGGGCGCCGACTGCAGCGCATTTTCCCCTGCGCTCCGTGACGACGCGCTCCACGCCGGGCTGGTCAGCGATCTGGGCCTGCCGCCGGATGGCAAGGTGCTGCTCGGGGTCGGACGATTTCACCCGCAGAAGCGCTGGCCGATGATCGCCGCCGCCGTTGCTGCGGCAAATCGCCCCGAACAGCCGATTGGATTGCTGATTCTGGGCGACGGTATGGATCGCGCGCGGGTGGCCCGGGCGGCGCGGCGCTATCCCAACGTCCAGTTGATGACGCCCACGCGGGATCGAAGCTATCTCGCCAAGCTGTTCGCCAGCGTCGACGGCCTCGTGCACGGGAGCGAATCAGAGACCTTCGGACTTGTGATCGCCGAGGCGCTGGCTTCGGGTCTGCCAGTGGTCCTTCCGGATCGCGGGGCCTGCTCGGAACTCGCCCCGCCGTCGGTGCGCGAGATCTATCGGTCGGCAGATGTGGGATCCGCAACGGCGGCGATTCTGCGCCTGTTCGCCCGCGACCCGGTTGCGCTGAGGGCCGCTAGCCTGCAGGCCGCAACGGAAGTCCGAAGTGACAGCCAACATTATGTCGAACTGTTCGACCTCTACGACCGGCTGATTCGGGACAGGCACGCCGAAAGCGCCACGGCCGTATGACCCTGGAAACGCCCGATGCATCCGGCGGACCTGAAACCCGCAAGGCTCGACTGAAGCGGATTGCGCTGGCCGCGGCGCCTTGGGCGGGCGGCCTGTTCGCGATCGCGCTGTTCATCGTCACGCTACTGCAACTGAGCCAGGTGTCATCGGAAGCCCTCGCCACCGTTCAGGGGCTGTCGCCCGCTGTCTGGTTGGTGTTCGTCCTGCTCTATCTGGCTCAACCCGTGGCCGATCAGGTGATCTTCCAGCGGCTCTGGCGGCTTCCTGTCCGCAGTTTCGGGGTGATGATGCGCAAGGTGGTCATCAACGAAGTCCTGTTCGGCTACAGCGGCGAGCTCTACTTCTACGTCTGGGCCAAAAGCCGGGCGGATCTCAGCGAGGCGCCATTCGGGGCGGTCAAGGACGTCAACATCCTCTCGGCTCTGGGCGGCAACGTCCAGACCCTGATCCTGCTGCTGGTCAGTGCGATCAGCCTGACCCGGATCGATCTCGCGCATCAGCTCGGTCCCGCGCTGTGGCCCGGTCTTGCGATGGTCGCGCTGACCTTCGGGGTGTTGCTGTTCCGCAAACGGGTGTTCTCGCTGACGCGCCCGGAGCTGGTCTTTGTGGCGTGGATCCATACCGCGCGGATGATCGCGACCACAGGGCTGACGTTGTTGCTCTGGTCGCTGGCGCTGCCTGAGGTCGGGCTGGGCGTATGGCTGGTGCTGCTGGCCAGTCGTCTGCTGCTGGCGCGGCTACCTTTCGTGGCCAACAAGGACCTTGTCTTCGCCAATCTTGTCCTGGTGCTGATGGGTGCGGGATCTCCTGCGGCCCTGCTGCTGGCCACCCTGGCCATCGCAACGCTGATGGCCCATCTGGCCGTAACTCTGATCGTCGGCGCGCCGGATCTGGCTCGTGCGGTGTCACGGATACCGAGCCGCCGCCGCGAGACACTCACCTGAGACCTACAGATCCGGGAGAACGGGAGGGTCCCGGCACCATAGCTTGTCGCCTGCCGCCCCGGGGCCTAACAAAGCGTGGCTTCAGCCTTCCTGCCCCACCGCGAGACCTCCCGCGCATGCGCCAGTTCACCTTCGGAGAGATCACCGAGGCGCTGGCGGGTCTGCGGGACCAGACGCGCGGCGCGGCGGATGAGCGGCTGGCCTTCATCCACTTCTGCCTGACCCACCTGGCCAGCAGCCGCGCGCAGTTCCTGCAGGATCTATGGGTGGCCTGGGAACTTGGGTCGTTGCGCGACGGCTACTTCGTGGAGTTCGGCGCCACCGACGGCGTGAAGTTCAGCAACAGCTGGTATCTGGAGCATGAGCTGGGCTGGCGAGGCATTCTGGCGGAGCCCGCGCACGTCTGGCAGACGGCGCTGCGACAGAACCGCATTTGCCACATCGACACGCGCTGCGTCTGGATCGAAACCGGTCGCACCCTCACCTTCAATCAACCCGAGATCGCCGCCCACGCCACCATCGACAGCTTTTCCGACAGCGACATGCACGCCGAAAGCCGCCGTACGGGCGCGCGTTATCCCGTGGAAACCGTCTCGCTCAACGACCTGCTGGCCTTCTGGAACGCCCCGCGCCGCAGCGACTATATGTCCGTCGACACCGAGGGCTCGGAGCTCGACATCCTGCAGCATTTCGACTGGTCCGCCCATGATGTGCGGTTGATCACGGTGGAACACAACCATACCGAACGCCGGGCGCTGATCCACGCGTTCCTCACCTCGACGGGCTATGTGCGCAAATTCGAGGCTCTGTCCAACGTCGACGACTGGTACGTCAAGACAGGCGCCGGGTAGGGCGTCCGTGGACCTCAAGCGCAGCGCCCGATTGCTTCTGATCACCAAGGCGATCCGGGGCTATGGCGATGGCTTCACCGCCCTGCTGCTGCCGGTCTATCTGACCAGCCTGGGCCTTGGGCCGTTCGAGGTGGGTCTTGTGGCGACAGCCGCCATGCTGGGTTCGGCCATCCTGACCCTCGCAGTTGGCATGGCCGGCCACCGGGTCAGCGCGCGCGGCCTGCTGATGCTGAGCTGCCTTCTGATGTTGATCACCGGCCTGGCGTTCTCCCAGGCCCAGAGCTTCTGGCCTCTGATAATCGTGGCGTTTGTCGGTACGCTCAATCCGTCCAGCGGCGATGTCAGTGTCTTCGTGCCGTTGGAACAGGCTATGATGGCCAACGCCGGACCCGACGCAGACCGGACGACCCGCTTCGCCATGTACAATGTGGTGGGCGCCGTGGGCGTGGCGCTGGGGGCCCTTTCGGTCGGCCTGATCGATCCGCGACCCGCCTGCTGGCCCGGCCCCGCAGCGATATGCTGGAGGCTGCCTTTGCGCTCTATGGCCTGATCGGCATCGCCGCCTTCCTGCTTTATCGCCAGCTGCCGAAGGAGGCGGCGGAGGTCACGGCCCAGCGCACGGGCCTTGGCCCTTCGCGCAAGCGGGTGTTCCAGCTGGCCGCGCTGTTCAGCCTGGATTCCTTCGGCGGGGGCTTTCTGGTGCAGTCGCTGCTGGCGCTTTGGCTGTTCCATCGGTTCGACATGTCTCTGGCCACGGCAGGCGTCTTCTTCTTCTGGACCGGGCTGTTGGGTGCGGCCTCGCAGTTCCTCGCCGGGCGGATCGCGGGAAGGATTGGACTGATAAACACGATGGTCTTCACCCATGTGCCCGCCAACCTCTGCGTCATGGCGGCAGCTTTTGCGCCGACACTGCCGATCGCGCTGGGCCTGCTGATTGTGCGCGCGGCCCTCTCCAGCATGGATGTGCCGGCCCGCACCTCATACGTGATGGCGGTGGTGACGCCGCCCGAGCGGGCGGCGGCGGCGGGGATCACCAATGTACCACGCAGTCTGGCCGCAGCTTTAAGCCCGGCGCTGGCTGGAGCCCTCTTCACCGTCTTCGTATTTCCCTGGCCGCTACTGATCGGTGGCGGCCTGAAGGTGGCCTATGATGTGCTGTTGCTGAACCAGTTTCGGCACGTGAAGCCGCCGGAGGAGCTTTAGGTCGCCAGCAGCTCATCCACCCTGCGGATGTCCATGACTTCCGACGCAATCCCGCCGTCCAGCCGCATCACCTTGTTGCAATAGAGCTTGAGCAGCGGCGCCTCGTGGGTAGCCAGCACCAGGATGCCCGCCCGCTCCACCAGCTTCAGAAGCCGCTTGTGCGCCAGCTTCTGGAATTCGGCGTCCCCGACGGCGATCCACTCGTCCATCAGCAGCACATCGCAGTCCACTGCCGTGGCGGCGGCAAAGGCCAGACGGCCCTGCATGCCCGCCGAGTAGGTCTTTACCGGCATCGCCAGGAACGGTCCGAGACCGGTGAAGGCGGCGATCTCGTCCATCCGCGCATCGATCTCCTTCGCCGTCAGCCCTGCAATGCGGCCGCGCAGACGGATGTTCTCATAGCCAGTCGCCGAGGGGTCGATACCCAGCCCCAGGTCCAGCAGGGCTGCGATCCGCCCCTGTACCTCGATCACGCCTTCATCCGGCTCATAGGCGCCGGACAGGGCCCGCAGCAGGGTGGTCTTGCCCGAGCCGTTGTGACCGATCAGGCCGAGCCGGTCGCCGGCCTCCAGCTTCAGGCTGACGCTCTGCAGGGCGGTGACGTCGGTAACGCCCGAATGGCGGCCCAGTCGCCCGCCTACGGCCACGCGCGCCAGCGCCTTCTTCAGCGACTTGGCGTCGACGCCATAGACCGGGAACCTGAGCGTCAGGTCCGTACAGGTGATGGAGACGGGGGGCGGCTTCATAGGTAGTGCACAATCCGGCGGCGCGTCCGGGCGAAAATCAGGAAGGTGACGAGCCAGCCTGCCACCGCCATGCCGACCAGAAACAGATAGGTTCCAGGCGCGACCGGCGTACCCAGCAACGGCGCGCGTACCGCCTCCAGCAGGTGGTAGAACGGGTTAAGGTCCAGGAACGCCTGATAGTCCTTCAGACGATCCGGTTTCCAGAAAACCGGGCTCATGAACAGGGCGAACTGCATCACGGACATCACGATCTGCGGAATGTCGCGGAATCGCGCCGAGGCGATCCCCACCAGCAGCGACAGCCAGCTGGCGTTCGCCACCATCAGCACCAGCCCCAGCAGCGCCATGGGCGCGTCGGCGGTCCGCCAGTAGCCGTAGAAGATCAGCACCCCGACCACGATCACCAGATGGTGCGCCAGGTTGATCAGGTTGCGAAACACCGTGCGCCAGACAAACGTCAGCATCGGCAGGCTGGTCTGGGAAAGGATCCCCGCCGCCTGCACAAAGGTGTCGCAGCCCTCGTTGATGGTGCCGGTCATCACCGCGAAAAACACGATCCCCAGCGCCACATAGGGCAGGAAGATGTGCAGTTCGATGGAGAACAGGTTGGCGTAGAGAAACCCGATCCCCAGGGTCATCAGACCCATCGAGAGCGTGATCCAGAAGGGTCCCAGGATCGACCCGCGATAGCGCGAAGACACATCATGCCAGGCCAGCGACCAGGCCAGCCCCAGCCGTCCGAACGAATTGCGCAGGTCCCGTCCGGCCATCTGTAGCTGGAACAGCGTCCCGCGCTGTCCAGTCCGCAGCATATGGGTGGCGGTATCCATGGCCTCTCCCGGGCGAAGGCGGGGAGGTAACAGGCAGAGTCGCGGGGCGCAAGGCAGAGGGTCGGCCCGAACAGCGGTAACGCGCCGTGCAACCGTGCAGCGCCCGCGTCAGACCATCACCCGCAGTTGAACTGGATACGCTGTCGCGGTTGTTCCGGACTGGTCACGCTCTACTTTGTGGTCTTCTGACGCGTCGAAGCCAGCAGGCCGATCAGTGCGGCTGCCGCCGTGAGCAGGGCCGCAGTCGAGGCGATGGGATGGGCCTTGACCTCGGCCACCGCCTTGCGAGCAACCGCCTTGGCAGGCTCCGGTGTGTTGTTACCGATCATCGTGGCGGCATCGCGCAGCGCCTTGGCCGCAGCGGCGACGGCGTGTTCAGCGTCATCGGAGAGCCCGTCTGCGGCCTTGTGTAGCGCCTTGGCGAGATCTTCCAGTGAGTCTTCGGCATTGTGCTTGATTTCACGAACCAGTGACTTGGACATGGGGTGGGCTCCGTAGGGTTGTGCGGCTCCAACTGAGGGCGCCTGACGGGGATCGGCATTGATGCGCATCAAGGGCTGACGTGTCGCCACACAAACCAAACGCTCCGCATCGGCTTGGCGCCGCACCGGGGTTGGCTGTAAGCCGGGTGCCGTGGCCATCCCCCCGACCCACATGCCCGCGCGACGACCGCCTGCTGAGCCAGGTCTGGCCTATGCGTCGCATTCGCTCAGCCTGGAGGGTTCGGGCGTCTGGCTCATCGTGCCTTGCTACAAGGTGGGCGAGCGCGTCCTGCGGGTTCTGGCGAAAACGCCCAACTGGATCGAGGGCGTAGTCTGCGTGGACGACGCCTGTCCCGACGCCACCGGCGACTTGATCGAGGCTCGAAACACCGATCCCCGCGTGGTGGTGATTCGCCTGGCGCTGAACCAGGGGGTGGGCGGCGCCACACTGGCCGGTTACGCCGAGGCTGTCGCACGAGGCGCCCGCGTGCTCGTCAAGGTCGACGGCGACGACCAGATGGACCTGGCCCACGCGGCCCAGCTGGTGGCACCCATCCTGCTGGGCGAGGCCGATTACACCAAGGGCAATCGCTTCACCTCGATCAGCCATCTGACCGCAATGCCGACCGTCAGGGTGCTCGGCAACGCCATGCTCAGTTTCGCCGCCAAGCTCTCGACCGGCTACTGGAACATCTTCGACCCGACCAACGGCTACACGGCGCTGGAAGCCAATGTGGCCCGGCTGGTGTTGGAAAAGCAGGTGTCGCGCCGTTTCTTCTTCGAGACTGACCTTCTGTATCATCTGGGCACGCTGCGCGCGGTCGTCCGCGATGTTCCAATGCCGGCACGCTACGCTGACGAGATTTCCAACATCCGGATCAGCCAGATCGTGGGCCCGTTCGCACTCCAGCACGCGCGGAACTTCGCCCGGCGGGTGGTGGGTCAGTATTTCGTGCGCGACTTCAACGCCGCCACGCTGGAGCTGGTGTTCGGCCTGATGTCCACCCTGTTCGGGGTGGCCTATGCGCTGAGTTATCTCGCCAACCGGACGCCGGGCCAGGCCGCGTCGGCCGGTGTGGTCATGCTGGCCGCCCTTCCGGTGATTCTGGGCGCCCAGTTTCTGCTGCAGGCGATGAACTTTGATGTCCTGAACGCTCCCAGCCGCCCGATCCATCCTTATCTCGCCGTCCTGCGGGATCTTGCGACCGAGGATCAACCTTGATTTCGGCCCGAGGCGTCCCCGCGCGCTGGGCCCTGTGGCTGGTACTGGCGTCTGCGCTCATCGGAATGCTGGCGCTCAACTGGCCGGGACATATGTCTGTCGACTCAGTGCTCGCCCTGCACGAGGGGCGCTTCCAGGTGCGCGAGACCTGGAATCCCGCGATCTTCGGCTGGCTACTGGGCGTTCTGGACGGCCTGCATCCCGGCGGAGCGCTGGCGACCGTGCTCAGTGGCGTGCTGCTCTTTGGCGCCTGGATGGCGCTGCCGTGGCTCAGGCCGCGCACCACCTGGCTGGCCCCCGTTCTGGCGCTGGCGGTGATCGTCCTGCCGCAGGTGTTGATCTATCCGGGTATCGTCTGGAAGGACGTCTGGTTTGCCGTGGCGACGCTGGCCGGCTTCGTGACGCTTGCCTTCAGCGTCCGCGATCCTCAGCGGCGGGTTCCCTGGGTCGGTCTGGCGATCGCGGCGCTGCTCTTCGCGGTCGCAGGCTTACTCCGCCAGAACGGTCTGATCTTCGCCTTGCCCGCGGCACTGGCGCTGGCCGGGGCGCGATCCCGCTTAGGCTGGGGTTCGGGTATCCGCCTGGCGCTGGGCTGGCTGGTCGCCGTACTCGCGCTGGCGCTGATCCTGAGCGCTACGGCCCGCCCACAGGGTGTCGGCGCACCGGACAATGCGGGCGGCAAGGGGGTGCGACTTCTCCAGAGCTACGACCTGGCCGCCGCGGCTGCAATCAGCCCGAACCGGCCCACGCCCAGGATCGACGCTGTCGCGCCCGATGTCGGGGCCTACCTCCGCGCCAACGCAGACCGGCTCTATTCGCCTGAGCGGGTGGATGTGCTGACAGCCGACGCCTGGCTGGGCCAGAATTTGCCGCGTGTGCCACGAGACGTCGTCCAGGCCGAGTGGCTGGACCTGATCACCGGTGATACAGGCGTCTATCTGCAGGGTCGCCTGCTGGCGTTCCAGCAAGTGGTCGCAACGCCGGCGATAATGCGTTGTCTTCCGGTCCACGTCGGGATTACCGGCCCGGCCCGGGCGCTGGGCGAACTGGGTATTCCCGGTCGGGCCGACGCCCACGACGGGCGAATCTACAACTACGCCACCTGGTACTTCGACACCCCGGCGATGTCACATCTCGTCTACGCCGGGATCGCGTTCATCGTCTTCGTCTGGCTAATGGTCCGGCGAGATCCGGCGGACCTGGTGATCGCCGCGATGATGGCTGGTGCGCTGGGCTTTGCGGCCAGCTTCTTCGCGATCTCCATCGCCTGCGACTATCGGTACCTCTACGTGCTCGATCTGGCGGCGATCACGGGCGCGCTCTACCTGGCCATTGATCCTGCGCTGCGCCGCCAGAGATCGTAGGGGCGTCTATTCGACAGCCAGAGCTGCGTCCATCTGGGCGTCAAGCTGGGACAACAGGGTGAGTGCGTCCTGCAGTTGCGCCTGATCGGCCCGCCAGCCGGCTTCCAGCCGTTCGATGTCGGCGCGCAGCTCGGCCTGAAACGCCGTTGCGCCTTCGAGCTGTTGCCGGGTCGCCAGCAGGTCTGCGCGTGCCGCCGCCAGGTCCCGCGCCGCGGGCGACACAAGCATGCCAAACTCCCGGTTACGGCGCTCCAGCTCGGCGGCGGCTGCGTCCAGCACAGCGCGATGCGGCGATGCGCCGGCGGCGGCGGCCTCGAACCAGCCCAGAACGTCTGCAGCCAGCCGCCCCGCCCAGCCCAGCGCCTCAAGCCCGCCCGCGCTGGCATTGTGCCGCAGTTCTGGAGTCAGGAAGGTGTCGATCTTGCGGGCTGCAGCCTCGGTCAGCCCTGGCAGGGGCGCCCCATGCGCCGCCTCGATCCGAGCGGCCTCCTTACGCCAATCGGCCAGCAACGCGTCATAGCCGGTGAAGGCGCGTGGCAGATCGCGGGTGTAGGCCTCCGCCGCCAGCATGTAGGCGCTCCAGACGAGGACGGACTTCTCAAGCGCGAAGCCGTCGCGCCGCCCCAGCGAGCCGGCCACATCCAGCGGATGACGCACCGGGATCACGCACCGCACAGCAATCTGGCGCTCCGCCAGCACCGCCCGCCACATGGGCAGGAGCACCGTTGCGCGCGGGTCCTTCATCAGGGGCCAGGTCGTCTTGCGAAACTCGACGTCGAACAGCCGGCCCGCCCGCATCTGCCAATCGGCCTCGAGCGCGGGGGGCAACGGCCGATAGGGGTAGGCAAACACATCGTCCCATGCCGAGCCGGCGGCGCGCAGCCGCTCATCGTTGAAGATCGCGATCTTCCAGGGTTCGAAGTAGCCCTTCTGGTTGTGCTCATCGCCCGGCATCACATTGGCCGGCAGCGACGCTCCCGCCAGAGCCAGCAGCTGGGTCACCGCCGAGGTGCCCGAACGATGCATGCCCAGCACCAGATAAGCCACGCGCGGGCGCGGTGTCCTGACCGGTTTGGGCGTCGACCTTGAGGGTGCGGGTGCGCGGCTCATCCTGATGCAGGTGGTACGGTTCAGGCGCGGCCGCCGCAAGCGGTTGATCGCGCCGGGCAACTGTTGCAAACCAGCCGGGCTGCCCCGAACAGGAACCGTGTCGCCATGGCCGCCCCGGCCCGAGCTCTCTCACGACCGAGCGCCGAGGACCTCCATCGGGTGATCGCCAGCGTTTTCGACGAGGCGTTCTACCGGGCGGTCTACGACGACTTGCCGGCCGAAATTGATGCGCTTTGGCACTACCGCGTCCAGGGATGGCGTGAAGGCCGTGACCCGGCCCCGTGGTTCTCCACGCGCAGCTACTTCTTGGATAATCCCGACGTTAAGCGGCTACGCCTCGAGCCGCTGTTTCACTATCTCACCCAGGGCCGCGACGAGGGCCGGGAGGTCGCACCTTCTAGCGACGCGCGCGCCTACTATGTCGCCGCCGCCTGGTCGCCGCAGCCGTGGCGACCCCTGTCGCTCGGACAAGCCCCCGAATCGCGGGCAGCCACCATTTCCGAGGCGGAATCAGACGCCGCCATTGCCCGGGAGTTCGACGCGACCTTCTACCTTGCGGCCAATCCGGACGTGGCCGCCTCCGGGATGGATCCCCTCGTTCACTTCCGCCGTACAGGTTGGCTTGAGGGTCGCGACCCGACGCCTGGCTTCTCGGTCCGCGACTACCTGGACGCCCACCCGGACATAGCCGTCAGCGGCCTCAACCCGTTTGCGCACTACGTCATCGCTGGTCGCGCCGAAGGGCGGGCCCCGCGGCATGACCTGGGCCCGGAGTTTGACGTCATCTCGCGGCTGCGTCCGATCGCGGACCGTATCGAGCGCGCGGTGCGGGTCGGCGCCAATCTTCAGACTGATCCGGAAGAGCGCCTGAGCGCCGCCCTGATGGCTCTGCGGCCGGGCCTGCACATCACCTTCAGCCACGACAACTACGTCGAACATTCCGGCGGCCTCCAGCTCTGCGTCCGCCGTGAAAGCCTGCGGTTTGCGCAGTTGGGACGGGATCATATGCATCTCTATCCCGCCGCTTGGTGGCCCACTGTGCGTCGGGACGATGAGCCGGGGCCTCTGGGTGTCATGTTGAACGGCGTGAACCTGGGCGTGTTCGAGCCACACGCGATTCGTATGGTTCTGGGGAGGCTGCCGCCCGGCGGCCGTCGCTCTTTTGCGATCCACAGCCTGCTGGGCCACGCGCCGGACGAAACGGCTGACATCCTCGAGGCAGCCGGGTTGCGCGAAGGATTCTTCTGGCTCCACGACTTCGCCAGTCTCTGCGCAGGCTTTCACCTCCAGCGAAACGATGTGACGGACTGCGGCGCGCCGGCTTCCGACAGCGCGGCCTGCGGCGTCTGCCTCTATGGCGACCACCGCGCCCGCCACACTGAGGCGCACCAGCGGCTCTTCGAGCGCCTCTCGCTGACGGTCGCCGCGCCTTCACAGAACACGCTCGACTTCTGGCGTGCCCGGACCACGCTCATGCCGCCGCGGGACGTGGTTCTGCCCCTGGCGCGTCTCGTGTCGGCAGGTCCCGCGCCGGCGGCTTCGGGGGCCAGGCCCCTACGTGTCGCCTTCGTCGGCATGCCCGTGCCTCTGAAGGGCTGGCCGGTATTCAGCGCCCTGGCCCGTTCCTTTGCTACGGACCCGCGGTACGCGTTTCTTCACCTCGGCGGACGCCCGGATCCTGCGACTCCTGCCGCCTTTCACCGTGTTATGGCGACGTTGGAGCGACCCCAGGCCATGCAGGACGCGGTGGAAGCGCTCGAGATCGACGTAGCCCTGATCTGGCCGGCCTGCCGCGAGACCTTCTCCTTCACCGCCTACGAGGCGGCAGCCGGCGGCGCCATGGTCGTGACCGGCCCGGACAGCGGCAACGTGGCGGCCTTTGCCGCGCAGCGAGGTCGGGGTCTGGTTCTGGATGGAGAGGCGGCCCTGAGCCATGCGTTCAGCACGGGCGAAATCCTGTCTCTCCATCGCCACCGGCGCAAACCCCGGCGCTATCGGCTCGCCTATAGCGGCATGACCGGTGACCTGGTTGGAGCGGGCTCATGAAAGCCCGGATCGAGATGTTCGCCGCGCGGCTTGGCTGGAAGGCAACGCGCCCGGAGCTGGACCCGGATAGCCGGGTCGTCGCCCGCGCCTTCGACCGCGCCTTCTACCTGACACGCTATCCCGATGTCGCGGCGTCTGGCGCCGACCCTCTGGAACACTTCATGGCGCACGGCTGGCACGAAGGTCGGGATCCCAACCCTGACTTCTCGGTTCTGGAATATCTCGCGGCCTTTCCGGATATCGCCGCATCAGGCGCCAACCCGTTCCTCCATCATCTCACTCACGGTCGGCCAAAAACTGCGCCGCAGGAGGCTCCGCTTGGATTCCGGTTTGAGCTGATCGAGGGTCTGACGCCCATTGAAGTCCGCCTCGCCCGGCTGCAATCGATCAACGTGCCGCTTCTGCCCGAAGACGATCTGTATGCCGTGCTTTCCACAGCGCCGGACGGGCTGGCGCGGGTCCATGTGACCTTCAGCCAGGACAACTACGCCACCAATACGGGCGGCCTGCAGTTCACGATCCGACGGGAGGCTGCGCGGCTTGCCGAGCTTGGCCGGGACCATCTGCACCTGCACGGTGCGCGACCCTGGACCCTGGTGCGCGGACCGGATGACGTCGAAGCCCTGGCCGTCGTCTGGAACGGTCAGCCACTGGGCGCTGTCTCGCCGGACACCTTGCGGCGGGTTCTGGCATTTGTAGCCAACGACGACGCCTCCGGGCGCAGTTTCGCGATCCACAGCCTGCTTGGCCACGCGCCGGATGAGGTCGCCGACATTCTGGCTGCTCTGGGACTTCGACAAGGCGTGTTCTGGCTGCACGACTTTGCCAGTCTCTGCGCGGGCTTTCACCTGCTCAGAAACGAGGTGGAGGACTGTGGCGCGCCGCCGCCCGGAAGCGCGGCCTGCAACGTCTGCCTGTTTGGTCCCTGGCGTGACCGCCATATCCAGGGGCACGCACGCCTGTTCGAGCGGCTCGATCTCCAAGTCGCCGCGCCATCCCGGAGCGCTCTGGATCTCTGGCGGCGCGCCACGAAGCTGCCGGCGACCGGCACCCACGTCCTGCCGCACGCCCGCCTGATGCCATTGGGGCCGTCGCCGATTCCGCCGGCCCGCCGCCCCTTCCTCATCGCCTACGCCGGTTTCCCCGCGCCACACAAAGGCTGGGCGATCTTTCGCAATCTCGCGGCGCGGTTTGGGCAAGACCCGCGCTACGAATTCATCCACCTCGGCGCCCACCCCGATCTGGCCATGCCCCACCGGTTCGAGCGCGTCGAGGCGGTCGCCGACAACCCTCAGGCGATGAAGATGGCGCTGGAGGCGGTGCAGGCCGATGCCGTGCTGGTCTGGCCGCTCTGTCGGGAGACTTTCTCGTTTGTCGCCTATGAGGCCGCAGCGGCGGGCTGCGCCGTGATTACAGGCCCCGACAGCGGCAATGTGGCCGCCTTTGTCCGGGAGAGGGGCCACGGCCAGGTCATCGACAACGAGGCGGAGCTGGCCGCAGCCTTCGAGACCGGCACCATACTGCAACTTGCCCGCGCGGAACGGCGGCCAATGCTCTATGACCTTGTCTACAGCGCCCTCACCCTCGATCTGGCGACCTCGTCCAGCCCATGAAGATCCTCTGCTACTCCAGCTTCACCTTCTCGTATCTCAATCGGGCGCGGGTGCTGTTCAAGACGCTTCGCAAGTTCCATCCGGACTGGGAGCTGGCGGCGCTGATCACGGATCGTCCTCCGGAAGGTTTCCGGTTTGACCCCGCCAGCGAGCCGTTTGACCGCCTGGTGTGGGCGGGCGACCTGGGTATCCCCGATTTCGACAGCTGGCTTTTCAAGCACGATGTGGTGGAGGTCTGCACGGCGGTGAAGGGCCCCTTCATCCACCAGGCCTGCAGCTGGGGCTTTGACGCCGTGATCTACATGGATCCCGACACGGCAGCGCTGGGAAGTCTGGCGCCGCTGGAAGACTGGCTGGAACACCACGACATCCTCCTGACCCCGCACCTGGTGGACGCTAACGACGATCACGCCGCGATCCTCGACAACGACCTTTCGGCGTCTCGCACCGGCATCTTCAATCTGGGATTTGTGGCGATCCGGACGACGGGTGAGGGCGCCCGGTTCGCAAAGTGGTGGAACGACCGGCTGCTCTCCTACTGCTACGACGACATGCCGAACGGCCTGTTTGTCGACCAGCGGTGGTGCGATCACGTGCCGGCCCTGTTCGACCGTCTGAAGATCATCCGCGATCCCGGCTACAATGTCGCCAGCTGGAACCTTTCGACCCGCAAGATCTCTGTTGAGAAGGACGGGCGTATCACCGTCAACGGCGTGGACCTGCGCTTCTGGCACTTCACCAAGTTGGGCGCAGTGGGCGACGCGATGACCCGCCGGTATGCTGGGCGCAACTTCCCGGTTTATGAGATCTGGGCCTGGTACAAGCGGGAAATCGCTGCGGCCACAGACCCTGCGATTCCCGACCGTTGGTGGGCCTTCGACACCTACGAAGATGGAACGCCGATCACGAAGTCCGCCCGCGTGCTCTATCGCGAACGCGGCGATCTCCAGACGGCCTTCGCCAATCCTTTTGCGTCCGGCCCCGGCAGTTTTCAGTCCTGGCTGGACGCCGAGGGTATCCGATGACGGAACAACGGGCCGGGGAACATCCGCAGCCGTCGGGCCTGCTCCACAAGGCACGCGCCGTCGTCGACCGGATCGGCGCCCTGAAGCGTGACTTTGACGGCGCGCACCGCCTCGCCCATGAAGCGGAGGTCCGCGAGGCGCTGACGCGATCCGAGCTGTCCCTTGCGGTTCAGGAATCGATGATCCAGCGCGCGGAGCTTGAGGTGCGACTGCGTGACCAGGCCGTGGCGGCCCACGCAGCTCGCTATCCTTCGACGACCCGCCGTCACAATCGCCTTAGCCAGCTTGCCGACCGGATTCTCGCCAGGCTGGGGCCAGTGGGCCACGCGATCCTGATCTGGCGCAGTGGTCTGGCTAGCCAGCCCCGCAGCGGCGCAGGTCTTTTCGATGCCGCCTGGTACTTTGCTGCAAACCCTGATGTGGCGACGCGGGGGCTAACGCCTCTGGCCCACTACCTCACCACGGGCGGCCGCGAGGGACGATCGCCCGGACCGCTGTTTGACGATGCATATTACCGCACAGAGCACGCGGAAGGGCTGGCGCAGACCAGCCTGACACCACTGGAGCACTATCTGCGCGTCGGCGCGGCCGGCGCGACCAGCCCTCATCCGCTGTTCGATCCGCCCCACTATCTGGCGCAGTCGCCGGGGCTCGCCCGGGGCGAGGACCCCCTATCCCACTATTTGCGGGAGGGCGGTCGACGGGGCCTCAGCCCTCACCCTCTGTTTGATGTGGACTGGTATGTCCGCCAGGCGCCCGAGGCAGCGGACCAGCCGGCGCTTCTGCACTATCTGGCGTCCGGTTGGAGCCGGGGTCTTTCGCCGCACCCGCTGTTCGACGCCGCCTGGTATCTCGAGCAATGGCCGGATGTTGCGGAAGCCGGCATTCCCCCACTGCTGCACTTTGTCGCGAGGGGCGGATTCGAAGGTCGTAGTCCCAGCCCGTGGTTTGATCTGGCGTACTATGTCGCCGCCCGGGGCGCGGACCTTCCCGCAGGGGTCAATCCTGTCGTGGACTATTTGAGGGGCGGCGCCTGGAAGGTCAGCCAGGCGCAGCCTGGCGCGCCCACCGCCGCCTACATAGTGGCGCGTCCGGAGGTGATTCGCGCCGGGCTCACGCCACTGGAGCACTGGGCGCGGCGGGCTGTTCGCTGAACGCACCGGATAGCCCGAGCAGGCCGAGCTGACGGCGGACCTCATCATAGTATTCGGGAATGTAGTGGAAGGGGCTCAGGCCCCACTGGTGATCCGGATCCGCCAACCGGAACGCATCGGCGTCGATCCTCGCCATAGGCGGCATCAGGCGCAGGAATTCGGCTTCCTGGCGTTCCAGCAGGGCATTGTACGGTGCAATTGCGGTCGGTCTGCCGCTCAGGATCTCGACATCCCGGATCTCGGAGATCGCCCCGGAGGTGTCCCGCTGACGGGTCGCCCACCGCGCCGAGTGCAGGATGGGAACGGCCCGTCGAAGCTCTGATCGCTCCAGCAGCGTCGCGAAGGCGCGCGCCGCGTCGCGCCACACCCGATCGCAGGGCGCCGACAGTCTGGAAATCGGCCGCCAGCTTCTGAACGGCGCGCGCGACAGATAGCCGCTCCGCACCAGCTCTGCACTGTGGGTCACCAGGGTCCCGCGCGTCGAGATGAGGTCGAAGCGCTCATCGATAAAGTCAAAGATCAGGTGGGTCGGCTGGAACGCCACCAACCGCGCCAGAGCCGTCTTCTCGAGATCGGCGACCAGAGCCTTGTGTTCGTGCGCATGCAGGTCGCCCGGCGGGATCCGGGCCGGCCGAAAGTCCGGGAGCGGCGAGGCCAGCAGGCTGGCAAGCGAAGTACGCGAAACATAGAGCAGCTGTTCGCTGCCGCCGCCACGTATCGGCCACAGGTCTCGGGTAATGCAGCTGCCGACGATGGCGATCTTCGGCATCGAACTTCCCGATTGAACCTGACCTGAAATCGCCGACGGCTGCATGTTTGTTCCATCGGCGCAGCGGTCCTGACAAGACGCTTCCTGACAAACCTATGCGCTGACAATTTGCAAGATAGTGTCACGGACGCGGTTGTTTTTTGGCCGCGTTCACCCTTTTTCCCGAAGTATGGTGTATCAGGCCTCCAGGGCCGTCCGCCAACTGCTGGCGGATACGCTCGAGACAACCGCCTGATCAGGGTGCACCCCCTGGCCGGCAGACGTGTCAGCACTCCGGCGAATCAGCGCGCCGGGCGCTGGAGATATGGACTGGACGAGATGAAGTTTCTGACGTTTCTCTCCGACATTCCGGACAATGTGCTGGGTCGCGCCCTTCGTGAGGGCTATCGGCCGGCGCTTGTGGCGTTTGGCTTCAGCCTGGTCTCGAACCTGCTGTATCTCGCGCTGCCGCTGTACACCTATCAGGTCTATGGCCGGGTGATGACCAGCCAAAGTCAGGCCACGCTCTGGAGCCTGACCTTCATCACCCTGCTGGTGTTTGCGGTTTCCAGCGTGATCGACGATTTCCGGGCGCGCATTCTGATCAACTATGGCGTCGCCCTCGACGAGAGGGTCTCGGGCCGCATCTTCGCCAGCCTGTTCGACGCGGCCGTACGTGGCGAGCCCGGCGCCCGGGCTCAGGCACTGCGCGATCTGGATCAGTTCCGCCAGACCCTCACCGGCATCGCGGCGGCGGCGATCTTCGATGTGCCCTGGATTCCGGTGTTCCTTTTCGCCCTGTTTATCATCGACCCCCTGGTCGGTTGGGTGACCCTCGCAGGCGCCCTTATCCTGCTGGGATTGGCCATCGCCCAGGCCCGCGCCACCCAGTCGGCGCTTCGTGACGCCAACGAAGCGGCGCTGAAAAGCTACAGCTTCACCGATGCGGCGCTCCGGAACGGCGAGGTCGTACGCGCCATGGGCATGCTGCCCACGCTCGGCCAGGCCTGGTCGAAGTACCGCGCGGTCACCATCGAGCGCGGGGCGGCGGCGGCTGAAGCCTCGAACATGTACAACGACATCATCAAGGCCGTCCGCATGGCCTTCCAGGTGCTGATCGTGGCCATCGGCGCCTATCTCATCATGAAGGGCACGATCCATATGGGGCTGCTGTTCGCCAACATGATCCTGGCCAGCCGCGCCCTGCAGCCGATCGAGAAGATCGTGGGCTCGTGGGATCCGCTGAACAACATGGTCGCCGCCTATGGGCGCTTGCAGAATCTGCTGGCCAAGGCCGAGGCACCGTCCTCAGCCACTACACTGCCGCGGCCGCTGGGCAAGCTCTCGGTGGAAGGGGTCAACTTCGCGCCGCCCGGAATGCAGCGTCTGGTCCTCGGCAATATCAACTTCGCGCTGGAGCCCAGCGAGATCCTGGGCGTCATCGGCCCGTCCGGCGCCGGCAAGTCGACGCTCGCCCGTTTGCTGGTGGGGATCTGGAAACCTCTGCAGGGTGTCGTTCGACTGGATGGCGCCGACGTCTTCACCTGGGACCGCGCTGACTTCGGACGTCACGTCGGCTACCTGCCGCAGGACACCGAGCTTTTCGCCGGCACCGTCCGCAACAACATCGCCCGCTTCCGCCCCGATGTGACGGACGAGGAAGTTATTCAGGCCGCACAACTGGCTGGGGTTCATGACCTGATCCTGCGGATGCCCAAGGGCTATGACACCGAGGTGGGGGAGGGCGGCACGGTGCTGTCCGCCGGCCAACGGCAGCGCGTGGGCCTGGCGCGGGCCATGCTCGCGAAACCCGCCTTCGTCGTGCTGGATGAGCCCAATGCCAACCTCGACGCCGAGGGCGAGGACGCCCTGATGCGCGCGATCGACGCGATGAAGGCCAATGGCGCCACGGTGGTGATCATTTCTCACAAGCCCGGCGTGTTCCGCGCCGCCGACAAGATGCTGGTTCTGCGAGACGGCCGCGTCGAACTGTTCGGCCCGCGCGATCAGGTCATGGCCCGGCTGGTCAAACCCGCGCCTACCGAGGTGCGTGCGGTGGAGGCCGGCTGATGAAACTCGACTTCGGACAGACCCGGCCCGATCCCGATAACCAGGGCTATGTGGTTCCGACCTTCGGCGCCGAGGATCGCGGCCCGATGGCAAAGGAGCTGCAGACGCGGCTGCGCAAGCCGATGATTCTCGGTGGCATCGTCATCGCGGTGTTCGTTTTCGGCCTGGGGCTCTGGGCCTCTCTGGACAAGCTGGCCACAGGTATCACCGCGGTGGGCGAGGTGCGCGCCGACACCATGCGCAAGACGCTCCGTCAGCGCGAGATCGGCATCGTCAAGCAGATCCTGGTCGCCGAAGGCCAGCAGGTGAAAGCTGGCCAGCCGCTGCTGTTGTTCAACGACGTAGAGGCGCGCGCCACCGTCGATGTGCTGCAGAACCAGTACGACACCATGATCACCCAGAACGCCCGGTTCAATGCCGAGGCGACGGGCGCGGCGGCCATCAACTTCCCGGCCGAGATCATGGCGCGTATCGGCCAGCCGGCCGTCGCCCAGCTGATTCGCGACCAGGAGTTCCTCTTCACCACCCGTCGCCAGGTCTATGAGAGCCAGACGGCTGTGCTGGGCCAGCGTGTCGAACAGCAGCTAACCCAGGTTTCCGGCCAACAGGCTCAACTTGATTCGATCATCGAGCAGCAACGGCTCACCCAGGAAGAACTGGACGGCTATCGCAAGCTGAACGAGCAGGGGTTCGCGCCCAAGACCCTGGTGCTGCGCTATGAGCGCAGCATGGCCGAACTGTCCGGTCGCAAGGGCCAGCTCCAGGCCGATATCGCCCGGATCCGCCAGCAGATGGGCGAAACCCGCCTGCAACTCACCCAGTTGCGCAACGAGCGGCAGAATCAGTCGGCCGAGGGGCTTCGCGACAGTCAGACCCGGCTGGCCGATGTGATCCCGCGCCTGACGGCAGCGCGCCAGTCGCTGGCGGCCACCGTGGTGCGCGCGCCCGTCGACGGTCACATCTTCAACCTGACCCAGTTCACCATCGGCGGCCTGGTCGGCGCCGGCGAGAATGTGATGGATGTCGTACCGCTTGGCGCGCCCCTGACCGTCACGGCGATGATCCGCCCTGAGGATGTGGACGAGGTCCGTGTCGGCATGACCACGAAGGTGCGCCTCACCGGCCTGAACCAGCGGTTCAACGACGCGCTCGATGGTACCGTTTCTGTCGTCTCTGCCGACCGTATGACCAATGAGCAGAATGGCGCCGCGTTCTACCGGATCGATGTGCGAATCGATCCTGCCGAACTGAAGAAACTGAAGAAAGGCGTCCAGATGACGCCCGGAATGCCCGCAACCGTCACCGTCGTCGGTGGAAACCGCTCGGTCATGGGCTATCTGATTTCACCGATTACCAGCACCTGGGAAGACGCGTTCCGCGAGGAGTAGCGGCGCCGGCGCCACACCTCGGCGTGGGAAGACTCCCGGGCCTTTTTCATGTTGCCTAATTGGCGGGCTTCCGATACGTCTCCCCGTGGGCTCGTCCGATCTACGCCGCAGCCATGCTATGGTTATCGGTGTATAGGACCGCTGGGACTGCTCCACTTCGAGTGGGGGTCAAGCGTTCTAGGGGTCCGTGTGACACTGACTGGAGAGATAAATGGCGATTTACAATTTTGAGACCATCACCGACGCGCAGGCGGCAGCCTTTACCGTTGCCGACACCCTGATCTTCGGTCAGACCGGTGAAACGGCGGCCCGCACCACTGTGCGTTACAATGCCGCGACCGCAACCTCGACGGCGACTATCACGATCACCTCGGGCCTGACCGGCAAGTCGGCGACGTTTGCGCCGGCGGTGTCTTCGGCCACGGCGACCAAGGTGCTCTTCACCGACGGCAGCACGCTGGCGATCGACCTCGACACGGCAGGCACCAGCATCACGCCGGCGCTGTTCGGTGGCGACACGGGTTCGTCTGACGCCTACTACGGCGGCGGCGGTGACGACACGCTGGCCCCCGGCACGGGCAACGACTTCGCCCAGGGCAACACCGGCAACGACTCGATCAACGGCGGTTCGGGCAACGACACCACCTATGGCGGTCAGGGCGACGACACCATCGACGGCGGTTCGGGCACGAACTTCGTCCAGGGCAACCTCGGCGCGGACGTTCTGTCCTCCACGAGCGGCACGGCAGCCACGATCCTCGGCGGTCAGGGCAACGACTCGGTGACGGGTACGGCCGGCGCTGACTTCCTGAACGGCAACCTCGGCGACGACACCGTCGCTGGCGGCACCGGCAACGACAGCATCTTCGGCGAAGGCGGCAGCGACACGCTGACCTCGACGGCGACTGAGGCGTCGCTGATCTCGGTTGACGGCGGCACCGGCAACGACAGCATCTCCACCGGTGCGGCTTCGGGCAACATCCTGGGCGGCGACGGCAACGACACCATCGCGGCCGCCGGTGGCGGCACGACTGGCGTGGCCACCAACAACATCCAGGGTGGTGCTGGCGACGACACGATCAGCTCGGCCAACGTCGGCAAGGACAACCTGCTCGGCGGCCAGGGTGACGACACGATCACCTCGACCTCGACCGGCTTCGACCTGCTCAACGGCAACCTCGGCAACGACGTGCTGACGACGACCTCGGCGGCTCAGCTGCTGGGTGAAGACGGCAACGACACCCTCAACGGTGGCGGCGGCAACGACGTCATCAGCGGCGGCGCGGGCAACGACAGCATCACGGCTGGCGCGGGTATCGATAACGTCACCGGCGGTGACGGCAACGACACCATCGACAACACCGGTGGCGGCAACGACATCATCGATGCCGGCGCAGGCAACGACTCGGTCGCCGGCGCGGGTGGTAACGAAAACATCACTGGTGGTGACGGCAACGACACGGTCACGGCCGCTGCGGGGAATGACATCATCTCCCTCGGCGCGGGCAATGACACGGTCGACGGCGGCGCTGACAACGACGTGATCACGGCTGGCGAAGGCAACGACACCGTCGATGCCGGCGCGGGCGCGGACAACGTCGACGGCGGTGGCGGCAACGACGTGCTGACCGGCAACGCTGGCAACGATACGATCCAGGGCGGCGACGGGGATGACAACATCACCGGTGGCGCTGGCTTCGACATCCTCAGCGGTGGCAATGGCAACGACGTGTTCGTCTTCGCCGCGGGTGACTCCGGCACGACCGCCGGCGCCATCGACCGGGTTCTCGACTGGACGGGTGGCACGACCGGCGCTCTCGCCGATCGCCTCGACCTGTCGGTTGCCGGTTCGGCCCAGAACTACATCGAAGCGGGTACGTCTTCGGACTACACGACGGCTCTGGCCTCGGCGAACACCTTCTTCGCCACCAACGGCGCCACCTTCGAGTACTACGTTGTCCAGCTTTCGGACGGCGTGGTGGTCTTCCAGGACAACGCGGGCAGCACGGTGAACGACGGTATCGTTCTCGTCGGCCGCACCCTGTCGGACATCGAGTTCGGCAACATCATCTAAGCCCACGGGCAACGATGACTACGGATCGGGCCGCCCTTCGGGGCGGCCCTTTTCTTTTGGGATCACGACTCGCTCCCGGCCCCGCCGATGTCCTTGCGCGTGATCGCGGCCAGACCCACAACCGTTGTCGAACACGCCCGCCTCAAGTCCCGGACCGAGCCCGTGCCCGACCAAGTTCCTCAGACCTCCGCCGATCTCCTGGCAGCCCAGGTCCAGACCCTCCTTGCCGCTCCCCAGCCACCCGCGGCCCAATGCCTGGCCGTTGCGCGCCAGCTCTATCAGGCGCAGCGTTTCATTGAAGGCGAGCGCCTAACGGCGCACACCGCGCGCCTACACCCCGACGACCGTGATCTCTGGAATATCCGGGGCGTCTTCCTGCGCGTCCTCGGCCGCCCGGATGAGGCCCTCACCGCCTTCGATCAGGCGCTGCGAATCGATCCGCAGTTCGCCGGCGCCGCGATCAATCGAGGCAACGTGTCGCTGGACCAGGGCAACCATACAGCCGCGCTGGACGCCTTCACGCGCGCCCTCGAACTCGACCCGCAGGGCGCCATGCCGCGAACCATGGCCGCCCGGGCGCTGCTTGGTCTGGGGCGGACGGCCGAGGCCATCCAGCGCCTGGGCGAAGCCACCGCGCTTCGTCCCGACTACGCCGAAGCCTGGCGCCTGCTTGCCAGCACGCTGCACGAAGCCGGGCGGTCAGACATGGCGCATGAGGCCCTTTCGCGCGCCCTTGCCGCGAATCCCGATCAGCCGAGCCTCATGGAAGCGATGGCCCACCTCCTCCGTGTTTCCGGTCGCCGTGCTGAGGCAGAGGCGTTCCTGACGGGTCAACTCCAGCGCCAGCCCGACACCCCCTGGGCTCACTTCCACCTCGGCGACCTTTTGGCCACGGCCGACCCCGATCGCGCAACGGCTCACCTGCGCCGCGCCCTCACACTCGCACCCGCTCAGGCCGACTACGCGTTCGCCTTGCTCAAGGCGCTTTGCAGCGATGTGATGCGCGATGACGGTGGAAAGCTGGACGAGGCCTTGTCCCTGGCCCGGAGCCTTGCCGCTCGCCCCAACCCCAAGCCCGCCCAGATCGCCCTGCTCAGGGATGTGTTCGCCCGCACCTGCGCCCATGAAGACATGGCCCGCCTCGGGACCTTTGAAGCCCTCGGACGCGGCTGGGCCGGCGCGGGGCTGAATGCCGCGCTGATGTTCCATCTGGCTCAGGCCGACACCCTGGACCGCGCCGGGGAACTCGTGGCTCAACACAGGCTCTGGGCCAGCGCCGTCGAAAACCGCGCGGCGCGGGCGCCCATCACGCTTGCGCCTCCCCACGCGGGCGGCAAGGTGCGCCTGGGGTTCCTCTCTTCCGACCTGCGGGACCACCCCGTAGGCCGCCTTGCCCTGCCCCTCTTTGATCATATCGACCACGAACGCTTCGAGGTCTTCGTCTACTCGTTCTTCCGTGGCCAAGCGGACGGCGTTCAGGCCCGCATCAGTCGGTCGGTGACGGGCTTCCGCACCTGGCCCGAGATCTCGGCGCGCGACGCGGCCCAGCGGATCGCCAGTGATCAACTCGACATGCTGATCGAACTGGGCGGCCCCACGGACATGAACCTGCCCGAGGTGCTGGCCTGGCGCCCGGCGCCGATTCAGGCCAGCTACATGGGCTATCCCCACTCCACAGGACTGTCGGCTGTGGATCACTACCTCTGCGATCCGTTCAACGCGCCTTTGGCGCCGGATCTGCTGCTGGAAGCGCCACTCCTGTTTCCCAAAAGCTGGATCGCGCTGGGTTCAGCCTCATTCGCCAGCGCCCCCCCGGTCCCCGTGCAGACGCCCGAAGAGCGTCGGGGCTATCTCACCTTCGGAAGCGCCAACAACCCCTACAAGTACACCCGCGATACGCTCACCGCATGGGCTCGCGTCGTCGCCGCTGTGCCGGAGTCCCGCTTTGCTGTCATTCGACCTGAGGCCGGCTCCCAGGCCTTGCGCCAGAACATCACGGCGGCTTTCGCGGCCCAGGGCGTGTCGGCTGATCGCCTTGAATGGCAGCCAACCCGTGGCCATCATCTGGCGGCCTATGGTGACGTCGATATCTCCCTGGATACCTTCCCGTTGACCGGGGGTGCGACCACCGTCGAATCCCTGCTGATGGGCGTGCCCGTGGTCAGCCTCGCCGGAGAAGCTTTCTTCCAGCGCCTCAGCCGGTCTATTCTCATCAACGGCGGCCTGGCCGACCTGTGCGTCGATACGCCTGAAGCCTTCCATGCGACCGCTGTCAGCCTGGCCCAAGACCGCCCGCGTCGGGTGGCCCTACGCCAGACCCTGCGCTCCGACCTCCAGGCCTCGCCCCTGGGCGACACCGAGACATTTGCCCGTGATTTCTACGACATGATCCATCGGGTGGTGACCGCTAAAGCCGGACCTCGAACCGGCGGCTGATGGCCACCTTGCCCTGTCGCCAGACGCGGTAGTCGGCCACATAGGTTCCGCCCGTCCAGCCCGTGACGGGCGCCTTCTTGCCCACATAGGTCACCCACTGTGCTTTCCAGCGGTCCAGCGGCTGCGCCCGGTTGCGCGCCAGGCTGACGCCGTCGGGACCCTTGAGCTCCAGTTCGATCTCGTCTCCGGCCTGCAAGCCGATGCCGCGCGCGTAGACGACGATGTAGGGTGAACTCCGTCCGGGTGGGGCGATCCCGCCGGCCTCCACCTGATCAGGCGTCACCGGGCCCGCTGCAAACCCCGCGTTCAGCACCACGCCCAGCCTGTAGGTCATGGCCGTCCGCGCTTCCGGGGTCCACATGTCGCCCTGTGCGGTGCAGCCGGCGCCGCTCTCGGGTGCAAAGGGATCCACCACCGCGCCATTGAGGCGCACCGTCATGTGCAGGTGCGGATACTCGGTGTTGCCCGACAGGCCCACCCGCCCGATCGGTGCGCCAGCGGCGACCACGTCACCGGGTCTCACCCGGATGCTGCCCCGCGCCATATGGCAGTACTGAGTCTCCCAGCCGCCGCCGTGACTGATGGCCACCCCGTTTCCGCACTCCTGATTCGCCACCGGGGACGCGCCCGGCGCGCGCACCGAGATGTCCGCGACCCCGTCGCGCACCCGCGCCACCGTGCCGGCCGCCGAGGCCAGCACATCCACGCCTCGCCGCTGCGCCGCCATGTCGAGGAGGCGGATGTCGATCCCGTTGTGGCCCTGATAGGTCTGTGTGGTACAGCGGTAGTCGCGCACCCCTGGACCGAGATCGCGGTCCACATAGTGCTGGATCTCGCAGGTCCGCCCCAGCACGCAAGCTACCGGGAAGGCCAGACGAGGGCCGGCCGGGACAGCCCCTTGCGCAGCGAAAGCTGCAAGGCCAGCAAGGGCGCCGAGAGCCAGAATATGCAGCCTTGTCATGATCAAACCCTGTCGGGGCTTCGAGACCAAATTGCGGCCTCAGGGAAACCGGATACCCGTAAGCGCGGCCAGTCGCTCCGCATCGGCGGTGTAGATCTCCCTGAGAAATGCCACATCCTCAGGCGTCAGCTCGGAGGGATAGTCCATCTCCTGACCCACATGCACACGCCGCGGCGTCGGCGCCTGTCCGGGCGGTAGACCCAGAAAGGCTCGCACTGACGCGAGCGCAACCGCCGGGTCAGACTCGAGCCCCGCCGATGTCAGGATCAGCAACTGCTCACGTGGAAACAAGGTCAGGATCCGTTCTACCTGTTCCCCATAGAACCCGCGTTCCACATAGGAAAACTCCCGGTGAAAACCCCAGGGCTCGGCATCGAAAAGCCGCTGCCGACCCTGACGGATGCACCGGGAAAAGCGCTCACGCTCGACGCCGCGTGCGTACTCCATTCGCCAGTGCGACCAGGCCCGTTCCACCGGGTCGCGCAGCACAAGGATCAGTTTCATGGCCGGATTGTAGGTTGCGATGCGCTCCAGCGCGCCTGGCCAGTAGCTGTAGATCGGCGTGGCCTCGCCCAGGGGGCGTCCGGCGGGATCATCGAAGCGGGCGTGGTAGGCGCCATAGTCCGGCGCCGCCCAGTCCTGCGTCTCGTCGTCGAAGAAGTGGAGTTCCTTCTCCCGGCTCAGCGCCACATCGGCATGGTCGCCGAGATAGTCGAACAGCGCCGTGGTGCCGCCCTTCTGGACGCCGATGATCAGGAAATTGACGCGGGGCGAGACGGCCATAGCCTCACATCTCTCGCCAGCGCCCGCCGCGCAAGCCTTCCGGCTTCTGGATCGCGCCCGAACCCGCTATGACGAGGCGCAAAGACGCGGCGCGCGCGAAGGTTCGGCGATGAAGACAGTTATCCTGGCGGGCGGCCTCGGCACGCGCATCTCGGAAGAGAGCCACCTGCGGCCCAAGCCAATGATCGAAGTCGGCGGCCGACCGATCCTCTGGCACATCATGAAGCTGTATTCCCACTACGGCTTCAACGATTTCGTGGTCTGCCTCGGGTACCGGGGTTACGTGATCAAGGAGTACTTCGCCAACTATGTGCTGCACAACGCCGACCTGACCGTCGACCTGGCGAAGGGATCCATCGAGTACCACGCCACGCATCACGAGCCCTGGCGGGTGACCCTGGTGGAGACCGGCGCGGACACCATGACCGGCGGGCGGCTGAAGCGCGTGGCGTCCTATCTGGATCCGGACGAGCCGTTCTTCTTCACCTACGGTGACGGCGTGGCCGACCTCGACATCGGCAAGCTGGCCGCGTTCCACCGGGCCCACGGCAAGGACGCCACACTCACCGCCGTCACGCCGCCCGGCCGCTATGGCGCGCTGGAGATCGAGGACACCCGGGTGCAGCGGTTCATCGAGAAGCCACCGGGAGACAACGGCCTGATCAATGGCGGGTTCTTCGTGCTGAACCCGTCGGTCATCGACCGGATTGCGGAAGACGCGACGAGCTGGGAACGGGAGCCGCTGGAAGGCCTCGCCGCCGACGGCCAGCTGATGTCTTTCCGGCATGACGGCTTCTGGGCGGCCATGGATACGCTGCGCGACAAGAATCAGCTCGAGGCGCTCTGGGCGTCCGGCGAGGCGCCGTGGCGGCGGTGAACCCGGGCTTCTGGGCCGGCAAGCGCGTCCTGCTGACCGGTCATACCGGCTTCAAGGGCGGCTGGGCGGCGATCTGGCTGACCCGTATGGGCGCAGAGGTTACGGGCCTGGCGCTGGCGCCCGACCAGCGCCCGAGCCTCTACGAACTGGCCCGCGTCGGCGCGCGGACGAACTCGCGGCTGTGCGACCTGCGCCGACCGGACGAGGTGGCGGCCGCGCTGGAGGGCGCCGCGTTCGATCTGGTGTTGCATATGGCCGCCCAACCGATCGTGCGCACCTCCATCGAAGACCCCATCGCCACCTTCGACACCAACGTCATGGGCACAGCCCATCTGCTGCAGACCTTACGCCGCCAGACCTCGCTTCAGGCGGTACTGGTGATCACCTCGGACAAGGTCTACGCCAACGCCGAGACCGGCCGTGCCTTTGCCGAGGGCGACAATCTGGGCGGCAAGGATCCCTATTCCGCCTCCAAGGCGGCCGCCGAGATCGTGGTCCAGAGCTACGCGAAGAGCTTCTTCCCGAGTGTGCCGGTCGGCACGGCGCGGGGCGGCAATGTGATCGGTGGCGGAGATTTTTCCCGCGACCGGCTTGTGGCCGACATTGTGCGCGCGGTCCAGGCGGGCGAGGCGGTGACGCTGCGCCACCCGGAAGCCACGCGGCCCTGGCAGCATGTCCTGGATTGTCTGGCCGGCTACTTCCGACACATCGAGGCGCTGGCGACGGACGCGGCGACACCTCGATCGCTGAACTTCGGGCCCCGGCCCGGCGGCCCTGAGGTCACAGTGGGCGAACTGGCGACCCTGGGTGTCGCGGCGCTAGGCGGGCAGCCCTGGCGCCACGAGCCCGATCCCGTATCGCTCGAAGCCCAGGCCCTGGCGATCGACGCCAGCCTGGCGAAGCGCGCCATCGGTTTCGAGAGCCGGCTCGATGCGCCGCAAGCCGTGGCCCTCACCATGGACTGGTATCGCCGTCAGGCGGCGGGCGAGGATGCGCTGGCCTTGTGCGAAGCGCAGATCGCGGACTACGAAAGCCGATCATGAGTCTCTGCCGCTTCTGCCGCGCCCCCCTCAACCGCACCTTCCTGGACCTCGGCCTGCAGCCGTTGGCCAACAGCTACCTGACGCCCGAGCAACTGGCGGCCGGGAATGAGCCGGTGTTTCCCCTGCACACGAAGGTCTGCGACGCCTGTTTCCTGGTGCAGGCTGACCATGAAGTGCCTGCGGACGCGATCTTCGACGACAGCTACGCCTATTTCTCGTCGTTCTCGCCGGGCTGGGTGGAGCATGCGCGCCGATACGCCGAGGCGATGACCGAGCGGTTCGGGCTGGGGCCGCAGTCACTGGTCGTGGAGGTCGCCAGCAACGACGGCTATCTGCTGAAACACTTCCTGGCCAAAGGCATCCCGGTACTGGGCGTGGAACCCACCGCCAACACCGCCGAGGCCGCCCGTGCCATTGGCGTGCGCACGGATGTGGAGTTCTTCAACGCTGATACGGGCAAGGCGCTGGCGGCGCGCGGCGACCTGGCCGACCTGATGGCCGCCAACAACGTTCTGGCCCATGTGCCGGACCTGAATGAGTTCGTAGGAGGTTTCCAGCACGTGCTGAAGCCTGAGGGCGTGCTCACCTTCGAATTCCCGCATCTGCTGAACCTGATCGAGAAGGTGCAGTTCGACACCATCTATCACGAACACTATTCCTACCTGTCGCTAGTGGCGGTCGAGCAGGTTCTGACGGCCCACGGCCTGCGCCCCTTCGATGTGGAGCTGTTGCCCACCCATGGCGGGTCGCTCCGGCTGTTCTGCTGTCACCAGACGGCTCGCCACGTCGAGACCGCAGCCTTGCGGGCCCTGCGCGCCAGGGAAGCTACCGCCGGTCTCGACAAGGCCGAAACCTACGATGGGTTCTCGGCGCGGGTGGAGGCGGTCCGCGACAGCTTCCAGGCCTTCCTCAGGGAGGCCCGTGACGACGGCCAGGCCATCGCGGCCTACGGCGCGGCGGCCAAGGGCAACACCTTCCTGAACTACTGCGGGACCACCGCGGCAGATATCGTCGAGGCCTATGACGCCAACCCGGCCAAGCAGAACCGCTACCTGCCCGGAAGTCACGTACCGATCCGTAGCCCCGACGCGATTCGCGTATCGCGTCCCGATTACGTCCTCATCCTGCCGTGGAACCTCAAGGACGAGATCACCCGCCAGCTCGCATTCATTGCCGATTGGGGCGGCCGCTTTGTGATCGCCTCGCCGACCACGCGGGTGCTGGACTGATGCGGTTCCTGGCCACCGATGTCGTCGGCGTGATGATCATCGAGGCCGAGCCGAATCGCGATGACCGGGGCGGTTTCGCGCGACTGCACTGCCCGGAGGCGTTCGCCGCCGCTGGCATTCCGTTCGAACCCGTGCAGACCAGCCTTTCGACCAATCCGGCCCGGGGCACCCTGCGTGGGCTGCACTTCCAGAAGGCGCCCTACGCCGAAACCAAACTGGTCCGCGCGGTGCGCGGCCGTATCTTCGATGTCGCGGTCGACCTGCGGCCCGACAGTCCCACCCATCGCCAATGGGTCGGGACCGAGCTGTCGGCGACCAACCAGCGCGCCCTGTTCCTTCCCGAAGGCGTCGCCCACGGCTTCCTCACCCTGGAGCCGGACAGCGATGTCCTCTATCAGATCGCCCCGGCCTATACCCCGGGCCATGGTGCAGGCGTCCGCTGGAACGATCCAGCCTTTGGGGTCGTCTGGCCGGCGTCGCCGGCATTGATGTCACCCGCCGATGCGGCCTACGCTGACTACGATGCTCAGGATTGATCCCACCGCCCGCATCTCGCCGATGGCCGACATCGAGGAGTCGGTGCGCGGCACGCTGATCGAGATTGGCCCCCGGGTGATGATCGACAGCTTCGTGAAGATCAAACCCACAGGCGGCATGGGCGATGTGGTGATCGGCGCCGACAGCGCGATAAACTCTGGCACGGTGATCTATACCGGTAACGGCGTGCGCATCGGTATTGGCGTGGCCATAGCCGCCAACTGCACGCTGGCGCCCACCAACCACGCGATTGCTGACCGCGACCGGATGATCAAGGACCAGGGTTTCCAGCCTTCCAGGGGCGGCATCCTGATCGAGGATGATGTGTGGCTGGGGTCGGGTGTGGTGGTGCTGGACGGGGCGGTGATCCGCAAGGGCGCCGTGATCGCCGCCGGCGCCGTGGTGCGGGGCGAGGTGCCGGCCTATGCGATCTATGGCGGTGTGCCGGCGCGCCGCATTGGCGAGCGCGGCGTATGAGCGTCACCGTCGTCGGCGCCCGGGGATTTGTCGGCGCGCGGCTCGCCCGGCGGCTGGCGGCCGAGGGCGCACGACCCTGGACCCCGGCCAAGGGCGACCCTGAATTGCTGAAGCGCGATCTCGGCGTGGTCTACTATTGCGCGGGGCTTACCGCGGACTACGACCGCCGTCCATTCGACGCGGTGGAGGCCCATACCAGCCTGGTCAGCGAGATCCTGCGCGCCGGGCGGTTCGAACGGCTGATCTATTGCTCGTCGACGCGCCTCTACGACGGCCTGCCGCAGACCGAGGTGGACGAAACCGCCTCCCTGGTCTTCGATCCTGCCGACCCACGCCGGGTCTATGACCTGTCAAAGGCCCTGGGCGAAAACCTGATCCTTGCCCGCTCCGGGGGCCGAGGCGTGGTGGCCCGCCTGTCCAACGTCTATGACGTCGCCGAAGGCGCGCCGGGGTTTCTCTCCGAATGGCTGATCAAGGCGGGGCGCAGCCGCGACCTCACTCTTGAGTCCAGCCCGCATATCCGCCGCGACTACATCCACCTGGATGACGTGGTCAGCGGCCTCATCGCCGTGGCCGGCGGATCGGGTATCTACAATCTGTGTGCAGGCGCCCTGACCTCCAACGCCCAGATCGCCGAGACCTTCGCCGCCGAAGGCTGGCGCGTGGGCTTCACCGGCGTCGCAGATCCGCCGCCGCCGCCGAACGCCTCCGCCAACCGCCTGGCCGGTCTTGGCGTGCGCGCCCGGCCGGTCAGGGATGTGGTGCGCACCTACTTGAGAGGCCTTGGGACGTGAAGCTGATCGACCACACTCGCGAGAGCCTGCTGGACTATCTCACGGCCCAGTGCGCCGCCATCGTCCCCGATGGACGCGAGGCGGCCTTCCGCGCTACCGCCGATGCTCATCTCGATGAGGCCCTGGAGCGGATGCATGTCTGCATTAACGCCTGTGCGCCCTGGCGGCCCGACCAGTTCAATGTGCTGCAATCGTCGCAGCATTGCATCTTCCTGTATTTCCTGTCGAATTCCATCTACGTGCGGTCCGGCGATACGGCCGCCGCCACGCGGCTGTTTCTGATGAACAAGGCGTTCAACGGAATCGACCTGTTCTACGAGATCGCCATGCCGCCGATCTTCTACATCGGCCATAGCGTCGGCATCGTGCTGGCCAAGGCCACCTACGGCAATCGGCTGGTGCTCTACCAGAACTCCACCATCGGCCGTCACAAGGACCGGATTCCAGTCATTGGCGAAGGCGTGGTGGTCTATCCCAATTCGGCCATCATCGGTCGCTGCGACGTCGGCGACGGGGCGGTCATCAGCCAGGGGACCAGCGTTCTGGACGCCGGGGTTCCGCCCAACCGCCTGGCCTTTGCCGGCGCCGATGGGCGTCTCGCCTTCCGGCCGGCTCCCACGGCCATTCTCGAAGAATACTTCCGGGCCTGAGATCAGCCGGCGGGTCGCACCGTGCGGTAGATCATGTCGTAGAAATCCCGGGCGAACTGGTCAGTCTGACCCAGCGGCCCGTTGCGCATCCGGTCCCGCAGCGAGCCACGCAGTTCCAGCCGGCGTTCGCGGTTTCCTGCCAGCGCCACGGCGGCCGCCAGATAGTCGTCCAGGGTGTTCACGGCCAGGTCGCCGATCCCGCTGTTGGTCATGATCGAGGCGCTGAGGCGCTCATAGAAGGCCGGACCGATCAGGCTGATCAACGGCACGCCCATCCACAGTGTCTCCGCTGTGGTGGTGCCGCCGGTCAAGGGGAACGGGTCCAGCGTGATGTCCACCTCGTTGTAGAACGGCATGTGAGCGCCCCGGATCACATGGAAGATCACGCGGTCGGCTGAAACGCCCTCGGCCGCGAACTGGCGCAGGATATTGGCGCGGAAGCTCTCGCCGCTGCCTTCCGGGCGAATGAAGGCGAACTTCGAGCCGGGTGTTGCGGCCACCACGCGCGCCCACATCTGCAGGACCTCCCGGGTGTACTTGTGCGGATTGTTCGCGGTGCCATAGGTGATGAACCCGTTCCGAAGCTCCGGCGCCTCCTTGATCTCCACGGTATTGGAGAAGAACCGCGACCCCAGCGCGATCCAGCTCTTCGGCATCATCAGGGGCTTTTCGACCAGCAGCTCACGCTCCGGCGGCACCGTGATCGGATCGCAGACCAGATAGTCGATCGCCTCCAGTCCTGCGGAGTGCGGATAGCCCAGCCAGCTCGCCTGCACCGGCGCGGGCTTGTAGGCCATCACCTCCAGCTTGTTCATGTGCGTGGAGCCGCCCAGTTCGATCAGCATATCCAGCTGATCCTCGGCGATCTTCTCGGCGGCGCCGGCCACGGAGATGTCCGGCCACCAGCGGTACGCCGTCACCCGCTCGGTGATGTGGCGTTGGGCTGCGTCTTCCTGGCCGGTATAAAACGAATAGACGAACACCTCGAACCGCTCGTGATCCACGTGGTCAAACAGGGGCAGGGCGAAGTAGCCCACCGGGTGTTGCCGCAGATCCGATGACATGAAGCCCAGGCGGACCTTGCCGCCGGGTGACCGCGGCGGAGGTCGCTTGATCGGCCGCCGGGATGCGGGAACTTCCACCCCGCGTCCCCAGATGCGGTGCTGCTCGAGCAGTTCCCGACGATCCTCATCGGTCCGAACCCGCGCCAGTTGCTTCAGCAGCGCCGTATGACGCCCGCTGCCCGCCCAGCCGCGCCCCAGCGTCCGGAAGTCCCCCACCTGGTCCAGGCCGTCGAAGTCGCACACCCGGATCATGATCTCGCACAGGATCTTGGTGACGCTTTCGGTGAACTCGGCGCTGCGGTGAAGGATGGTCTTGGCGAGCTGATAGCCTTCCTCGATATGGCCGCCCTCGTCGCCGCTACGGGTGCGCTCCAGGCTCTCGATCAGGGCCGTGACATATTCGATCCGGCCGGGATCCAGGGCGATGGCGCGGCGCAACAGCACATTGCCCGCTGCCCGGTCCTGCTCCGAGACCATGATGCCCAGCTGGTGATGCACCCAGGCCGCGTCCGGCTGGGCGGCCATCACCTCGCGGGCGAAGGCCTCGGCGCGCGCCACCTGACCGGTGCGGCGCAGCACCATGGTCTTGCCTTCCAGCAAGCGCGCATTGCCGGGATTGGCGGCAATGGCCCTGTCGAGCTGGGCTTCGGCGTCTGCGGTGCGGTGCTCCTCGCCCAGGATGCCCACCATATCCAGCCAGGCGTCGATCAAGCCCGGCTGCACCGTCACCGCCTGCCGGAACCGCACCAGCGCCGGCTCCAGCTTGTTCTGCTTGTGCAGGGCGCGCGCCAGCTGGCGCTGGTACTCCCCGTTGCGCGGATCGATCCGGACCAGCCGGCTGAACACACCCTCCGCCTTCGCGCCTTCGTTCAGGTCCAGCAGGACATTGCCGTAGTTCTGCAGGCCGCCCAGGTTCTTGGGCGAGACCCGCGTGGCCAGCTCCAGCGCCGCCAGCGCTTCGGGCAGGCGCTTCAGTTTGCGCAGATTGACGCCGCGCACATTCAGCAGGTCAAAGTCGCGCGGAAAGCGCTCCAGCCCCCTGGCCCCAAAGGCCGCGCCCTCGTCGTAGCGTCCGGCCTGATAGAGATGCACCGTGAGCGTGCGATATACCTGCACAGGCCGCGCGGGGTCGTCGCCGACGGCCGCGATCATGTGCCCGATCGCCTCGTCCCGACGGCCGCCGTTCAGGGCCGCCTGCGCCGCCGCCAACCGATCACTCATGCGCTGGTTATCCTTGTGGCACCCATAGGCCACGACTTACGGCGCGCGCCGCGTCGCTTCAACGCCTTGATTGGGGTGGGTGCGGACAAGGCGCGCCTTGACCCCACAGGGCAGCCACGCCAAAGCCGCGTCCCATGAACATCCTGCTTGTTGGCTCGGGCGGCCGCGAACACGCGCTCGCCTGGAAGATCGCCGCCTCGCCTCTGGTGACCCGGATCGTCGCTGCGCCCGGAAATCCCGGCATGGCCGAGCACTGCGAACTGCGGGCCGTCGCCGCCACGGATGTGTGCGGCCTGCTGCAGCTGGCCCGCGAGATCGCCGCCGATCTTGTGGTGATCGGCCCGGAAACCTCGGTCGAGGCGGGGCTGGCCGATGCGCTGGCCGAGGCGGGGATCCCCTGTTTCGGGCCGACCGCGCAGGCGGGCCAGCTGGAATCCTCCAAGGCCTTCACCAAGGCCTTCTGCGACCGCCACGGCCTGCCCACCGGCGCCTATGCGATCTGCGAAACGGCCGCCGAGGCCAGGGCGTCACTGGCCCGGTTCACCCCGCCCTATGTGATCAAGGCCGATGGCCTGGCCGCCGGCAAGGGCGTGGTCGTCACGCCCGATCTGGCCGAGGCGGAGGCCGCCATCGACGACGCCTTCGGCGGCCGGTTCGGCGCCGCCGGCGCGCGGGTGGTGATCGAGGAATTCCTGGAGGGCGAAATCGGCTCGCTGTTCGCGCTCTCCGACGGCAAGACGGCCATGATGTTCGGCTGGGCCCAGGACCACAAGCGCGCCTTCGACGGCGACCAGGGCCCCAACACCGGCGGCATGGGCACCTATTCGCCGGCCCCGGTGTTCACGCCGCAGCTGGTGGAGCAGGTGCGCACGCGCCTGGCCGAACCCGCCTTTGCCGGCATTGCGCGGGATGGCGCACCCTATCGCGGCGTGTTGTTCGTGGAACTGATGGCCACCCGGGATGGCCCGAAACTGGTGGAGTTCAACGTCCGGTTCGGCGACCCGGAGTGTCAGGTGCTGATGCTGCGGCTGGAGAGCGACCTCGTACCCTACCTCCTGGCCTGCGCCACGGGCACACTGGCCGACCTGCCCCCGCCGGTCTGGCGCGACGAGGCGGCGGTCTGCGTGGTGCTGGCGGCCGAGGGTTATCCAGGCACGCCGCGCGCCGGTGGCGAGATCCGGATTCCGATGGAGCTGGGCGAGGGTGTAGCCGTCTTCCACGCCGGTACGCGCCGAGACGAGGCAGGCGTCCTGCGCGCCGCCGGAGGCCGGGTGCTCAACGTCTGTGCGCGGGGGCCGACGCTGCAGGCGGCCCGCGACCGGGCCTACGCTGCGGTGGATGCGATCGATTTCCCCGACGGGTTCTGTCGCCGGGACATCGGTTGGCGCGCGCTGGGGTAGGGGCTTTATCTTCATCCCTCGGGGGTCGAAGGCGATCTTGAGCCCGGGGGGCTCGCGAGCACCGCAGCGGACCGCCCGAAGGGTGATGGAGGAAGCTTCCTTCACAAGGCTTGAGGCGTAACCGTCAATCATCCCGAGCGCCGCCTCGAGACCCCCGAACACCAGGGGGGCCAGGAACCTGAGCGTCCGGACGCCGCGCTGGGCAGGCCACGCAGAGAGACCACCGATCGTCAGGAGTTCAGGGCTCGATAGACATCATTGCAGCGTCAAATGTTCTTGTTTTGTTCTTGACATTCTGACTGTCCTGGGGGAGATTTGGCCTTGCGGCTTTCGCGCCGGGCAATCTGACGCCCGCAGCGCTGGCCGCCTCATTCGTATCGTCAACTTGGGGGCAGAATGGCAGAATCTGGTTCATACGCTCGTGGTGGGCAGGCGCGCAGCGTACCCGATACGCTGGCGGGTCCGTACGCGAAGATGGTGGCTGCACAGCGGAGCTATAACGCGAAGCAAGCCACCGATATTGCGGCGCGTAGGTCTGGCCCGGACAGATTGCGCCCGGTTTCGGCCCCGGTCCGGACGGCGCCCATAGCGCCGCTGGCCGACCGGATGTATCGCCCACCGGCTGACGACCTTGTTGAACTGCGCCGGCAGCAGGCGGCGTTTCAGGAGACGAAACGCGCGATCAGTCGTGACAACGCCTGGATGGCCGTCCCGGCCCTGGCGCCTGTCGCGGTCGTCGCCGGGTTGGAGGCAGCGGGCGCTTTGGCGACGCGTCTTGCTCCCGAAGCGATAAAGCGTGCTCCGTTCCAGTTCACGAAGCAGGATCCCTATTTGCGGGTCGGCGACAACTACGCAACACGCGCCGGGCGTCGGGCCCATGCGGAATTGAAGAGGCGCGTGGAGGACAAATTGAACTGGGAGCCGGATGCAGATCTTCCACTCAATGACGGGCGTGTCGTGAGGCCTGATGTCCGCACGCCGCTGAGAATGCGACCGAAGGGTGACAAGCCCCGTCCCTATCAGATGGAACTCAAACCCGATACGGTGACAGGCCGCAAAGCCGCAGCCAAGGCCGTCAAGATGTACTCGAGCACCGGCGTCAAGACCCGCGCCATCTTCTACGATCCGAAGAAGTATCGATGACCCGCCTTTCCTACACGAGGGCGCTGGACAACCTGTTGCTTCCGCTAGGCTTTGAGCGCCAGAAAAACATGTGGACGCGTGTCTCGGGCGACATTGTAGAACAACTCAACCTTAAAAAGAGTTGGGTAGATGGGTCGGTGACCGTGAACCTGTTCGCCAAGGACCGCGAGACCGAACGGATCATCAAGACGATCCCGTGCAAGCACCCGCTGTGGATCATTCAGTATGGTGTCCGGTTTCCCCAACTGATCGAAGGGTCTGATGGCCGGGACCTTTGGTGGAAGAATAATCCTGAAGGCCCGGCCGAAGTGGCCGGGCTGGCGCAGCGCTATGCATTGCCCTGGTTCGCCAGCGTGGTCTCACTCGAAGATCAAGCGCGCGAATGGTACGTTGTACCGGCTGGGCGAACTGGACGCAGCGCTGGCGCTGTTCGATGAGCCCATCCCGCGCACGGCAAATCCGGTGATGGTCGAGAAGGCCCGATGCATCGAGAGCTGGGTGAAGGCGCAAATCCAGTTGCGAGACGGCGGGCAGGGTTAGGCGCAGCCAGCCCCTGGGCCAGGATAGGTGCCGGGGCGGGATTGAAGGGGGAGCGCCAGTGGCGTTAGCGTCGCTTGCGGCGTTGCGAGCGAAAGCCACAGCCTACCCCCCGCCCTCCGCCACCGCCTTCAGCGCCGGCAGCGCCACGGTGTGCCAGGCCCGCCCCATGCCGCCGCGCAGGTCCTCGCTGTCCCAGGCGTCGAACTGGTCCCAGCCGGAATGCGTCAGGCGCACGTGGGTGCCGCCGGGAATCCGGCGCAGACGCAGTTCCACCCAGGTATCGGGAATGTCAGGCACGCCCCAGCTGAAGGTCAGGCGCCGGGGCGCATCCAGCACCTCGATCCGGCAGGCGATGGCGCCGGTGACGTCGTCCGCCGTCCGCAACGCCCGGTCCGGCTGCAGGTAAAACACATGTCCCGCCGCCGGCTGGAACCGCAGGCAGCCCATCCATTGCGTCACTAGCTCCGGCCGCGTCAGCGCCTGCCACACCTGTTCGCGCGGGGCGGCGATCTCGATGATGGACAGGACGTCGTCGACCATGCCTTGCTCCGGGGCCGGGCGCTTCTGTAGAAGACTTCAAACAAACGTACGAGAGGCAGGGAAACGCCATGGCCGATGCAGACGCCGAAGCCCTCGCCGCCGAGCAGGCGCGCGAACAGGCCAACACGGGCACCAAGGAGGTGGCCGAGAGCCATCGCTTCGATGAGGCCGCCCTGATCGCCTGGATGCAGGCCAACGTCGAGGGCTTCTCCGGGCCGCTGGAGGTCCGCCAGTTCAAGGGTGGCCAGTCCAATCCCACCTATCAGCTGATCACCCCGGGCAAGAAATACGTCCTGCGCCGCAAGCCGCCCGGCAAACTGCTGCCCTCGGCGCATGCGGTGGACCGGGAGTTCAAGGTGATCTCGGCGCTCTACCCCACCGGCTTCCCGGTGGCGAAGCCCTACGGCCTGTGCACCGACGACAGCATCATCGGCACCTGGTTCTACATCATGGACATGGTGGAAGGCCGGATCCTTTGGGACCAGAGCCTGCCGCAGTACCAACCCGCCGAGCGCAACGCGATCTTCAAGGCCAAGATCAAGACGCTCGCCGACCTGCACAACACCGACTACGAGGCCGTGGGCCTTGGCGACTACGGCAAGCCCGGCAACTACATGGGCCGCCAGGTCGACCGCTGGACCAAGCAGTACAAGGCCTCCGAGACCGTCCACATCCCCGAGGTCGAGCGCCTGATCAAGTGGCTGCCGCAAAGCCTGCCGGTGCAGGACCGCACCTCGGTGGTCCACGGCGACTACCGCCTCGACAACATGATCTTCCACCCTACCGAATCGCGCGTGACGGCGGTGCTGGACTGGGAACTCGGCACCCTGGGCGATCCCATGGCGGATTTCACCTATGTGCTGATGGGCTGGGTGAACGGCACCATCTCCACCATCCCGGATCTCAAGGCCCATGGCATCCCCACGATCGAGGAGGCGGTGGAGCACTACTGCGCCATCACCGGGCGGTCGGGGATCAAGGACCTCAACTGGTTCTTCGCCTACAACGCCTTCCGTCTGGTCGGCATCCTGCAGGGGATCCTCGGCCGGGTGCGCGACGGCACCGCCAACCACCCGGACGCCGCCAACATGGCGCCCCGCGTGCTGGGCCTGGCCGAGATGAGCTGGGCCTACGCGAAGAAGGCGGGGGCGAGTTAGGCTCGCGCTTGAATTCTTCCCGGACGGCGGCGCAATGGCACGGATCAGGACTGCATCGGCGGCGGACGCACCGGCCATAGCGGCGATTTACGCGCCCTATGTCCTTGAGACCGTAATCTCATTCGAAGAGACCCCTCCGTCAGTGGATGAAATGGGAGAGCGGATCCGGTCCACGCTTCGGTCTCATCCCTTCCTGGTTTTCGAAAGCGACCGTGGCGTTGCCGCTTATGCCTACGCCAGCCCTCACGGTGGGCGCCAAGCTTACGGATGGTCGACCAATGTGAGCGTCTATGCGGAAAGCGGCTCACATCGGAGGGGCATCGGTCGCGCGTTGTATCTGGTCCTGCTCGGTTTGCTCGAACGACAGGGGTTCCACTCAGCCTTCGCGGGCATCGCCCTTCCAAACGAGAAAAGTGTCGGCCTTCATGAAGCCATGGGGTTTGAGCGGCTTGGCGTCTATCGAGAGGTCGGCTTCAAGTTCGGCCAGTGGCACGACGTCGGGTATTGGAGGCGCTCCCTCAAAGGGGGGCTTCCAGACGCCGGACCAATTCCATTCACGCAGATCGGTTTCGAGACGATCGAGGACGCTTGAGGGGCGGTGGCGCAGGGGTTCCGGCTTCGAGCGCAGCGTCCAAGGTCGTCTTGAGGAGCGCCTCCAGCGCCGCCTCGTCCTCGAAGACCGCGCGCACAGGCCACGCCGCGATCCGGCCTTGCCAGGTGGCGGGGAGCCGCACCCAGTCCTTCTCGGTGGTCAACAGTCCGGCGCCGTACTGGGCGGCGCGATCAGCCAGGCGCTGGAGTATCGCCTCGTCATAGGCATGGTGGTCCGGGAAGGGCCAGAAGTCGGCCAGATCGCAGCCCGCCGCCTGCCAGGCGCGCTCGACCTTCCAAGGCTTGCCGATGCCAGCGAACCCGACCTGCGGGCCCTGCGGTGGATCGGACGCTGGGACCAGGCGGGCAATCAGGACGGGCAGGGGGCTGAACAGGCCGACGAGTTCCGCGTCCGGCGCGGCCATATCCGCGGGCAGCAGCAGGACCACCGCGTCAGCCCGCGCCAGCCCGACCTTCAACGGCTCGCGCATGGGCCCCGATGGGAAAACTCCGCTAGCGCCAAAGGGCCACTCTTCCTCGCGCGTCTCGCCATCGACGACAATGAGCGAGAGGGTCTTCTTCACCGAAGGATTCTGATGGCCGTCATCCATGACGATGATCCGGGCGCCGTCCTGCGCGGCGGCAATGGCCCCGTCGGCCCGATCGCGTGAGACCCAGACGGTCAGGTCGCGGGCCAGCATCAGCGGCTCGTCGCCCACCTCGGCGCTGGTGTGTTGCTCGGGATCGACGCAGATCGGACCAGCCTGCGATCCGCCATAACCGCGCGACAGCACCACCGCGCCCAGCCTGCGGGCGATCTCGCGCACCACCGGGGTCTTGCCGGTTCCGCCTACTGTCAGGTTGCCGACGCAGATCACCGGCACGCCCGGATCAATCGGGCGTCCGCGCGCGATGCGGCGGGCGGTGACGGCGGCCCAGATCCAACCGACCGGCGTCAGCAGCATGCGCACCACCCCGCCCGTGCCCCGTCGGCTGCGGCTGTACCACCATCGCGGCGTCGAGAGCTTCATGGCGCGAGCAACGGATCGAGCAAGGCGAGGGCCTGGTCCAGCGCCGCGCCCTGCCGACCGGCATAGGCCAGGGCGGCTTCGCTCATCCGCCGGGCGATGGCGGGATTGTCCAGCAGGCCCTGGATATGGCGGGCCAGCGCCGCGCCATCTGCGGCCTCGATGGCCGCCACCTCGGCGAACATGTCGGCGTAGACGTCGGCAGCGTTGAAGGCATAGCGGCCCGTCAGGATCGGTCGCCCGATCCGGGCGGGCTCCAGTGGATTGTGGCCGCCGATGCCGGGCACGAAGCTGCCGCCCATCACCACGATATCTGCCAGCCGGAAGAACAGACCCATTTCGCCCAGCGTGTCGGCCACATAGACCGGCGCCATCGCCTCCCCCTGGCTTCTCAAGGCGCCCCCCAGCATGGCGGCGATCTCCGGCCCCCGCTCCGGATGGCGCGGCGCCACGATCAGCACCACGCCCGGCGCAGCCTTGCGCACGGCGTTGGCGATCAACGCGTCTTCCCCCGGATGGGTGCTGGCCGCCAGCACCACCTTCCGACCGGCGATCTCGCCACGCAGACGTTCCAGTTCGGCCGGATCGGCCGGCAACGGCTCGCCGATGAGTTTTAGGTTCAGGCGCGGGCCGGTGGTCGCGCCGAGGCGGGTCAGTCGCTCCTGCGTGCCCGTATCCTGAGGCATGATCAGGTCAAAGGCCGAGACCAGAGCCCGCGCCGAGGCCGACCATCTTGACCAGCCGTTGGCGCTGGCCGCCGTCATCCGCGCCGACAGCAGGGCCAGCCGCACGCCTCGGGCGCGGGCCGCCAGGATCAGGTTGGGCCAGAGCTCGCTCTCGACAAACACGGCTGCGGTCGGCCGCCAGTGATCCAGAAAGCGGCGCACTGCGCCCGGGCCGTCCACCGGCGCGTACTGATGGATCACGCCTGCGGGAAGGCGCTGTTCCAGTAGAGCTGCGGCGGTCGTGGTGCCGCAGGTCACCAGGATCGTGAGGTCGGGCCGCCGGTGTTTCAGTGCGCTCACCAGCGGCAGCAGCGAGGTGGCTTCCCCCACGCTCACACCATGCAGCCAGACCAGCGGGCCTTCGGGCCGTGGCGCGCGGGCGCGTCCGAGCCGTTCGTTCAGGCGCGCCGGGTCTTCCTTGCCCCGCCGGGCGCGGGCGCGCAGCAGGGACGGCGCCAGCGGTTCCAGCAGGCTCATTGCGGCGCCATAAAGAGCAAGAGGCAGGCTCATTCCGGTTGTCCCACCAGCGCCTCGGCCTGTCGGGTGGCGGCGGAGAGGCGCGCGGACCAGTCCGCGATCAGGGTTTCTATCAGGGCGTCGTCGGCGTCAGACGGCACTTGCAGCGGCCCCTCCCAGACCACGGCCCCGCGCCCGAAGGGAGCTGCAAACATCACCCGGTCCCAGCTCTTGCGGCTCTGCCAGGCCGGATGGGCGGCGATGCCCATCAGGAAGACGGGCTGGCCCGACCGCCGGGCGATCTGCAGGGACCCGGCGGCGATCACCTCGTTCGGCCCGCGCGGCCCGTCAGGGCTCACCACCAGGGCGCCGCCGCCCTTCACCCAGGCCACCGCCTCACGGATCGCGCCTACCGCCTGCCGCGCCTTGGCCGCGTCTCCCGGCTTGGCGGACGAGGCGCGAATGGCGCCGAACCCCGACATGGCCAGCGCCCGGGCGATGAACTCGCCGTCCGCCGAGGGCGAGATCAGACACTTGGTCCGCTTGCGTCCCCACTGCGGCGTGGGGGCCAGGCCCAGCGGGATCCGGCCGTGCCAGAAGAGGGCTATGGCCCCGGATGACCCGGCCAGCACCGGCTCCACGCAGTCGACGTTTTCATGGCGCCAACGCACGGACTTCAGGATCAGGCGCATGTAGGTTCCCAGCAGCCAGCCCAGCACCGCCTGTACGCCGTCGCTGCGCAGGAACGCCTTCAATCCGCCGGCCCCGGCTCCAGATCCTGGCTTCGGGCCAGGCGCGCATAGAGGCCGCGCTTCTTCACCAGGCTGGCGTGGTCGCCGGTTTCCACGATCCGTCCCTTGTCCACCACATAGATCCGGTCAGCGCCGCGCACCGTGGACAGCCGATGGGCGATCAGAATGGTCGTGCGTCCGGTCATCAGACGCTTCAGCGCGGCCTGCACCTGCGCCTCGCTCTCCGTGTCCAGCGCGCTGGTGGCTTCGTCCAGCAACAGGATCGGCGCATTCTTCAGAAAGGCCCGTGCAATGGCGATCCGCTGCCGCTGGCCGCCGGAGAGGCGCGCGCCGGCCTCGCCCACCGTGGTAGCGTAGCCCTGGGCCAGACCGGCGATGAAGTCATGAGCCGCCGCCGCGCGGGCCGCCGCCTCGATCTCGCCGTCGCTGGCCGTGGGTCTGGCGTAGGCGATGTTGGCGCGGATGCTGTCGTCGAACAGGAACGGCTCCTGGGTCACGAGCGCGATCTGGTCCCGGAGCGAGGCCAGCGCCACATCGCGCACATCCTGCCCATCGATCAGCACCCGACCGGAACTTGCGTCATAGAACCGAGGGATCAGGTTCAGGATGGTGGTCTTGCCGCCGCCGGACGGTCCCACCAGGGCCACGGTTTCCCCGCGCCGGACCTCGAATGACAGGTCGCTCAGGGTGGGCGAGGCGTCATCATAGGCAAAGCCCACGGCCTCGAACCGGATCGTCGCCTGATCCAGCGCCAGCGCAGGCGCGCCGGGGCGTTCGCGGACCTCCGGCTCTACATCCAGCGCCGAGAACAGGCGCCGCGCTGCCGACATTCCCTCGGCGAACACGGTCTGCAGATTGGCGATCTGGCGCAGCGACTGGGACGCCACCCCCAGCGCCGCCATGAAGGCCACGAAGGCGCCCACGGTCATGCCGCCCTGATGGGCCCGCCAGCCGGCATAGCCGATCACGATCGCCACGATGATGGTCATGAGCAGTTCCGTGGCCGGCGCGGCCCGGGCGCGGGCGTTGGCGCCCTTGGTCAGATGCTTCTGGCGCCGCCGCACCACCTCCTCGACCCGCGCCTCCTCATAGGCCTCGCGGTTCTCCAGCTTCACCACGCGTACGCCGTCCAGGCTTTCCATGATTGCGGTGGACAGCGCCGACGTCTCGGCCATGGCGCCTTTTGCGGCCTTGGTGGTGCGCTTGGCGAACCGGCGCATGATCCAGGTGGCCACCGGCGCTACCACGATCAGCAGGATCGACATCAGCCGGTCGTTGGACACCATCACGCTGATGGCCCCGATCACGATCAGCACGTTCTGTGTGTAGTTGATCACCCCCGAGGTCGCCGCCTCGCGGATCAACCCGGCGTCATAGAGCACCGACGACACATAGCTGCCGGAATGGCGGCTTCGCAGATGCGCCAGATCGGCCCGCACCAGCCGTCCGAACAACTGCACCTGGATGTCGCCGACGACAGCGTTGCCGATCCGGTTCACCAGCGTCGCCTGAATGACCTGGGCCGCTGCGCGCGCGATGGCGTAGACCACGATGGTCAGCGGCAGGATCAGCAGGGTCCCGGGCTTGGGATTGGCCATCAGATCGTTTGTGGCCGGCTCCAGGATTTGCACCAGAAGGGTGGTGAACACCGCCGCCGCGATCGCCGCGAAAAACGCGCCCGTCCACCCCAGCCAGCGCGGCCGCAGATAGACGCCGGCCACCCGCGAGATCAGGGCTCGGGTGGAAAGCTCGGCCGGGGCGCGCTCGCTCATCAGGCTGGGTTCGGATTTTGCGAGGGCCAAGTCAAGCTTGGGCAGGGCGGATAGGTGGTTCGTTGCGAAACTGGCGTTCCAAGGGAACGTTGTGTGTGGACGCAAGCAGGCTCCGCCCACATTGCGCGACCTACGGGACGATGATCCTATGCAATATGATCAGGTCCATTCTCATTGCGAGCGTGCTCGTTTGCACGTCTTCCGGCGCGGTTTCAGCGCAGTCGTCCGCCCCGCCGCGAGAAGTTTCGCTCGCAAGTCTGATCGGCAACCCGGGAGCGCATGATGGCCAGCGGGTGAAAGTCACAGGTTTTTTCAGCGGGTGGCACTTCGAGGACTGCGGCCTCTATCTTAGCAAGGCCGACTTCGAGCAGGCGATACAGGCCAGCGCCGTGCAGGTTGATTGGCCGGGATGCCTTGATCGGCGCGCCCGTGAGTTGAATCGCCGCTATGCCGTCGTCGAAGGCGTATTCCACGCCGACCGGGGCCCTTACGTTGGAGCTTTCACGGGGGTCATCCGGGACGTAGCGTCTGCGCATCGAAATGAATCGCTCGCAGAATTCCGCCAGCGCACGGGCGCCTCTTGGTGGTATGAATACTGGATGGAAGTCACCGCGGCCGTGCTCTTCACGCTGGCATCAAGCTGGCTATCCTACGCGGTCGCTCGGTCGCGACAGGGCTAGCGAACCACCAACAACCCGGCGTAGTGCCTCTTCGGCAAGCCACGGCATTTTCGCTGGTATGTCGCAGTGCGTCGCGGGCCCTTCCAGTAGGCTCATTCTCCAGCTTGAGCAGCGTTCGGGAACCTGAGAGATACGTCGTATGGTTCTTCACGATGCGCCATCGGAAGTGCTCTTCGTTGCAACGTTTGACGCTGGTCGGTTCCCCTACAACGATGCAACGGCAGCTTCTGCGTTGATCAGCCAAGGGTGGGCAATCTCGCTCAACGCTGCTTGCTGCGTGTTGAACGAAATATGTAGGCCACCCTTCCATGATCAACGCCCAAGCAAAAGACGCCTGCGCGAGCTCCTTTCAGAGTGGCGGGCGGGCCCGCACCACCCGCTAAAATTCGCTCTTCTGCGATGCGCGAACGCTCTCATCGCTGACACGCCCCTCGGCTGGAAGGACGGTTTGCGAGTTATGTGGGCAGTCAGCGAGTACGGGGCGCAGCGCGCGGCGTTGCTGATTGCCTATTCTGCCTGCGACTGTTCGGATGCTGAAGCAGACACGGCTCTTGAAGCTGCCCGTCATGAGATAGTGGCTGCATGGGAGGCAGCCAATATCTGACCGATGCCCACGCCTTACGCCTTGCCGGACGTTACTGGTACTTCCCCCAGAACGCTGCTCCCGGTGCCCCTTGGAGAGGAGAGGGTGCCCGGACTTTCGCGTGATCGCGGCTAGGGTTACCTAGGTTCAATGATGGATGCCCCAAACAAACCCGGCTTCAACCTGACCTCCCCACTGGGTCGGGCGCAGGCGGTGGCCGACTATCTGTGGAACGACCACGCGTATCTCCGACTGGGCTTCTCCAACGCCCACTGGATCTCTGAGGAACTGGTCCGCGCCAACCAGCCCTGGCCTCACCAGCTGGCCGACTGGAAGGCGCGCGGGATCAGGACCGTGGTCAACCTGCGCGGCGGTTTCGACGCCAGCTTTCATGCTCTCGAAAAAGACGCCTGCGCGCGGCTGGGCCTGATCCTCGTCGACTTCACCATCACCTCACGCGAGGTTCCCTCACGCGAGCGGGTGCTGGGCGCGAAGGCCCTGTTCGAGACACTGGAATATCCGGCCTTCATGCACTGCAAGTCCGGCGCAGACCGGGCGGGCATCATGAGCGTGCTCTACATGCACTTTCGCAAAGGCCTGCCGATCCGCGAGGCGATGGAACAGCTCTCGTTCCGCTACCTGCACATCCGTCACGGCAAGACCGGGGTACTCGACTACACCTTCGCAAAGTACCTGACCGAAGGCGAACCGGCGGGAATGACGTTCCTCGAGTGGGTCGAAAGCCCCCTCTACGACCCCGCCGCCATGAAGGCCGAGTTCCGCACCAACATGTGGGGCAACATCCTGACCGAAAGCGTCCTGCGGCGGGAGTGATCTTCCCCTCCTGTCCGATAGAAACTGTCGGATTCAGACACTGTGGTTCGAGGCCGGTCGTTCCCTTCGCCCATTGTGGGAGAAGGTGGCAGGCGAAGCCTGACGGATGAGGGGTCGAAAATCGGGTCAGGATAGGTCACCCTGCGTCATGGTTCGCCCCACGACCGTTCCTCAGGCCCGCGCTCTGCGCCGCCAGGCGTCGGAGACCGAACGCATGCTGTGGAAGCTGCTGCGGGATCGAAAGCTGGAAGGACTGAAGTTCCGGCGACAGTTCCCACTCGGCCCCTACGTTCTGGATTTTGTCTGCCTGCGACACCGGCTGGTTATCGAGGCGGATGGCCCGTTTCACGATTCTGAACAGGATGCCGTCCGGGACGCCTGGCTGGCAGCCCAGGGCTTTCGTGTCCTGCGGTTCCCGAACACCGAGATCCAGCTCAGGGACTGGCAGGTCATTGGGCGCATTCTCGAGGTCGTCGGAGCGCCGCCATCCCGGTCATAGGCCGGTGCGACCCCTCATCCGACCGCCTGCGGCGGCCACCTTCTCCCACAGGGGGAGAAGGGCATGGGCGGCCTCTATAACTTGCTGACAATTCGCCGGGATGAGCGGTGTTGGGCGGACCCTCGCCGTGTTCCTGCAAACCCGCTACACCTGCCGCGAACACATCAGGCGCGGCCCAACGCGCCCTCAAGGGAGTCTCGACACATGACCGCCAGCCGCCAGATCCACCTCGTCCGCCGCCCCTCCGGCGTTCCCGTCGTCGAGGACTTCGCCGTGGTCGAGGTCGACACCCCGGATGCCGCCGAGGGTGAGGTCCAGGTCCAGAACGTGCTGATGTCGGTCGACCCCTACATGCGGCCCCGCCTGACCGCTGACCAGCCGCTGGACGCCCCCATGCTGGGCGGCGGCATCGGCCGGATTGTCCAGTCCCGTAATCCTCGCTTCAAGGAAGGCGATCTGGTCCGCCACGGCGCCGGCATGCAGGAGCGCTTCAATTCCGACGGCAAGGGTCTGCAGGTGCTGACCCCCGACCCGGCGCTGTCGCTCAGCGTCTACATGCATGCGCTCGGCGGCACCGGCATCACGGCCTATGGCGGCCTGCTGGAAACCGGCGCCTTGAAGGACGGCGAGCAGGTGTTCGTCTCCACCGCCGGCGGCGCGGTTGGGTCCGTCGTCGCCCAGATCGCCAAGATCAAGGGCTGCTATGTGGGGGGCTCCACGGGCGCCGACGACAAGGCCGCCTGGCTGCGCGACGAGGTCGGCCTCGACGCCGTCGTCAACTACAAGACCACCCCGCTCACCAAGGTCCTGCGCGAGGCGATGCCCAAGGGCATCGACGTCTATTTCGAAAACGTCGGCGGCGGTCATCTGGACGCCGTCCTGCCCCGCATGAACCAGCGCGGACGCGTCGCCGTTTGCGGCATGATCTCCACCTACAACGGCGGCGGCGAGGGCGTGCGCAACCTCTCGACCATGATCTACAGCCGGATCCGCATGGAAGGCTTCGTGGCCAGCGACTTCCCGCACCTGCAGGCGGCCTTCGTCAGCGACATGACCGGCTGGCTGAAGGACGGCCGCATCAAGTATCAGGAGACCATCCTGGACGGCTTCGAGCGCGCGCCGGAGGGCCTGATCGGCCTCTTCTCCGGGCTCAACAGCGGCAAGATGCTGATCCGCGTTTCGGCGTAGCGCTTAGCCGGGCTGACTGCACCCCACCCCAAATCCGCTCATCCCGGCGAATGCCGGGACCCAGATGGAATAGCGCACAGGCGGGTGCGACCTGCGCGGCGGTCTTCCAAACCACCGCTGAGCTCTGCGATCTGGGTCCCGGCATTCGCCAGGATGAGCGGTGGTGGGGGATGTCAGAGCGAGTGGATTGTGCTCCAGGCGTCAGGTTCCGGCCACCGGCCTCGACAGCCGGTGCGCCAGGAACGTCGCGCCCAGCCTAAGTCCCATCTCGTCGATGCTGTGCCCCAGCCTTGGCGAGACGTGGGTCACGACATCCAGGCCGGCCGCCTCCAGCCCCTCTTTGGCCCTGGGCAGCGAGGCTACCGGCAGCACCTCATCGGCGTCGCCGTGGATCAGCAGCACCGGTGGCCGGGTGACGACCTCGACCGTCAGTTCGTCCGGGTCGGCCAACATGCCCGAGAAGCCCACGATCCCGGCCAGCGCCTGCGCCCGGCGCGGCCCCACATGCAGCGCCATCATCGTTCCCTGGCTGAACCCCACCAG
>NZ_JBILRO010000276.1:0-4145 GCF_044372605.1 Phenylobacterium sp.
CGCGAAGACGGACGCGCCGTGATCGAATACATGTGCGCACCGCACATGTGCCACTCCGGCGGGGTGGCACAGGGGGGCTTCGTCAGCGGCTGGATCGACGCAGCGATGGCCGGCGCGGCCATGTCCCAGTCTCCCGGCATGACGCCCATGTCGCTGGAAATGAAGGTCAGCTTCTTCGCCCCGGCGCGGCCTGGCCTGGTGATCGCCGAAGGCTGGATCGAACGCGCCGGCCGATCGACCTGCTTCGCCGAAGGCCGCCTCCTCAACGCCGCCGGCGACGTGATCGCCAAGGCGAGCTCAACCATCCGCCTGATCCCCACCGACGCGGTGCAGGCTACGACAAAGCGGGCGATGGCTTAGGCGTCTAGAGCCTGTCCGGTTCAGATGGAATCATCTGAACCGGATAAACAGGCTCGTTATCATACGTTTAGAGCACGACGGGCGCTTGAACCGGTATCCACTTCAAGCTGTCGTGCTCTAGCGGACCTCCAGTCCCGGCATCTCCCCGGTCGCGCGCCAACCCTCCAGCACCTGGAAAAACTTCAGCGGTCCGGCGCCGTACATGTCGGAGAAGAAGCCCGCGCGGTTATCCTTGGCGCCTTCGCTGTTGTAGTACCCCGGGGTGCACTCCTCGTAGAACCGCCGGCCCATGCGGGCGAGGCTGCGGACCTCCTGAACATAGGCCGCCTCGGCCTCCTCCGTAGGCTCCAGAACGGCCGCACCGCGATCCCGCACCTGGCTTACGATGTAGGCCACATGGTTGGCCTGCTCGTTCAGGGCCTGCGGCACGCTGATGGTAATCGCGGTCTGGGTGAAGCCCAGGAAGAAGCAGTTGGGGAAGCCGTGGGTGGTCAGGCCGTGGAGGGTCCGCAGACCCTCGCCCCAGTGTTCCGACAGGGTCTTGCCGCCGCGCCCGACGATGTCGTAGCCCGCGCGCCGGGTGTAGGACGTGCCGACTTCAAAGCCCGTGGCGAAGATCAGGCAGTCCAGTTCGTATTCTTGCCCGTCCACGACCACGCCGCGCTCGGTCATCCGTTCCACGCCCTGGCCGTGGGTGTCCACCAGGGTCACGTTCGGGCGGTTGTAGGTGGGCAGATACTCGTCGTGGAAACAGGGCCGCTTGCAGAACTGCCGATACCAGGGCTTCAGCGCCGCCGCTGTCACCGGGTCTTTGACGATTTCGTCCACGCGGGCGCGCACCTGGTTCATCTTGTTGTAGTCGGCCAGAGCCATCAGCTCGCCGCGCTCTTCCCGCGTCAGCCGTCGGCCCAGGCGGCGTGACGCCTCCTTGGCCGCATTACCCGTGAGGCGCCGGTAGATGTCGGTCCAGCCATCGTGGACCAGGTCCTCGTCAGTGTCGCCGCCACTCACAAGGATGTTGAAGTTCTCCATCCGCTTCGCCTGCCAGCCGGGCTCCAGGGAAGCGGCCCAGACCGGATCGGTCGGTCCGTTGTTGCGTACGTCGACCGACGAAGGCGTCCGCTGGAAGACGAAGAGCTCCCTGGCCCCTTCGCCGAGATGCGGGATGCACTGCACCGCCGTGGCCCCGGTGCCGATGATGCCCACGCGCTTGTCCTTCAGCCCCGTCAGGCCGCCGGCGTTGTCGCCGCCGGTGTAGGCGTAATCCCAACGGCTGGTGTGGAAGGTATGGCCCCTGAAATCGTTGATCCCCGGAATGCCCGGCAGCTTCGGGCGGCTGAGCGGGCCGTTTGCCATGGCCACATAGCGGGTGGCGAACCGGTCGCCGCGGTTGGTGCTGATCATCCAGTGCTGGGTGGCCTCATCCCACTCCATGCCCGTGATGGAGGTCTGCAGCAGCGCATTGTCATAGAGACGGTAGTGCCGGGCGATATTGCGGCTGTGTTCAAGGATCTCGGGGGCGAAGGAATACTTGTGCTTCGGCATGTAGCCGAGCTCTTCCAGCAGCGGCAGGTAGCAATAGCTCTCCACGTCGCACATGGCGCCGGGATAGCGGTTCCAGTACCAGGTGCCGCCTACGTCGCCGGCGGCCTCCACCAGCCGGATATCCTCGAAGCCGGCCTCCCGCAGCCGGGCGCCCATCATCAGCCCGCCGAACCCGCCGCCAATGATGGTGAATTCCACCTTGTCGGTCACCGGCTCGCGGGTGAAGCCCGGCTCGACATAGGGGTCCTCCACATAGCGCGAGAACTCGGCCTTCGCCTCGGTGTACTGGGCGTTGCCGTCTTCGCGCATGCGCTTGTCGCGCTCGGAAAGGTATCGAGCATGGAGGGCGTCGGTATCGACGGCACCGCCGGCGAGTTCGACAAGCTCCGGTGGCAGGCTCATGGTGCGCTTCCTTCTTTTCGGACAGGTTAGGCTGCGGGAACATGACAGCACAATTTATTCTGGCTGAATCGCCTCGCCGGGATTGTCGCGGTCACGATTCTTCGCTCATGTGCGCCCTTCTCCAAGTGAAGGAATTCAAGCATGTTCTCGCACATCATGGTCGGCGGTAACGACCTCGAGCGGTCCAAGAAATTCTACGACGCCGTGCTCGGCGCTTTGGGTGCCGGTCCGGCGATGGTCGACGGCCATCGCATCTTCTACATCACCCCCACCGGCATCTTCTCGGTGTCCCAACCGATCGACGGCGCGCCGGCCACCCACGGCAACGGCGCCACTATCGGCTTCGCCTGCGCCACCTCCGAACAGGCTGACGCCTGGCACGCCGCAGGTGTCGCCAACGGCGGAACCACCTGTGAGGATCCCCCCGGCGTCCGTGAAGGCGGCATGGGCAAGATGTACCTGGCCTACCTGCGCGATCCCGATGGCAACAAGCTGTGCGCGCTGCACCGCATGGGGTGATCTGAGGCGCGTTCGCGCATCAGGGAATTCAGGACGGCGGCCGCCCCAGGGCAGCCGCCGTTTTGCTGTCAGCCTGCTGGTGGCGGGGCCCCGACCTCCACATGCCACCATCGCGGTCTTGCGCCGCGAAAGGAATGTGATGTGGGCATCAGGTCTTTAGTCCCGGGCTTGTCGAATACGCCCAGCACCAGGGCGACCACCGGGGCGTCATCCATTGCACCCAGGGTGCTTCCACAGGTCGGACAGAACGCCCGGCTCGAATAGTCAGAGGAGCGATAGAGCGACGGCGCGCCGCCCGGTCCCGTCCACCGGACGGCCTCGCGCGGGAACTCGACCCACGCTGTGGTCAGCGCTCCGCTGTGCCGTTGGCACATCCGGCAGGAACAGGTGTGCGGCTTCGCCGCCGGGCCAGTCGCTTCAAAACGCAGATCGCCGCAAAGACATCCGCCGGCATATGTCCTGACCTTCGTCATCGCATTCTCACTCCGTGTGGCATCCAGCCCCAGGTTCTCATCCCAGCCCTTGGAGCACGACAGCTTGAAGTGGATACCGGTTCAAGCGCCCGTCGTGCTCTAAACATATGAGAACGAGCCTGTTTGTCCGGTTCAGATGATTTCATCTGAACCGGATAGGCTCTAGCGAGTCTAATGATCTTGCCGCGCCGCATGGGCGGATCCCTTAGGCGGCGAGATTGTTCGCTGGGAGGAATGCGGCGCCAGTGACGGCTTCGTGAGCGTATGTCTCGTGGATCGGTAGCGGCTCGCTGTATTGGGAACACCCTCCTGCCGGGCCGAACAGCGCCTGGCCAGATACGGAGGATGATCCCCGGTGTGGCCAAACCGCCACCATCAATCGCCACCAGCCAAAGTCTGAACGCCGTTCCTTGACCCCTCTCCAAACCCCGCCTAGCTTCACGAACTTCGAGGCTTGAGCAGGGAGGTTCGTCAGAATGCCAGCTGTCACAAAGACGTTTCCCCGCACGCGCCTCGGGCTGCCGCCGCACCATTAGTTTGACCCGACTGCTTCGCTGAACGGCCGTCTTCGGCCGGTCTTTGAAGGCACGCCGCGCGCCCAAGGCCCTCCGGGCCCCTTTCACCAACGCTCCGCCAAATCTCCTTACCTTTCCGACACGGAACTGTGCGGGCTCCCGTTTGAGGGCGTCCCCGTCCGTCGCCGCCATCCCGGGACTTGACCCATGACTGACCACTACGAAGACGAGGACGAGAACCGCCAGCGGGTGCTCTCCAACAAGCAGGTGCTGGGGTTCATCTCCCGCTACTGGCTGCGTACGCCCTGGCTGCTGACCGGCACGGTGGTGC
>NZ_JBILRO010000277.1:0-4144 GCF_044372605.1 Phenylobacterium sp.
CACCGCTATTCGCGGCTGGTGTTCATCGGTCGAAATCTGGACGAGGCGGGCCTGAGGGCCGGCTTCGAGAGCTGTATTGCGGCTTAGGCGGCTTGTCGGGTCACGGGCTGCCGCAGGCGGCTTTTAGCCACGATCTCCGGCTTCAGGATCCCGCACCACTCGGTGATGCGTCCGCAGCGCCATTCCAGCACCATGCGCCGGCCTTCGAGACGGTAACGGCCCCGATCGGTCCAGGGGCCGACGGCGACCTGGTTGGATTCCCACATCGGACTTGAGCCCATGAAAAAGCCCGCCGGGCGCGAACCCGGCGGGCGATTTCAAACCTGACGAAACCGCCGGGCTAGAGTTCTTCGTTGATCAGGGCCACCTGATAGAAACCGTTGCCCTGCAGGTCGTTCATGACAGCCATGAACTCGCCGTACAGAACGTCGCGGTCGCCGCGGATATAGACCCGCTGCTCGGTGACCGGAATGTTGGGCTCATCGCGCTGAAGCGTGAGGGTCAGGTCGCCGGTCAGGCGCTCCAGGGTCGTCGGAGCCTCGCCGATGAAGATCGCACCCCCACGCTGGAGGTTGATCAGGATCGGCTCCTTCACCTTGGTGCCGGGGGGCGGCGGGATCGCCGGGGGGAGGTCCAGCTTGATCGAGACCGTCGCGGCCGGGATCGACACCATGAAGATAATCAGGAGCACGAGCATAACGTCCACGAAGGGCGTGACGTTCATGTCCGAGTTCTGGTTCAGGCTGAATTTGCCGCCTTTAGCACCGCCGACTTTCGCCGCCATACCTGCGAATTCCTTCCCAAGGACCCATCAGCCGGGCCTGTCGGGAGGACCATTGGCAAGCTGTTAGGAGGTTGTAAAGCCGAAAGCGCGCGAAGCGGGCCTGCATCCCGGATTCGTTCCCGTGCTTGCCCATCAAGGCATCATGGTTCTAGGGGAAGCCATGACTTTCAGCTTTGACGCCTTCGTCACGACCGCCCTGTTTGACCGGACCGGTCGCGCCGCCTTCGCCCTTGGCGACGGGACGATCCGGTTCGAGGGGGGCGAGGTTGCCGCCGCCCATGACGGCGCTGTGCTGGCGGCCTGCCTGGCGCCCGCAGGCGATGCTATTCTGACGGGCGGGGATGATGGTCGGGTGATGATCTCCACCGCGTCTGGCGTAACGGAGATCGCCAGGGTCGCCGGTCGCTGGATCGACGCCGTCGCAGCCTCTTCCGAATCGAAGCTGATCGCCTTCTCCGCCGGGCGCGACCTGCATGTGCGCGATATGGCCGACCCGGCCTTCACTCGCACCTTTACCCACGAGAAATCCGTCGCCGACGTGGCCTTCGATCCCAAGGGCCGCCGCCTCGCTGTGGCCACCTATGGCGGGGTCTGGTTCTGGTACGCCCGGATCGCCGATCAGAAACCTGCGATCTACAAGTGGGCGGGCAGCCATGTGGGCGTCTGCTGGAGCCCGGACGGCAAGTTCCTGATGAGTGCCATGCAGGAGAATCAGCTGCACGGCTGGCGTGTGGCCGATGAGAAGAACCTGCGCATGGGCGGCTATCCGGCCAAGGTTAAGTCCATGGCCTTCATGTCGAAGGGCGCGCTGATGGCCACGTCCGGCGCCAACGGTGCGGTCTGCTGGCCCTTCGCCGGCGCCACCGGTCCCATGGGCAAGCAGGCTGCCGAGATCGGCTATGACGACGCTGCGCTCTCGACCCGCATCGCTGCGGCGCCTGACAAGACCTGGCTGGCGACGGGGCTGGACGACGGCCGGGTCTGGGCGGCCAATGTCACCGGAGAAAGAATCGTGCCGCTGAAGGCCGAAAAGGGCGCGGCGATCTCGGCTCTGGCCATGAGCCCTGATGCGAAACGTGTTGCCTGGGGCGATGAGGATGGCAACGCCGGGGTGGTGGACATCCCGTGAGCGGAGATCGGATGGACCTGGCCATCCGCCTCGGTCCCTACTTCGAGGCGCAGCTGCGGCTGGCCCGGCGCATGGCCGAACTGACCGGCTCAGATGTGGGCGAAGCGGTCTTCCGCCACACCAATCTCTGCCGCCGGCTGGGCCTGGGCATTCCGCTGAAGGCGCCACCGACCGAGATCTGGCGCGCCTATGCACGGGGTATCGAGGCGACCCGGGATTTGCCGGAGCAGATCGCTTTGACCCAGCAGACCTTTGCAGCCCACCCCGAAGAGGCGGCCCCGCCGTCCGGGCAAGTTCTCTTCGGATGCTTTGCCCATGAATTGCCCGATGCCGACGGTCGGGTGAAAATTCATTTCTACAATCGTGATACCGACGAGGCCGGAGGGCCGCTGGCTTCGGGCAAGGCGGGTCGGCGCAAGGATGAGCTCGCGGCCATGGTGCGCCATATCCGTCAGACCCATCCGGAAGCGACAGCCGTCTGCGGCGGCTCATGGCTATACAATCTCGAGGCCTATCGCCGCCTCTTCCCGCCAGACTATGCCGCCTCGCGAAACCTTCCCGCCACCGTCCGCATGACCGGCACGTCGACCTGGGGCCAGCTCATCGACAGCCGCAACGATATCCGACCCGATGTTCGCGACGCCATGGTGGCGAATCTGGATCGCCTTGACCCCGGCGCGCCCTGGCTCGCGTTCCCTTTCCGCGCCCTGTCGACCTGGGCCCCTCTGGAGCGTTTCGAGGCTTTCTACGGCCTCTGAGCTCCTACCGGATCGCGATGGGATTGATCACCACCTGCACGGTGCCCACGAAACGTGGCTGGCCCAGCACAAACAGGAACTCGCTCACCCCGTCCGCCGCCAGCAGACCCACGTTGACGTTCTCCAGAATGTGTACGCCCTTCCTGGCCAGCAGGGTCTGATGCACCACGAAGGGGCGGTTCGGGTCGGCGAAGGGGATGTGCTCCAGCGTGATGGTGTCGGCTCCGATGGCCACCACGCCCTGATCGGCCAGCCAGATCGCGCCGTCCTCGCCAAGCCCTGGCGTCGTGTCCTGAAACGCCTTGCGGTCGCTGTTCATCTTGGCCGCCATCCAGCCGGTGTGGAACAGCACCACGTCTCCCTTGCCGATGGTCACCTTCTGGGCCCGCATCGCCGCCTGGATCTCGGTGCGGTTGAAGGCCTGCCCGGCGGTCATGGGCTTGCCGAAATACTTCAGCATATCGATCACCACGCCACGGGTGACGATTGGCGGTACGTTCGAGAGCTCCAGAGTCTTGAACCCCTGAGGGGTGTTCAGTTCGTCACGGGTCAGCCCGTTGTAGTAGCGGTGGTCGATGCCCAGATGGCCCAGGCCGTCCATCTGGGTGCCGATCCCCATGCTGGTGGTGACCTTTTCGTCGAAGGCGGTGGCCTTGTTGGCGCCCAGCGGGGGTTGGCCGGCCGGCGGGGTGACGATGATCTCGGCCTTGTAGCTGCGATCGCCATAGACGGCGCTGTCTGGCCCGGTGGGGATACCCAGGGCATAGACCTTGCCGGTTTTCACCAGCGCGGCGGCCCGCTTCACACCCTCAGGCGACAGGTTGCCCACGGCGCCAAGGGTGTCAGATGCGCCGTACTGTGACGGATACCAGCGCTCCTGCGCCGAGGCCGCCCCTGCCAGGCACAACCCGCTCAGCGCCAGTATCATCCCTGATCGAAACATCTTTCCGCCCTCTGCCGTGTTTTGATTGGCGCCAGCCTGTCACGGCGCGGGCGGCGCGCAAAGGGGTTCAGAGCTTCGGCGCGAAACGGCTTTCCGGATTCCAGGTGGGCTTTGCCGGCGCATTCGCCACGGTCCGGGCCAGCTTGTAGAAGAATCGGTGGAACGCACCTGCCGCCTCGAAGTCCATGGGCTGGTTGATGTCGTCCTGCGGACGGTGATAGCGGACCTCATACCACTCGCGATACCGGGCTTCGGCCTCTGTCCCAGGCTCATAGCCAAAGATGAAGCCGGTGGCCGGTACGCCGATCTGCAGAAATGGATAGTGGTCGGCCCGTGTCAGCAGGCTGCGCTCGGGCTCGGGATCGGCCTGGGTGCGAATGCCCATAGATCCGGCCACCGTACGGACGGTTTCGCCCAGGCTGGTGTCGTTGATGGCCAGGACCGTCATCAGCTTCAAGGGGAACAGCGGTCGTAACTGGTCCAGGTTGATGTTGGCCGCCAGGGAGGCCTTCGGCACGGTCGGGTTCTTC
>NZ_JBILRO010000278.1:0-4126 GCF_044372605.1 Phenylobacterium sp.
CGGATCGCCACGATCTGTGCGTCAGCACCGGCGCGGAAGCCGTACTGCTCCAGACCCACGCGAAGCCCCCGCCCCTGAGCCTCCAGGTGCGAGCCGGTGTAGCCCGTGGCCGCAGCCTCGGCCATGCGAATGGCTTCAGCACGCTCGGCGATGCGGCCGCTCATGCCGGCCATCAGATAGGTGGCGCCGAGGAACAGGCCCATGCCCGATCCCCACAGTGCGGCGCTCAACAGCCCACGCCTGTCGGCATGCGCTTGCGTTCCATAATTCAAAACGGGACGGTCCTCAGTGGCGAGGGCGAACTTGCCCCCCAACTTTTGTCGCCGCGCTCGCCCCTGCTCATGCTGGTAGCGACCGCCGGCAGGCCTACCCCGAGTTCCGTTGGTGGGGGGAGGCGACGGCAAATGGTCGAGGGTATATGAATGCCCAAGGCACGAATGGCAACAGGTTTTTGCGACGCAGCATTAACGCGCCGATGCCGCCTGATGCATGAAAGATCCGCTGATCAGTCACAAGACGCTGACTTATCAGCGCAATTCATGGCGACTAGGCCCGCGGAAAATCTAGTCTTCCGTTAGGCAAGAAACCCTTGGAAACCATATCGATTTACTCTGTTCGCACCCGCACAAAGCTTCACCGTGGCCATGCGAGCAGGTGACAGACGCATCTGGCGCAGGTCTTGCTCCGTACCTGCCGCAGGGAGCAACGGGAGCGTGCGCAAAATGCGCCATCTAATTCTATCCATGGCAACACTGGTGGGCGTCCTGCTGGTCGCGGCAAACGCCGCCCACACCCTCTAGGCCCGCCGCGCCGCAGACGACGCGAAAGCGCGGTCCGGCTGACGTAGTCTCCAGAGGCTCACGCCAGCGAGGGTCACGTAGACCAGGATCGCGCCGGCGATCGCGATCGCCATGCCCCTGTCAAAGTTGGCCTGGGTCTTCGCCAGCTCCGCCGCCGGCAAGGTCGCGGAACTGACGACGACCCAGTGTCCGGCCTGATAGATCCCGCACAGCATGGCCGCGGCGACCAGGCTACGGATCGCGAGCAGGGATTCCACCAGCCGGGCCTGCCCCGGGCGCAGCAGCGCCAGAAGGTTCGCCGCGAGCTCGTAGGCCGAGAAAATCAGGATCGGCCAGAACCAGTGAGTCCAGACCTGCGCCATATCCAGCCGCAGGGCATGGTCAGGCAACAAGTTACGGAACTGGATGAAGCCAATCCACCAGAGGATGAACACGACGCCCACGCCGATCTCGAGACCGGCCTCGAACGGCGAGACGCTTCGTCCGCTGGCGGGAGGCAGCTGCCCGGGCTTCCATCGGTTCAGGATAGTCGTCTTTCCGAACCTTTCCATCAAGGCGAAAACCAGCGTCACCGCACCCAGCGTGAGCAGCAGGGTCGCCGTGAGCGTCGGCGTGGTCCGATCTCCGATCAGTTCGGTGTCTTCCCCGCCTACGGCCGTGAGTACCGCCAGCACCACATAGATGCCCAAGACAACCGCCAGTGACATCTTCAAGGCGGCCCACCAGAACGGAAACACCTCGGGGCCGATCAGGTGCTGGGTCTTGCGATATCGCCCGGCCACAGTCAGCGGATGACCGAACCGGATCAGCATCGCCTCCAGCTCCTCCTGCGTTTGCGGCCGTCCCAGTCGGCCTTCCTCGTCTTCCACCTGCGACAGGAGAACGTCGCGCAACTCGGCGCAGACGTCGGCTTTCTGGGCGTCGGACAGTTGGCGGGCGATGGCGCCCAGGTAGCGTTCGATAAGGTCCATTTCAGGTCCCCAGAATCCCGTCGAGGGATTGGTTGAGCGCCCGCCACTCGACGATCAGGCGGGCAAGTGTTTCGGTTCCAAGGGGCGACAGCTGATAGAAGCGTTTGTTTCGCTTCTCCTCTTCCCGCCATTCGCTGGTCAGCAGCCCCTGGGTCTCCAGGCGACGAAGCATCGGATAGAGGGCGCCTTCGTCGATCTCGACACCCGTATCGGCGAGGGCTTTTCGAAGGGTGTAGCCATAGTGCTCGGCGCGCAGTTGTCCGAGCACAGCCAGGATCAGGGATCCACGGCGCAATTCCTGCCGCAGGCCTTCGAAGATTTCGGTGTCGTTCGCCATCTTCCTATGCGACATACACTGTGTGTCAAATAGTGTCTAGCGCACAGTGTATTGTGAAACTTCCACGCCTTCGCCGGGCTTGGGCGGCGTGCTAGGTACGGCGAAATCAAAGGGGAAGCGGCAATGTTGCGCACGATGATGGGTCTTCTGGCGGCCTTGGCCATCGGCTCGGCGGCCCACGCCAAACCGCAGGATATGTACGCCACCAACAATGGCGTGAAGATCCACTATGTGGTCGACGGCAAGGGTCCGCTGGTGGTGATGGTCCACGGTTTCCCCGACTACTGGGGCACCTGGAAGTCGCTGATGGCCGAGCTGAACAAGGCCGGCTATCGCACCGCCGCGATGGACACCCGGGGCTATAATCTCTCCGACAAGCCCGAGGGCGAGGCCGCCTATGCCATGCCCAATCTGATCGGCGACGTGGCCGCCGTGATCGCGGCAGAGGGTCAGAAGAACGCCATCATCGTCGGCCACGACTGGGGTGCCGCCATCTCCTGGCAGGTGGTTTTCAACCGGCCGGACCTCGTCAACAAGCTGGTGATCATGAGTGTGCCCCACCCCGTCGGCTTCGCCCGCGAGATGGCCACCAATGTCGATCAGCAGAAGAACAGCCAATACGCCCGCAATTTCCAGCAACCTGGCTTCGAGAAGAACCTGTCGGCGGCGGGCCTGGCCAGCATGGTCGCCGGCGTCAAGGACACGCCCCGCAAGGCAGAGTATCTCGAGGCGTTCCAGCGATCGAACCTGACCTCGATGATGAACTACTACCGCGCCAACTATCCGCGCGGGACCGGTGACGCCGTCGCCACGCCCTCGGGCATCACCGCCGCCAGTCCGCCGATGATCAAGGTTCCGGTGCTGGTGATTCACGGCATGAAGGACACGGCGCTGAATGCCGCAGGCCACGCGGGCACCTGGAACTATGTGTCCGAGGACACCACCATCCTGATGATCCCGAACGCCGGCCATTTCGTGCAGCACGACGCCGAGGGGCTGGTGAACAAGACGATCCGTAGCTGGTTGAACGACCGGCGATAGGCGCGGTTCAGGCGGGAGACCCGACCCGTCCGTACCTGGCACCCAGCTCCGTCATCACCGTCTCGAACTCCGCGATCGTCTCGCTGAGAATCTGCGCCACCGGCTTAACGGAATCGATCCGCCCGGCGACCTGGCCGGTCAGGGCGATGGCGGCTTCCATGTCGCCGCCGAAGTAGAGCTGCAGGGCGTTCGCCATCTCACCCATGATGTTGGCCGGCGGCTCCAGTTCGAACCGTGTGGTCTTTTCGGTTCGCAACGCCCTGAGCGCCGGGCCGGGGCCGTGGCGGTTGAGGAACACCGTGTCGGTTTCCCTGGCGCCAACGATGCTGTCCTTCCAGTTCTGGTGAACCGGGCTCTCGGCGGCCGAGACCATGCGCGTACCCATCTGCACGCCCTCGGCGCCCAGGGCGAAGGCGGCGGCCATGCTGCGACCATCGGTGATACCACCCGCCGCGATGATAGGCAGATCGGTCCGGGAACGCACCAGCGGCAACAGCACCATGGTGGCCACATCACGGCCGTTCTTGAACCCACCGCCCTCGCCGCCCTCGACCACCAGCCCGTCGACGCCCGCCTCGATGGCCTTCTGCGCCGCCGCCATAGACGGCACCACGTGGAACACGGTGAGGCCCGCGCCCTTCAGCGCCTCGCAGTAGCGGTTGGGGTCGCCCGCCGAGGTGGTGACGAACTTGACGCCCTGATCGGCCACGAACTTGACGATGTCCGGGTCGCGCACAAACGCCTGGGCGACATTGATGCCCCACGGCTTGTCGGTAAGGGTGCGCATCTTCTTCACCTCCTCACGCACCTCGTCGAGGCGGCCGGAGGACGTTTCGATTACGCCAAAGCCGCCCGCGTTGGACACGGCGCTGGCCAGCTGCGCCCGAGCGATCCAGCCCATCGGCGCCTGGACGATGGGGTATTTCACGCCGAGCAGATCGGTGATGCGGTTCTTCATGTCTGGCTCCCTGAGGGGG
>NZ_JBILRO010000055.1:0-15230 GCF_044372605.1 Phenylobacterium sp.
TCAGTTCAGCCACGTCGGCGGCAGGCCTGTTCCAGTTTTCCGTGGAAAACCCAAACACCGTCAGCCAGCGAATATTGAGCTTCGGCGCCGCTTCAACTGTACGTTTCAGCGCCTCAACGCCGGCGCGATGGCCCAGCGTACGCGGCAGTCCGCGCTTTTGCGCCCAGCGGCCGTTGCCATCCATCACGATGGCGACATGCAGCGGCGGCGCTGGGTTTCCGGACGACGCGCCCGCGGGGGATGGTTTCTCGGAGGCGGCCATGGCCGTGATCAGAATCCTGCGCAGCGCTTAAACGTGCATGATCTCTTGTTCTTTTGATTTCAAGACTTCGTCCACGCGCTTGATGGCTTCATCGGTGATCTTTTGCACTTCGCCTTCAAACCGCTTGCCCTCGTCCTCACTCATGACGCTGTCTTTCTGGGCCTTGCGGCAATCATCATTGGCGTCGCGACGGACGTTCCGGATCGCCACCTTCTGCTGCTCGGCATACTTGCCGGCTAGCTTGGCCAGGTCCTTTCGGCGCTCTTCGGTCAGTGGCGGGATAGGAAGCCGCAGCGTGGTCCCGTCAACGACCGGGTTCAGGCCCAGGTCGGACGCACGGATCGCCTTCTCGACCGACACCACCAACGCCTTGTCCCAGACCCCGATCGTGAGCATCCGGGGCTCCGGAACGCTGACGGCGCCCACCTGATTGATCGGCACCGACGATCCGTAGGCGTCCACCCGGATCTGATCCAGCAGGCTGGCGGACGCGCGACCCGTCCGCAGCGAACCGAACTCATCGCTGAGGGCCGCGACGGCCTTGTCCATACGGTCCTTGTAGCGGCTGAGCACAGGCTTTTCAGTCGTGGCCATGGCGGCGTCTCCGTGTCTTTTCTGGTCTCGGGTCGAATTGTGGGATTCAGGCGATGGTCGTGAAGACCCCTTCGCCATTCAGAACCTTCAGAAGGTTGTCCCGTTCGCGGATGTTGAACACCACGATCGGAATATGATTGTCGCGCATCAGTGCGACCGCCGAAGAGTCCATGACCTTGAGATTCTTCGCCAGTACTTCCTGATAGCTGAGCGTCTCGTAGCGCTTCGCATCCGGGTCCTTCTTGGGATCCGCCGAATAGACGCCGTCGACGCTGGTCCCCTTGAACAGCGCGTCGCAACCCATTTCGGCGGCCCGCAGCGCCGCCGGCGTGTCCGTCGTGAAGAAGGGCGCGCCGAGTCCGGCGGCGAAGATCACCACCCGGCCCTTTTCCAGATGCCTGAGGGCGCGACGGCGGATATAGGGCTCGCAGACCGCGTCCATCGGGATCGCCGACTGCACCCGGGTGAAAACCCCTGCCTTTTCCAGCGAGGCCTGAAGCGCCAGGGCGTTCATGACGGTGGCCAGCATGCCCATGTAGTCGGCGCTGGCGCGTTCCATGCCGGCTTCGGCCAGGGCTGCGCCGCGGAAGATATTGCCGCCGCCCACCACCACACAGACCTGAACCCCGGCCTTCACCACCTGGGCGATCTCTTCGGATACCCCCGCGAGGGTCTTCGGATCGATCCCGAAACTATCTCCACCGACGCCGGCCTCGCCCGAGAGTTTGAGCAGGATGCGTTTGAAGCGGGGTTTCGCGGCGGCCATGGACGGGAATCCTGAATTCGGACGGTAACAACATACAGCAAGGGCGCGATGCGTCTAACGCATCGCGCCCCTGGAAGATCAGTCCGGGTGGCCTAGGCCTGGCCGGACATCGAAGCGACCTCGGCGGCGAAGTCGTCAACTTTCTTCTCAACGCCCTCGCCGAGCGCAAAGCGCACGAAGGCTTTAACCGTCACTGGGACGCCAAGATCCTTGGCGGTGTCGGCGATCAGTTGCTCGATGGTCTGGTCCGGGTTCATGACGAAGGGCTGCTTCAGGAGCACAACCTCTTCCTGCCACTTGCGGATCCGGCCCTCGATCATCTTCTCGACCACGCCGATGGGCTTGCCCGATTCCAGCGCCTGATCGGTCAGGAACTTCTTTTCCTTAGCCACGGCCGCAGGATCCAGGTCGTCCGTCGTCAGCGCCAGCGGCGGCGCGGGCGTGCCGGCCACGTGCATGGCGATCTTGCGACCGACATCGCGCAGCACGGCCACGTCGCCCGTGCTTTCCAGCGCCACCAGAACGGCCAGACGCGCCACGTCGTCGCCCTGCTTGTTGTGCAGGTAGAGCGACACAGCGCCATCCGAGACGCTCAGGCGGGCCGAGCGGCGCAGGCGCATGTTCTCGCCGATCGTCGCGATCATGTTGGTGATCACGTCGGAGACAACCTCACCCCTGGCCGTCCTGGCCGCAGTGATCGCATCCACGTCGCCGTCGACGCCCAGCGCCACGACCGCAAAGTCGCGCGCCGCAGACTGGAACGTTTCGTTCTTCGACACGAAGTCGGTCTCTGCGTTCAGCTCAACGATCACGCCGGTCTTGCCGTCGTCGCTCAGCTTGGCGGCCACCAGGCCCTCGGCCGCGGCGCGGTCCGATTTCTTGGCGGCCTTGGACAGGCCTTTGGCGCGCAGCCAGTCCAGCGACGCTTCAATATCGCCGTTGTTTTCCTGCAAGGCTTTCTTGCAGTCCATCATGCCAACGCCGGATTTTTCGCGCAGGTCCTTGACCAGCGCAGCGGTGATTTCCGCCATGGTCAGCTCCTCATCAGGTTAGGAACCGACGGCGCCCCATATGGAACGCCGCCGAAAGTGGTTGGGTATCAGGCCAAAGCGACGATTTTGCTTAGGCCGCTTGCTACTCGCTCGCCGCGGCGACGCCATCTTCGGCCGTCGTGGCCTCCGCGGCGGTGGTATCAGGTTCCGCAGCCGCGCCGGTCATCTCGGCTTCGAGGGCGGCGGCTTCCGGCGCCGACACTTCAGGCTCGGACACCGGCTCGGGGGTGAGCGCGCGGGCCAGCGTCGGCTCCATCGGAGCTTCCGAAGCGCCCAGGTCGATGCCCGAGGCCGACTGGCCGGCCGCAAGGCCGTCCAGCACCGAATCCGCCAGCAGATCGCAATAGAGCTGGATGGCGCGCGCGGCGTCGTCGTTACCAGGGATCGGATAGGTGATGCCGTCGGGGTTGCAGTTGGTGTCGAGGATCGCGATCACCGGAATGTTCAGCTTCCGGGCTTCCTGGATGGCGATGGCTTCCTTGTTGGTGTCGATCACGAACATCAGGTCGGGAATGCCGCCCATGTCCTTGATCCCGCCAAGGCTCAGCTCAAGCTTGTCGCGCTCGCGCGTCAGCTTCAGCACTTCCTTCTTCAGGCGCCCGGCGCCCTCTCCGCCGTCCAGCAGGGTTTCCAGTTCACGCAGGCGCGCGATAGAGCCCGACACGGTGCGCCAGTTGGTCAGGGTGCCGCCCAGCCAGCGGTGATTGACGTAATACTGCGCACAGCGCTTGGCGGCCACGGAGATCGGGTCCGACGCCTGACGCTTGGTGCCCACGAACAGGATGCGACCGCCGCCGGCGGCGACTTCACGCACCTTCACCAGCGCCTGGTGCAGCAGCGGGATCGACTGCGACAGGTCGATGATGTGAATGTTGGAGCGTGAGCCGAAGATGAACTTGTCCATCTTCGGGTTCCACCGGTGCGTCTGGTGGCCGAAGTGCGCGCCGGCTTCCAGGAGCTGGCGCATAGAAAAATCAGGCAGAGCCATCGTCTGTTACTCGTCTTTCTTCCGGTTGAACCTCCGCAGGCAAACCCTCCCGAAGGAGGACCGGAACGGTCAAGTGCGGGATGTCTCCCCGCCAGAACCGCACGCCTACGTGTGGATTGGAGCAGCGCGTGTAGTCGCAAACGCCCGGGAAATCAACCGCGCCCGTCCTAGCCGCGCGAGGCGACGCCTATGCGGCCTACGGCTTCTTGCGGCTGTCGGGTCCGTACAGGCTGGTTCCCGGATGGGACTTATAGGGTTGAAAAGGCTTGTAGGCATCGGCGGCGGGCGGCGAACCGTACGTCCTTGGCCTCGACGTCGATGATGACCCGCTGTAGGGCGAGCCATACGAGGGCATCGGGCGCGCAGCGTAGGGTGACGGACCTGACGACATTCCGGTGGCGGGCTTTGCCTTCTGGAAGCCCGGCGTCGGCGACTTTATCTTTCCGAAATCCGCCGCCGCAGGCCCCGCTGCCGCCGTGACCAGCGCCGCGATGATCAGGATCGACTTCATGACTATACTCCAGATTGCGTAATGAATTCACACACGCAATACGTCACCCGTCAAGGGGGTGCCTAAAGATCCTCGATAAACACCACGCCCGGAGACGTCTTCAGCGCGCCGCGCACCGCGCCGTCCAGGGTGAAGCGGCCCGGCAGCTTCAGCTCCACCTCGCGACCGCCTGCCAGCCCCGCCACCAGGATCACCTCGCCGCCACGCGCGTTCGTCACCCCTGAGAGCCGTCGCTTCAGCGCCTCGATCTCGGCGCTGCGCGGCGCCACATGCACGCGAAGGCCCGAGACCACGCTCTCGACGGCCTTCTCCACCGGCTCCACATCGTCGCCGAAGAACCGCACCTCGCCGTCCGCCGCCTTGGCGCGCACCTTCAGCGCCACCGCCTTGCCAGGCTCCAGCAGGTCGCGAAACTTCTTGAGCGACTCCGGCGGGAACAGCACCTCATATTCCCCGGTAGGATCCGACAGCGTCACGAAGGCAAACTTCTCCCCCGAGCGCGAGGGGCGTTCCTGCTTGCGCCGGATTACGCCGGCCATCCTCAGCGCCTCGGCGCCGGCCAGAGCCTTCGGGATCGCGTCGGCCAGCAGGTCGGTGCGTTTGCGCCTCAGCGCATCGACCATGTCGTCCAGCGGGTGGCCGGACAGATAGAACCCCACCGCCGCCAGTTCCTCGTCCAGCCGCTGTACCGGGCTCCAGGCGTCCGAGCGGGTGATCCGGGGGCGATGGCCGCCGCTCAGATCCTCGCCAAACAGGCTGACCTTGCCCTCGGCGCGATCAGACGCCAGCGCCTGGCCATGGCCCACCAGCGCCTCGCTGGAGGCGATCAGCTCGGCCCGGTTCGGATGCAGGGCGTCGAACGCCCCGGCCCGCGCCAGAGTCTCGAAGGTGCGCTTGTTCACCTGCCTGGGATCGATCCGCTCCACAAAGTCGAAGATGTCCCGGAACGGCCCGCCCTCGCGCCGTACGGTCACCACGTGCTCCATGGCGGCCAGACCCACGTTACGGATCGCGCCCAGGGCGTAGAGCACCTCGCCGTCCGCCACATCGAAGTCGCCGGAGGACCGGTTCACGCAGGGCGGCCGGACGGTCACCCCGAAGCGTTTGGCGTCCTGGTAGAACACCGCCAGCTTGTCGGTATTGGCCATATCCAGGCTCATGGACGCGGCGAAAAACTCCACCGGCGTGTTCGCCTTCAACCAGGCCGTCTGGTAGGCGATCAGCGCATAGGGCGCGGCGTGGGACTTGTTAAACCCGTAGCCGGAGAACTTCTCCATCAGCCCGAACAGGATGTCGGCGATCGCCTTGTCCACCCCCCGCTCCGCCGCGCCGGAGGCGAACCGGGTGCGCTGCTGGTCCATCTCCTCCTTCTTCTTCTTGCCCATCGCGCGGCGCAGCAGGTCGGCCTCGCCCAGCGAATAGCCCGCCATGATCCGGGCGATCTGCATCACCTGTTCCTGGTAGACGATCACGCCGTAGGTGGGCGTCAGCACCTGCTCCAGCAGCGGGTGATAGAAGTCGAGGTCGCGCCGGCCCATCTTCACGTCGACATAGGACGGGATCGATTCCATCGGGCCAGGCCGATAGAGCGAGATCAGCGCGGTGCACTCTTCCAGCGACGTGGGCCGGAGCTGGCGCAGGGTGTCGCGCATCCCCTGTCCTTCCATCTGGAACACGCCCACGGTCCTGGCCTCGGCCATGATCTCGTAGGCCCCGGCGTCGTCCAGCGGCAGCGACTCCAGGTCAAAGTCCGCCCCGCGCCGTTCCAGATGCTTCATGGCGCGGCGAATGACCGTCAGCGTCTTCAGGCCCAGGAAGTCGAACTTCACCAGCCCCGCGCTCTCCACCCACTTCATGTTGAACTGGGTGGCCGGCAGCTCCGAGCGCGGATCGCGGTAGAGCGGCGAGAGTTGCGTCAGCGGCCGGTCCGAGATCACCACCCCGGCGGCGTGGGTCGAGGCGTTGCGGTAAAGCCCCTCCAGCTGCAGGGCGATGTCCAGCAGGCGCGCCACCGCCTCGTCCTCGTCGCGGGCCTGGCGCAGGCGCGGTTCGATCTCGATGGCCTGGGCCAGGGTCACCGGATTGGCGGGGTTGGCCGGCACCATCTTGGCCAGACGGTCCACCTGGCCCAGCGGGAGCTGCAGCACGCGCCCCACATCGCGCAGCACCGCGCGCGCCTGCAGGGTGCCGAAGGTGATGATCTGCGCCACCCGGTCGCGGCCATAGCGCGTCTGGACGTAGCTGATCACCTCGTCGCGGCGATCCTGGCAGAAGTCGATATCGAAGTCGGGCATCGACACCCGCTCCGGGTTCAGGAACCGCTCGAAGATCAGCCCGTACCGCAACGGGTCCAGACCCGTGATCAGCAGCACCCAGGCGGTCAGCGACCCGGCGCCGGAGCCCCGCCCCGGCCCCACCGGAATGTCATGCGCCACCGCCCACTTCATGAAGTCCGAGACGATCAGGAAGTAGCCGGCAAAGCCCATCTGGATGATGACCTTCAGCTCCGCCTCCAGCCGCGCCTCATAGTCCGCCGGCGGGAACGCCGTCGCCTGGCCCTTGGCGATGCGGGCGCGTAGGCCCTCGCGCGCCTGAAAGGCCAGTTCCTCGGCCTCGGTCCGCCCCTCGCTGGTGGGGAAGCTCGGCAGGATCGGGTCCCGCTTGGCCACGGTGAAGGCGCAGCGCCGGGCGATATCGAGGGTGTTGTCGCAGGCCTCCGGCAGATCGGCGAACAGGGCCCGCATCTGCTCCACGGACTTGAACCCGTGCTCGGCGGTCACGCGCCGCCGGTCGTCCTGGCCGACAAAGGCGCCGTCGGAGATACACAGCAGTACGTCGTGGGCCTGATGGGTCTGGGCGTTCTTGAAATAGACGTCGTTGGTGGCCACCAGCGGCACGTCCTGGTCATAGGCGAAGGCCACCAGTCCCGGTTCCGCCAGCGCCTCGGCCGCCGCCTCGTGGCGCTGCAGCTCCACATAGAACCTGTCCGGAAAGGCGCGGGCCATCTCGGCCAGCGCCGCGTTCGCCAGATCCGCCTTGCCCGCCGCGAACAACGGATTGACCGGCCCGTCCGGCCCGCCCGACAGCAGGATCAGCCCGGCGGCGTGCGCGCAGACCTTGTCCCAGGGCACATGCGGGTCCTCGCTGCCGTCGCTGTCCAGATAGGCCATCGACGAGAGCTCGGAGAGGTTGAGATAGCCTTCCTCGCTCTGGGCCAGCAGCATCACGGTCGGCGTCTTGGCCCACCGTTCCGTCAGTCCGCCGCCGATCCCCGTCACCGGCAGGGCGCAGCCGATGATCGGTTGGACCCCATCGCCCTTGGTGGCGACCGAAAACTCCAGCGCCCCGAACAGATTGGCCCGGTCGGCGATGGCCACAGCGGGCATGCCATCGGCCTTGGCCAGGCCCCCGATCTTGTCCGCCTTGATGGCGCCTTCCAGCAGCGAATAGGCCGAGCGGACCCGCAGATGGACGAAACCCCTATCCTCGTCCGCCACGTTCGCCGCCTCCCCCATTCGCATGGCGTCAGCCCATCAGACCGGCCACCGTGCAGACCATCCAGACAAAACTCGCCACCGACGCAAAGGCCAGTGATTCCCGGGCCAGACGAACCATCACGACCATCCTCTTGTTGAGCGCCTGTGGGTAACCCGTGGACGCGTTCCGTTTTTGTTCATAGTCCCCTTTTGTTCTGGGCGTCAAGGTGATATCGAGTAGCAACCTTGACGGGAATTATATCCAAATGAACGCTCGACTACTATTCGCTTTAGCGATGATATTCGGGACAATGTCCCAGGCAATGGCGCAGACGCAATCGGCCCCTCCGGCCTGCGGTGCAAAACTTGAGGGCGCTGGAACGCCGCTCAAATTCGCCTCACCGCTCCCCGAAGAGGATCGGATCGGCCTGATGGCCAGTGTTCACCTGGCGCTTAACGACAGCACCGGACGGGGCGCCTGGCCGATCTCGGAGATCGACATCGCCCTGCCCTGCGAAATCGCCAGCTTTCCGGTCGGAGACGACACCTGGGTGATCTCGGCCGGCGAAGGCTACGCACCACCTCGCTGGGCGCGGGCCAAGGGTCGAGACGACACCTACTACCTTGCAGCGGGCCCGTCGGTCGCCGACGCCCGGGCCTGGTCGACGACCCCCGGCGCGCCCACCACGGGTCTGGCGCGACCGCTCTACTATCTCGTGGGCGCTACGGACGGACTACACTTCGTCTTCAAGGTCTACCATGGCGCACCGGGCGGCAAACAGTTGGCCGATGATCTGGTCGAGGCGATCACCGGAAAGACAGCGCCCGTCGCGGTCTATGATTCCAGGGGCAATGCCGCGAGCCTGTTTCTCCTGACCCAGTCGCGTCGAACCTCCTGGATTTACCAGCCCGAGCGCCTGGCTGGAGACCGCCTGGCCATCCTCTACGGCCCGGACGGCGTCTTCTTCTTCCCCGCGCCCGGGGAGTCGACGATCCTGCGCGGATCTGACCTGCAGTGCGATCCGCGCTATGGGGCCTATGAGCTGTTCCGGCTGGGCGTGCTCAATCCGGAAGATAACGCCCTCGACCTCGCCTGCTTCTACAGCAACGACGAGAACAGCCTCTCGATCTTCAGCAGCTACCTGCCTGACGCGAGCGACGACCGCCGGTTTTTCGCGTCATTGCTCAAGCAGTCCCAGGACGAGGACGGCGTGACCGCACGACTGCCCGGCTTCCCGACCGGCCCCAGGGAAATCCTGCAGGCCGGAAGAGCCTGGGTGGACAAGTCAAGGCTGGGTCAAGGGATCTGGCTGATGCGCCGGGGCGACTACATTTACGAGATCCGGATCACCTTCGAGGTCGCCGGAACCACGGAAGCTCTGGACGCCGTTCGGGCCTTCGCATTGAGCACCGAACCCGAACCCGAGCCCGATGCGCGATGAAAGGCGGCAAACGAAGGCTTTCCCACCCCGCCGCGGCTCATCAGGCAGGAAAGCGTGCGTGTTCCGCCTTTCTGCCCCCGAAACCCGGAACAGTTGCGGCTACGGCAACGCGGGGGGCCCGGCACCGCGGAGGCCCAGGATATCCCGCAGGTAAGGCATGGCGTGAGCGGCGCCGCGCCGCGTGACCGAGAGGCCCGCTGCAGCGCACCCGAATCCCACCGCCTCCAACGGATCCTCGCCGCTGGCGAGCGCGGCGGCAAAGCTTCCGATAAAGGCGTCGCCAGCGCCCGTGGTGTCCACCACCTGCCCCGCCTGCCAGGCAGGCGTGAGTACGGAACGATCCCTGGCATGGAACAAGGCGCCGCGTTCGCCCAGGGTAATCAGCGCCACGCCGACCCCACGAGAAAGCAAGACGTCGCCGGCGCGCCGCGCATCGTCGAGCGAGGCGACCGGAAACCCCGTCAACGCCGACGTCTCGGCTTCATTCGGCACGATGAAGTCGCAAAGCGGATAGACGGCGTCCGGAATCCTCTCCGCGGGCGCTGGATTGAACACCGTCGTCACGCCGTGCGTGCGCGCAATCTCCAGCCCGCGTTGCGCCGCCGCGACCGGTTGCTCCAGCTGGGTGACGAACACCTTCGAGCCGGCGATCACGGCCTCTGCCGCGTCGACGTCATCCGCGCTCAGCTCGGCCGCGGCGCCCGGAACGATGATGATGGCGTTCTCGCCAGAGACGCTGTTCACATGGACAAAGGCCGCCCCGGTGGGCGTGTCTGTCTCGGTGACGTGAGACGCGATTCCGTCCCCGGACCACAGCTTCCGCGCCATGGCGCCGAAGGTGTCCTGGCCCAGCCGCGTGATGAAGCTGACGTCTGCGCCCGCGCGCGCCGCGGCGACGGCCTGGTTGGATCCCTTCCCGCCAGGCCCGATCTGAAAACCGGCGCCCTTCAGGGTCTCGCCAGGGATCGGCAGGCGGTCGGCGCTGAACACCAGATCCGCCACAAACACGCCGAGGATCGCGACACCGTTCTGCGCCCGCACGGGTCTGGTTTCGAGGCTCACCCTGGATACTCCCGCGTCGCGTCTACGGCCCGCCTGCCGTACGGAGTACATATCAGCTGGAGCCGTCGCTCATGAACTGCGACACCGCCTGCCCCGTCGCACCCGCAGCGCGAACCTTAGCGATGTCGTGAGGTTGTGGGCAAGAAAGTGGGAACCCAAGTGGCGTATGCACGCTCTGGGCGATTGGCGATTGGCGATTGTTGCACCCGTCACCGATACCCTAGCCCCTGGATCCTGTTGCATCTCGGGAGCCAAAGATCCTCCTCCCGTCGGGGGGGGGTGGGGGCCGAAGGACCGGAGGGGGTAGGCCTTTGACTCCGGGCACGGAGTGCGTATGCGGCCCTACTTTTGGGGACAGTTGACGGAGCGAACGATCAAAGGCGTTTTCGCACTGTCAGATAGACCGCCCTCGGGGGAGCATAGGTACGTTGAATGAAGCCGTACTGACCAAGATTGAGGGCGTCTGCAATCACGCTTTCGTCAGTCAGATTGCGCACCGATATGTCTGCCTGCCATCCGCTCGGAGGGTGCTCAAGCGACACGGAAACATCCACCAACGTACTGGCGCCTGAACTCAGCAGAGGGTCGTTGGTGTTGTCGAAAAACACACGGCTCCGGTATTTGGCGCGTATCTCGGCGGCGGCGGTCCACTGCGAAGTAATCTTCCCGCGCCAGGCCAGCGCCGCGATTCCGGAGAATTCCGGCGCAGCGGTCAGACGATTGCCGGACCGGGAGACGCCATTCGCATCGATGAAATCGGTAAAGGTGGCGTCAAGATATGCAACGCTGGCGGTTGCGGTGACGCCGGCTGGCAGGCGAGCATTTGCCCGTAGATCCAGACCGGAGATAGACGCGTTCGCACTGTCGAGAACCTGCCGGGTCGGCGGCGGCGCGGCGCGCAAGGTAAAGACCTGCAGGCTGGTATAGTCATACACGTAACCCGCAGTCTCAAGCTCGACCCGGTCTGTGGCCTGCCATTTTGCTCCGACCTCATAGGCGGTCACAACTTCCGGCGCGACAGGCCCGATCGAGTCGGTTGCGAATAAGGCTCCGCCATTGAACCCGGCGGACTTAAATCCACGACTGACGTTTGCATAAATGGAGCGCTTCGACCCAAGCGCGTACCGCGCAGCCAGTCGCCAAGAGGTGGCCGTGTCGCTCCGCTCGCCCCCACGGCGCGGGGACAGGATCGGATTGGCGGTGACTTCATCAAACCGCGTTTCCGTGGTGAACTCCGAGCGCTCCTGGGTCAGGCGGACCCCGGCGGTAAGGGTCAGAGCCGGGCTTGCCGCCCAATCAGCATCGGCAAACGCCGCGACCGATTGAGTCTTCAGCCTGTAGGATTGAAGCAGTCGAAAGGGCCCAAAGACGAAAAACTGTGGATCATCAATGAACGGCGCACCCGCGGCGCGGACCGTACCCAAGACCTCAAAGCGGTTTCGGGTCTTCAGGTGTTCGTCCAAAGCGAAGACGCCCGCTCGCCAATCCAGACCATTCCCAGATCCGCGGACAAGAACTTCCTGAGTGAAGGATTTGTCGTCGTTGTCAAAATCGAGCGCGACCAGCGATAGGGGGCTCGCATCCGAGTCTTCTCTGACCGCGCGTTTGGCCGTCCGATAGGCAGTGATGGACTGGATGTTGATCTGCCCACTATGGGCGATTGTCACAGAAACGCCGCCCGCATCCAGGTCCTCACGTCCCGGTCGATCAAAGGCCTCTGAATAAGGATTGGTCGTGTATTTATAGCCCAATGCATTGACACATGCCCCCGCGCTCGCCCGCGCGACCGCGCACGGTACGAAACGTGGTGGATTGCCAGCCAAGCCTTCTGGCGCAAACAGGCCAAGGCCTTCATGCGCCGTCATGGAAGAGCGATCGACGGCGTAGTCGGCGAGCACCTCCCCTGTCCAGCCGCCGGGGCCATCCACGAGGACAGTGGCCCGCCCTCCGTAGACCTCAAGGCCATTTAGCGACCCGCCGGTTGCGGTATTCTTGGTGTAGCCGTCCGAACGTCGAGCAAAGCCAGCAAACCTTGCTCGCGCGCCGTTGAAGGTCCCGGTATCGGCGGCGGCTTCGAACGTCCGCAGCCCAAACGACCCAACGCCCACGGCAGCCGTCGCGCTTGCGGTATCGCCTGGACGGTTGGTACGAAAGACGATGGCCCCACCGGTCGCGTTACGACCGAAAAGTGTGCCCTGCGGCCCTTTCAATATCTGCGCACCGCTGAGATCGAACGTCGCGAGGTTCTGCCCAAGCGGAGAGGCCAGCAGCACATCGTTGAGATAAACCGCCACGCCCGGATTGGCGCTTGGGTTGACGTCATTGGAGCCGATGCCGCGAATGAAAAACTGTGGAGCGGACGACCCGAACGTCGACTTGTATGTCAGCCCAGGAGACAGCCGACTGAGGTCGGAAGCCATGAACTCACCGGGTTTGGCAAGTTCCTCGGACCCGAATGCTTCGATACTCGCGGGACTGTCTTCAATCGGCGTGTTGGGTTGCCGCGCCGTGACGACAATCTCGTCAACCAACGGTTCCAGGGGGGCGTCAACAAGTGCCATCCCCAATATCAGTGAAAGCAGCATCAATTCAGACTACCGTTTGGGGGGTGTTTTATAGGTCTGCATGAGAATGAGCGGCTCGTTCATGAAGAGCGCCGAAGCGTGGCGCCCTTCATGAAGGCCGTAAGTAGCGGGCCTGTCAGGCCCTACGTCCGCAGAAACCTACTTTGCAGCAGCGCGGTCCGTTTCAGAGGTTGCAACCGTCCAGATGATGACACCGAAAGCAATTTTGTTCACGACGTCAGCGAGGTTGTAGATCAGGTTGAGCGCGGCGGAGCTCGCGGATGGATCTTGACCCATCAGATAGCCCACGAAGTATCCGATCGGATAAATTGCCCAACCAATGGTCACAATGAGACGCATCAGTTTGAAGGCCGACTGTACCGACTCTGGAGCTTCGGCAGCATTGATTTTGCTCGCCTGCCCCAAAAACACTTCATACAGGATGTAGGCCCAACCGATCATGCCGACGATAAAGGCTGGCCAAACGCCAGCATATCCCGCTTCGCCAACATAGCCGCCCACAAGCATGACGAACGTGCCGATGAGCAGGCGCCAGAACACACCAGCAGGAACCTTGGTGATCGCGGCAAGGATTAGATAAAACTCGATCATCAGCAACGGAACGGTGATGAGCCAGTCGATGTACCGATAAACGGTTGGCGTTTCACCGGTCGCAACCCAGACGTCTCGCATGTAAAAATAGTGAACCGCAGCCACCAGCGTCACGAGACCTGACACGGTCAGCGAGGTTTTCCATTTTCCCGCAACCCGTTGAGTTTCAAGGAAAAAGAAAGCGGTTGACGCAATAAGCGCCATAGAAATCAACCAGAATGAGATACCAACGTAGTCATCTGACCGCAGGTTTTCGGTAGCCGCGTGAGCAAGAGCAGGCACTAAAGAAGCACCTACACCGAAAGCGAGCCAGCTTAAACGTAGCTTAGGCATTTCGTCTCCCAATTTTTGATTGCTAGTTTTGTAGCGTACCGAGTGTAATTCGGAATCTTTTTACTGTCTATCTTGCGGCAGATGCGCTGTGGAGGACGCTGGCGGGTCAACACCGCCAACGTTTAGCCGCGCGTCCAGCGCGCCCACAGTTCCCACCGGCGCTCGTCCGCCAACCGACCCGCGTGACCCATCCCAACCTCGCTTCAACCGCTATATCCATAGCTGTTGCGCCGAACGGTTGAGACCGCCCACGCACTCTTTTCCACACCGCGGCTGATCAGAGAAATGCGCCCGGGTCCCGCTCACCGGGGAACACTCCCGCCTAACCCCGGTTTGCTCCACTGCGCGGCGTCGCCGTCCCGGGAGCCAGACCATGTCCATTCTCATCTTTGCCTTGATCGTCCTGATCGTCGCCGCACTCGTCGCCTGGGCGGTGCAGAAGTTGCCGTTGGCCGCGCCTTTCGGAATGATCATTCAGGCCCTGATCCTGATCATCGCCGCCCTTGTGATCGCCCGGCGCGCCGGGCTGATTTAGGGCGCTCCGGACCCTCGCGTTTCATTCGCGACGACGCTGAAGCTGTGGACGGTGCTGGCGGGCAGGTGCTCGAAAAACTTGACTCCTGCGCCTATTTGTTCTATCTTTGTTCTCGTGCAACCTGCCCTGATTTCCCTCACCCCCGAGCGCATCGACGCCATGCTGGCGGCGGTGGCGGAGGTGTGCATGGAGGGCGTCACCGAAGCTCAGGTCTGGATCAAGGCGGCTGAGGACGTCGAGGCCTTCGAACGCGCCTCGCGTGCGCTGCAGACCCATTGCCGCAACCTGCGCCAGACCATCGCCATGAAGCAGCGCTTTGACCGTGAACAGGCCGCCCTGAAAGCCGAGGCGGGCCGCGCGGCCGAGGCCGAGCGCAAGGACATCGCCAAGGCGCGCAAGTCTGCAGTGAGCGGGCTTTACTGGCGCGCGCGCACCCATCTCGGCGAGATGGTCTGGAACGAATATGAGGAAAACCACGCCGAGGAGATCTTCAACGATCTGGACCAGTGCCTGTCCGATCTCTCCCATGAGGACCCCGACGCCTTTCTGGCGATCCCGTTCGAGGACCTGATCGCCCGGTTTTCCGAGGAATTCGGCCTTGGCGAATTCAACCCCGACCCCAAGCCCCCGCCCGAACCCGAGCCACCGCCGCGTCCGCGCCAGAAGGGCTACGACCCGCCGCCGCCCGGCTCGCGCTTTGCCGCGACCCACAAGCCCCCGGGCGGCGCGTCCGCCGGGCCCGCCTGGCGCAGTTCCGGGTGAGGCGTCCCGGTTCATTCCCCCAACAAAACCTGTCATCCCGGTTTCGCGGCACGCGAAGATCGGGACCCATAAACGCTGGCGCTTCCGGATAGCCCTGCGCCGGCGACGCTGCGCCAATATCTCGACCCCGACGCTTATGGGCCCCGGTCTTCGCCCATGGCGAAACCGGGATGACAACGCGTGGGTGAACCCCGGGGCGCCCCGCCCTACCCGGCCGTCCAGACCTCGAGCTTGCCGTCCTTCAGCGCAAACACCCGGTCCATATGCGCGG
>NZ_JBILRO010000004.1:0-43968 GCF_044372605.1 Phenylobacterium sp.
CCCCGCCGCCGCCCCGGCTCCGGTCGTCGCTGCGGCCCCGACCCAGGCTCCCGCGCCGCTGGCGTCTGCGCCGCCGCCGCGTGCGCCGGCCGCGCCCGCTCTTCCGGGCCAGACACGGTCCTATCAGCCGTCGCATGAGCGTCGTGACGACCGTCCGACCACCACCACCTATCGACCGCCCACGACCGGGCGCTTCGAGGGTGCCTCGTTCAATCAACGGGCCCCGCGCACGGACGATCGTCCGCCGCGCGATGATCGCGGCCCGCCGCAGCGCAATGATCGCCCGCAAGGCGATCGCGGTCCCCGTCAGGACGCCGCCGCGAGCGGCAACACCGTGCGCTATTCGGCGCTGGCTCCACGTCCGGCGCCCGGCGCAGGCCCGCGCGGCCCTGGCGGTCCCCGTGGGCCTGCCGGCCCAAGAACCGGTCCTGCCGCGCCTCCCGCGACGCCGGAAGTCCAGCGCGCTGCACGCCAGGCCCCTCGCCCCGGCGGCGCGGCTCTGGACCGTCGCCCCGAGGAAGATGATCGGAACCGCAGGGATGCGGGTCCCGGCAAGGCCATGAGCCGCGCCAAGGGCGCGCCTACGCGCCGCGAAGGCCGCCTGACCATCCAGACCGTAGCTGGCGACGCTGAGGGCGCCGAGCGGATGCGCTCGCTGGCGTCTGTGCGCCGCGCCCGCGAACGCGAGCGTGAAAAGCGCAAGGGCGGCACGGTCGAGCAGGCCCGCGTGGCCCGCGAGGTCATCATCCCCGACGTGATCACGGTGGGCGATCTGGCCAACCGGATGGCCACACGCGGCGTCGAGATCATCAAGTTCCTGATGCGTCAGGGCGTGATGCTCAAGATCAACGATGTCATCGACAACGACACGGCGGAACTGGTGGCTACGGAGTTCGGCCATACGGTGCGGCGCGTGTCGGAAGCCGACGTGGAAGAAGGCTTCATCGGCGCCGAGGATGTGGACGACTATCTGGTGGTTCGTCCGCCGGTCGTCACCGTCATGGGCCACGTCGACCACGGCAAGACCTCGCTGCTTGACGCCCTGCGGTCAGCTGACGTGGTCTCCGGAGAGCACGGCGGGATCACCCAGCACATCGGCGCCTATCAGGTGCGGCTGGATGGCGGCCAGGCGGTCACCTTCCTCGATACCCCCGGCCACGCCGCCTTCTCCGCCATGCGGATGCGCGGTGCGAATGTGACCGATATCGTGGTGCTGGTGGTGGCGGCCGACGACGGTGTCATGCCGCAGACCATCGAGGCCATCAATCACGCCAAGGCCGCAGGCGCGCCGATCATCGTGGCGATCAACAAGATCGACAAACCCGGCGCTGATCCGACGCGTGTGATCAACGAGCTGCTCCAGCACGAGATCGTGGTGGAAAGCCTGGGCGGCGACACCCAGGCGATCCAGGTCTCCGCCAAGGAGAAGATGGGGCTGGACGACCTGATCGAGGCCATCTTGCTGCAGGCCGAGGTTCTGGACCTCAAGGCCAATCCCGATCGTACTGCCGACGGCATGGTGATCGAAGCCAAGCTTGATCGCGGACGCGGCGCGGTGTCCACCGTGCTGGTCAAACGCGGCACCCTGAAGCGCGGCGATATCGTCGTGGCCGGCGATACGTTTGGTCGGGTTCGCGCCCTGCTGAACGAGCGCGGCGAACAGCTTTCGGAAGCTGGCCCCTCAGTGCCGGTGGAGATCCTGGGCATGGACGGCACGCCGTCGCCAGGCGAGCCCTTCGCCGTCGTGGAGAATGAGGCGCGAGCCCGCGAACTCACCGACTACCGCACACGCCTCAAGCGCGAGAAGGCCGGATCCCCGATTCAGGGCGCAAGTCTGGCTGAAATGATGGCCAAGCTGGCGGACAAGAAGGTCTCGGAACTTCCCGTGATCATCAAGGCTGACGTGCAGGGCTCTGCGGAAGCCATCGTCGGTTCGCTGGACAAGCTGGCGCACGAGGAGGTCCGCGCGCGGATCATCCTGTCGGGTGCGGGCGCCATCAGCGAAAGCGACGTGATGCTGGCCAAGGGCGCAGGCTCTCCGATCCTGGGCTTCAATGTTCGCGCCTCGAAACAGGCGCAGGTGTTGGCCGAACGCGAAGGCGTCGAGATTCGCTACTACTCGATCATCTATGACCTGATTGACGACATGAAGGGCGTGCTCTCGGGCATGCTTGCGCCGATCCAGCGCGAAACCTTCCTGGGTAACGCAGAGGTGCTCCAGGCGTTCGATATCTCGAAAATCGGTCGCGTAGCCGGGTGTCGGGTTTCCGAAGGCGTGGTCCGCAAGGGCGCGCGCGTCCGGATCATTCGAGCCGACATTGTTGTGCTGGAACTGGGCACCCTGCAAACGCTCAAGCGCTTCAAGGATGAGGTCAACGAGGTGCCCTCGGGCCAGGAATGCGGCATGGCGTTCCAGGGCTTCCAGGACATCAAGGCCGGCGACACCATCGAGTGCTTCACCCTTGAGGAAGTGCGCCGCACGCTCTGATCTGCTGTTTTGTGAAAATCGCCAGGGGCGCGGGACCGCAAGGTCCCGCGCCCTTTGCATGTCTGCAATCATCATTCGCCCAGCAAAGACCCACCGGCGCCCAAGAGGGCGGCGCCGAGGCGTGAGGTTGCCGGATCGTGCCGCCATCCATTGCCGAAGCGGGCCGGTGTGTAGAAACCGGAGCACACCAAGGGGGGATGATGATGCTGGAAGACATGGGGCCGGGATCAAGGTCGCCGCTGACCCGCCGGCGGTTCTTTGAACAACTCGCAGCCGTCGGCGGCGTCTCTCTGGCGATGGCGGGTATGGACGCCCTCGGGTTCGGCTTTGCATCGGCCGCGACTGCGCCGCCCAGCCTCTCGGGTGGAGCAAAGAACACCAAAGTCATCATTCTGGGCGCAGGCCTGGCTGGCCTGACGGCGGCCTATGAGCTGGGCAAGGCCGGCTACCAGGTGCAGGTGCTGGAAGCGCGAGCTGTGGCCGGCGGGCGTGTCCAGGCAGCCCGGCGCGGCTTTGTCGACACCGACCTGATGGGCAACCGCCAAGAGTGCGACTTCGATGAGGGCCAGTACATCAACGTTGGCCCATGGCGGATCCCCTATCACCACCAGTCGACGCTGCATTACGTCCGGAAGTTCGGCGTCCAGCTGGAACTGTTCAACAACGACAATGACGCGGCCTACGTCTATTTCGAGAAAGGCAATGGACCGCTCGCCGGCAAGCCGATCCGCAAGGGCCAGATCGCCGCCGACGCGCGGGGTTACACCGCCGAGCTGATGGCCAAGGTGGCGTCCAAGGGCGACCTCGACGCCCTGCTGTCGCCTACCGACCGGCAGACCTTCATCGACTATCTGGTGAACGAAGGGCGCCTTCAGCGGGCTGACCTGTCGTATAAGGGCACTGACGGTCGCGGATTTGAGATCTTGCCCGGCGCGGGGGTGAGCCCGGGGCCTGGCAAGGAAACCGAGCCGTTCGCCTTCGCCGATGTGATGAGCTCCAGAGCCTGGAGAGTGCTGAACTCTGTTGCGGGCTGGGAGCAGCAGCGCACCATGCTGGAGCCAGTGGGCGGCATGGACATGATCCCCAGGGGCTTCCTCAACAACATCCCTGACGGCGTGATCCAGTACAATGCGCTGGTTGACCGCATCCAGCAGACCGCCAGGGGCGTGAAGGTCTCCTACACCGACGGCGCGGGCAAGAAGGCCGAGGTGTCCGGCGACTACATCATCTGCACCATCCCGCTGTCGGTGCTGAAGAACATCAAGATTGATGTGTCCAAGCCGTTCCTGGAGGCCATGAGCAGCGTCGCCTATGCGCCGGTGAACAAGATCGGCCTGCAGATGAAGACCCGCTTCTGGGAGGAGAAGCACTGGATCTATGGCGGCCATGTCTACAACGATATTCCCGGCATCGGCACCATCTCACTGCCGTCGACCGGCTGGCACAGTCAGAAGGGCGTCCTGCTGGGCTACTATTCCTTCGGCGGTGAAGCCGCGAAGATCAGCGCTCTGCCGCCGGAGGAGCGGGCGAAATTCGCCGTCGCCCAGGGCCAGAAGATTTTTCCGGAGTATGCGGAGAACTTCGAGAAGGCGTTCTCCAAGTCATGGCACCTGGATCCTCACAGTCTGGGCGGCTGGGCTGAATGGAGCGACGCGAGCCGCAAAGGTGCCTATCCGGTGCTGTGTGAACCCGATGGTCGCATCTATTTGTCCGGCGAACACCTGTCGTATCTGACGGGGTGGCAGGCCGGCGCCATCGAGAGCGCCTGGCAGCAGATGGCGAAACTGCATCAGAGGGTCCAGCAGGCGTGAGGTGGAGTGTGCGTAAAACGGTTCTGACGGCGGCGGTCTTGTTCGCGCTGGCGCCCCAGGCGATGGCGGCCGAGACGGGCCAGAGCCTCTACAATGACAACTGCGCGGCCTGTCATCAGCGCACCGGGGTTGGCATAAAGGGCGCTTTCCCGGCGCTGACAGGCGGCAAGCTGGTGGCGGGTCCGCTGCCTGTGCTGGTGGCCACCGTTCTGAACGGACGCGGTGGGATGCCGGCCTTCAAGAGCGACCTGACTGACGCCCAGATGGCGATGGTGCTCACCTATATCCGTGTGTCCTGGGGCAACAAGGCCACAGCGGTCACGACGGCGCAGGTCAGCCAGGCGCGCGTCAAGGCCCAGGCTGTGGCGAAACCCAAGGCCCTGCTGGCGCATTAGAAGCGCCGTGATCCCGCCGCCATCTGCCGATAGGGTCGGGACTGTGCACCCTTGAGGATGTCTCGCCATGCGCCTGCTGTTGATCGCCGTCGCCGCCCTGACACTGTCGGCCTGCGCCACCGTCCCCAAGCTGGATGCGGCGGGGGATGTGCACGCTCTGCTGATCGCCATCCGCGACAACGACCGACCGACCTTTGACGCCCTCGTTGATCGCCGGGCGTTGAAGCAGGAGATACAGTTGCGTCTGGTGGCCGAAGCGGGTCGTGCCGATTCTCGCGCCGCCGCCCTGGCCGCTCTGCTGGGCCCCGGTATCGCCAGCCTGGCGGGGGACGCCCTGATCAGGCCCGAAGTGTTCCGTGCGGTCGCCAGTTACTATGGCTATCGATCCGACGCCCGGATCCCGGGGCCGCTCGCCATCTCCACAACGCTGCGTCGTTTGCCCGACGGACGGGTCTGTGCGGTCAGGGAGAAGGCCGGACCCTGCCTCATGACCTTCACCTGGGCCCAGGACGGACGCTGGCGACTTTCCGGCTTTGACGGCGAACTTTCCATGCTGCGTCTGTAGCCGCGATCAGACTAAGCTGGGGTGGATAACCGGGGAATAGCCATGGGCTACGAGGCGGCGCTGGCCGACTACACGACATTCGACTTCACGCACGAGGGGCGGACCTTTCCTGTGTACCGGCGCGGATCGGGACCCGCGGTCATCGTCATGCACGAGATGCCGGGCTTGCATCCTCTCGTGGTACAGTTCGCCGACCGGGTGGCTGCGGCGGGCATGACGGTGTTCTGTCCCAGCCTGTTCGGAGTTCCTGGCAAGCCCGCAGGTAAGGCTTACGCCCTGACCACCGCACTGGGCGTGCTCTGCATCCGGCGTGAGTTCCATGTCTGGCGAGGCGACCGATCAAGCCCGGTGGTCGACTGGCTGAAGGCGCTGTCCCGCCAGGCCCTGGCAGAATGCGGCGGCAAGGGCGTGGGCGCGGTGGGCATGTGTTTCACCGGTGGGTTTGCGCTGGCGATGATGACCGATCCCAGCGTCGTGGCGCCGGTGTTGTCGCAGCCCTCGCTGCCGATCGCAGGCAAGCGTCCGAAGCCATCCGGCCAGATCGGCCTTTCCCCGGCAGAGATCGCCTGCGTGAAGGGCCGGCTCGCCGATGAGGACCTTTCGGTCATCGGTCTGAGGTTCAAAAGCGACACCCTGGTTCCGGATGCCCGGTTCGACACCTATCGGCGCGAGTTCGGCGACCGCTTCGAGGCCATAGAACTGGAAGACGCCGACGCCAAGCCGGCCTTCATCCCACCCCACTCGGTGCTGACCCTGCATCTGAAGGAGGAGGGGCCGACCAAGGCGGCCGAACAGCGGGTGATCCAGTTTTTCAGGGAACGGACGGGGGCGTGACTCCCGGCCCTTGATGCCCTAGAAGCCCGCGCTTTCCTGCGCGCGGCGTCCGATCCGTCCGCCAGGCGACCGAGGACGAAGATGGCCCCCCGCAAACCTGACAAACCCCGCACGCCCGCCGGGCCGTCGCAGCGCCAATTGCGCGCTGGAGAGCTGGTGCGTCACGCCCTGGTGGACATCTTTCGCGAAGTCACGATCAACGACACGGTACTGGCCGGGGTTTCGGTGACCGTGGCCGAGGTGCGGATGGGACCGGACCTCAGGCATGCCACCGTGTTCGCCGAGCCTCTGGGCGGTGAAAACCACGAGGCGGTGATCAAAGCTCTCAATCGGCACAAGAGCTTCATCCGAGGCCATCTGGGCCGGGCTATCGAGTTGCGCTTCACGCCTGAACTGCACTTCCGGCACGACGATACCTTCCTTGAGGCCGAGCGCATCGCCAGACTGTTCGACGACCCCAGGGTGCGCCAGGACCTGACGCCGGACGAGCCTTCGGATAGCTGGAAGGACGCCGACTGATGGGGCGTCGCCGCAAGGGCCAGGCGGTCTCGGGCTGGGTGAACCTCGACAAGGCCTATGATCTGGGATCGACCAACGCCGTGAGCCGGGTCCGCTGGCTTTACGACGCGCAGAAGGCGGGACACGCTGGTACGCTTGACCCCCTGGCCACCGGGGTCCTGCCGATCGCATTGGGAGAAGCCACCAAGACGGTTCCGTTTCTGATGGACGCGGATAAGACCTATCGATTCACGATCGCCTGGGGCCGCACAACCGCCACCCTGGACCGCGAGGGTGCTGTTATCGCCGAGTCCGGGGTCCGGCCCTCGGTGGCCGACGTCGAGGCCGCGCTGCCGCAGTTTGTGGGTGAGATCGATCAGGTGCCGCCGATCTACTCGGCCATCAAGATCGACGGCGAGCGCGCCTATGACCTGGCCCGCGCGGGAGAGGTCGTGGAAATGGAGTCGCGCAAGGTGACGGTGCACGCCGCCCGCATCGCGACGGTTCAGAGCGAGCCGGGAGACGCCAACCATATCACCCTGGAAATCGAGTGCGGCAAGGGTACCTACGTCCGCGCGATCGTCCGCGATCTGGCGCTGGCCCTGGGCGCCTGCGGTCATGTCAGCGACCTGCGTCGCACCCGCGTAGGGCAGTTCACCGAAGAAAACGCAGTGACACTGGAATTCCTTGAGAATTTGGAGTATGAGGCCCGCCACTCGGAGGCATTGCTTCCGGTTTCGACCGCGCTGGACGACATCCCGGCGCTGGCCGTTACCGATGAAGACGCCTTCCGATTGAAGCAGGGACGATCCATCGTTCTCGTTCCCCGACAGGTGGAAGCGGTCAAGGCCAGGCTCAAACCCGGCTCACGCACCGTTTCGGCGACCTCGGGGGGAATGATGGTGGCGCTCTGCGAGATGCGTGCGGGACGGCTCGAACCCTCGCGTGTCTTCAACCTTTGAAGAGCGGAGAAACCCGATGTCGATCACGGCAGAACGTAAAGCCGAAGTCATCAAGTCCCATGCCCGCGGCGAAGCGGACACGGGCAGCGCTGAAGTCCAGGTGGCGATCATGTCCGAAAGGATTGCGAACCTCACCGAGCACTTCAAGACGCACAAGAAGGACAACCACTCGCGCCGCGGCCTCCTCAAGATGGTCTCGGCTCGCCGGTCGCTCCTGGACCACCTGAAGAAGTCCAGTCCGGACCGCTATCAGAAGCTGATCGAGACCCTCGGCCTGCGCCGTTAAGGTCTGATCTGCGAACCGCTCCCTGGCTGTTTGGTCAGGCGGGCGGGTTGCCTTTGTTTTCGCCGCTCCCCGCGACAGGCCGGTGGATTGATGCAGCGCCGGGCTCCGTACGGGCCCATTCATACGCCGAGGGAAGTCCCTCACTCCGCCTGTTCACTGGAGAGGATTCGGAAAGTCCGATCGCTGTCCGCGCCCGCCGGGAATACGCCCGGGGGCTGAGAAAGAAGCAAAATGTTCGAAATCAGACGCAAGACCATCGAGTGGGGCGGCAAGACCCTCACCCTCGAAACCGGCCGCATGGCCCGTCAGGCTGACGGCGCCGTTCTGGCCACCTACGGTGAGACCATGGTTCTGGCCACCGCCGTTTACGCCAAGAGCGCGAAGCCCGGTCAGGACTTCTTCCCGCTTACCGTCAACTATCAGGAAAAGTTCTACGCTGCCGGCAAGATCCCCGGCAGCTTCCCCCGCCGCGAAGGCGCGCCCAGCCAGAAAGAAACCCTGACCAGCCGCTTGATCGACCGTCCGATCCGCCCGCTGTTCGTCAAGGGTTTCAAGAATGAAGTCCAGGTCGTCACCACGGTGCTGGCCCACGACCTCGAGAATGACCCCGACATCGTCGCCCTGGTGGCCGCCTCTGCCGCTCTGGTGATCTCTGGCGCCCCGTTCATGGGCCCGATCGGCGGCGCCCGCGTGGGCTTCGTCAACGGCGAGTACATCCTGAATCCGACGCTGGACGAGATGAAGGAAAGCCGGATGGACCTGGTGGTCGCCGGCACCGACGACGCTGTCATGATGGTCGAGTCCGAGATCCAGGAAATGACCGAAGACGAAGTGCTGAAGGGGGTGATGTTCGCCCACGCCGGCATGCAGCCCGTCATCCAGGCGATCATCGAGCTGGCCGAGCACGCCGCCAAGGAACCTTTCGACTTCACCCCGGACGACACCGACGCCATCAAGGCTGACGTCAAGAAGCTGATCGGCAAGGATCTGGCCTCGGCCTACAAGATCGTCGCCAAGGGCCAGCGTCAGGACGCGGTCGGCAAGGCCAAGGCCAAGGCGAGCGAAAAGTTCGGCAAGTCCGACGCCAATCCGAACGGCATCGGCGCTGACAAGCTGGGCGGCGTCTTCAAGGAACTGGAAGCCGACGTCGTGCGTCGCAACATCCTGGACACCGGCATCCGCATCGACGGCCGCAAGGTCGATCAGGTGCGTCAGATCGTCGGCGAAGTCGGCGTCCTGCCCCGGGCCCACGGCTCGGCGCTGTTCACCCGCGGTGAAACCCAGGCCCTGGTGGTCGCCACCCTGGGCACCGGCGACGACGAGCAGATGATCGACGCGCTGGAAGGCAAGTATTACGAAAAGTTCATGCTGCACTACAACTTCCCCCCCTTCTCGGTCGGGGAAACGGGCCGCATGGGCGCGCCGGGCCGCCGCGAAGTCGGCCACGGCAAGCTGGCCTGGCGGGCGATCCGTCCGATGCTGCCGGCCTACGAGGACTTCCCCTACACGATCCGTCTGGTCTCCGAGATCTTCGAGTCGAACGGCTCGTCCTCGATGGCCTCGGTCTGCGGCTCCTCGCTGGCCCTGATGGATGCGGGCGTGCCCCTGAAGAAGCAGGTCTCCGGCAGTGCCATGGGCCTGATCCTGGAAAGCGACGGCTTCGCGGTCCTGTCCGATATCCTGGGTGACGAAGATCACCTCGGCGACATGGACTTCAAGGTCGCCGGCACCGCCGACGGCATCACGTCGCTACAGATGGACATCAAGATCGCCGGCATCACCGAAGAGATCATGAAGCAGGCCCTGGCTCAGGCCAAAGGCGGGCGTGATCACATCCTCGGCGAGATGAACAAGGCGATGGAAGCTCCCCGCCAGGAGCTGGGCGAATACGCACCCAAGATCGAGACCATCAAGATTCCGGTGGAAAAGATCCGCGAAGTGATCGGCACGGGCGGCAAGGTGATCCGCGAGATTACCGCTGAAACCGGCGCCAAGATCGACATCGGCGAAGACGGCACCATCAAGATCGCGGCCGCTGACCAGGCCAAGATCGATGCGGCCAAGACCTGGATCAAGTCGATCACCCAGGAAGCTGAGGTCGGCGCGATCTACACGGGCAAGGTCGTGAAGGTTGTCGACTTCGGCGCCTTCGTGAACTTCTTCGGCGCCAAGGACGGCCTGGTTCACGTGAGCCAGATCGCCAACGAGCGTGTGAACAAGGTCTCGGACGTTCTCACCGAAGGCCAGTCGGTCAAGGTGAAGCTGCTGGGCTTCGACGACCGCGGCAAGACCCGCCTCTCCATGAAGGTCGTCGACCAGGAGACCGGCGAGGATCTGTCGTCCAAGCAGACCGAAGGCGCCGACGCCTAGACAGCGTTTCGCCTGACCTGGACTGAACAGGGCGGCTGCAGCGATGCAGCCGCCCTCTACATTTGTGCGGACCGGTTGCATTTTGAGCGGTCTGCACCCCTGACAAGGGAAGAGTGTTTTCCGCTGTGCTGCAAGCGGTTAGGATCAGGTAACGAGGAGTGTTTCAAAATGAATTTCAAAGCAGCTGTCGTTTCGCTGGTCGCCGTCGCCGCTCTCGCCGTTGCGGCGCCCGCCAGCGCGGCAAATCTTTTGATCAACGGCGATTTCGAGGATTCGGGCACTGCGGTCCTGCAGGGCTGGGGCGGCTATACCTATGGGGCTGCCTATAGCCTGCCGCTCCCCGGCTGGACGGTTGACTCGGGCAGTGTCGACATTGTCAGGAACGTGACCCAGTGGAGCCCATCGTATGATGGCAAGCAGGCGCTCGACATCAACGGCTTTGGTCCAGGGTCGATCTCGCAATCCTTCGCGACGACCGTGGGCAACTCCTACTCCGTCTTCTACGCCTATTCGCGCAACGCCGCCAACGCCCAGAACCCGGCGCTCGCCACCATCACTGCCCCCGGGCAGGTGATCCAGGTGTCGGCCCTTAATGGCAGCTTCGGCTCGCCGAACAATCTCTTGTGGCAGACCTCAACGTTCACGTTCCAGGCAACCAGCGCGCTGAGCAAGCTGACCCTCTCGTCGACCGACAATGGCTCCGGCGGCGTGTTCTTCGATGGCCTGTCTGTGACAGCGGTCCCGGAGCCCGCGACCTGGGCGCTGATGATCGGTGGCTTCGGCATGGCCGGCGCGCTCCTGCGCCGTCAGCGGCGCAGTGCCCTCGCCGCCTGATTTTTCGCGCTCGGCTCCGATTGAAAAACGCCCGGCGGCCACCGCCGGGCGTTTGGCTATCTCGCCTTGCGAGCCGCGTACTTGGCGTCGCGTTTGGCCTTGGCCTCTTCTTTGCTGAGTTGCTTGCGCTCCTTACGCGCCCCGCGCTTGCCCGCCAGCTCAGCCGCCTCGGCAGCGGCGGCGTCGGCCTCTGCCGCCGCGGCGCGGTCCAGCACGACTTGACGCGCCAACGCTTTATCAACCTCGCGGGCGGCGCGTACCGCCTGGAGGTCGGCCGCCTTCATGGCCTCACGCTCGGCGAAAAGAGGATCGACAATGGTGGGCTTTGGCTTGAGCTTCGCCAGCAGGGCGGCCTTCGCCTCCGCCGCGGCGGCAAGCCGGTCGGTTAGGGCAGAGCCCTTGAGATCGCGCATGTCAGGCTTTTCGGATGGGTCCGCCGTTGCGCGGGAACCCCTACCTTAAAGCATTTGAGTGCGCCCGTCCCTCGCGGCGGCAAACTCAGCCGCGCAGCTTGCGAAGCAGCATGTCCACGTCGCGGGCCAGGACGGGGTCATCCGCCTTCAGAGCCTCGATCCGGCGCACCGCATGCAGTACTGTGGTGTGGTCGCGCCCACCAAAGCGTCGGCCGATATCGGGCAGCGACCGCGTAGTGATTTGCTTGGCCAGCCACATCGCCACCTGGCGCGGGCGGGCAATGGCGCGCGCCCTGCGCTCGGACAGTAGGTCCGCCTGCTTCAGGGCGTAGTGTTCGGCCACCACTTTCTGGATGGTGTCGACGGTCACCTTGCGTTCGCTGACTGACAGATGGGGTCGCAGGATCGCTTGGGCCTCGTCCAGGGTCAGGCGAGCGATGTCGCCGCCGACGCGGGCCACCAGAGTATTGAGGGCACCTTCCAACTCGCGGACACTGTCGGTGAAGCGATCAGCCAGGAATTGCAGCACTTCGGCGCGGGCGGCAGGATGGAAGCCACCCTGGCGTGCCAATGTCTGCAGCTTACGTTCCAGAATGCCCAGCCGGAGCATCCGGTCAGCGGGTTCGATCCCGCAGACCAACCCGGCTTGCAAATGAGACCGCAGGCGGGGTTCCATCTCCGACAGTTCATTGGGCGATCGATCGGCCGTGAGCACCACGCGGCGGCCGTCCTCCACCAGCTCTATCAGGGTCTGGAACAGTTCCTCCTGCGTCTGCGTCTTGCCGGCCACGAAATGCACGTCGTCGATAAGGAGTAGGTCTGCGTTGCGAAGCTCTTCCTTGAAGGCCTGGGTCTGCTTGTCCTGAAGCGCCTTTACAAAGGTCGAGGTGAATCGCTCAGCGGACAGGTACACAACCCTCTTGCCGGGCTGGGTGCGCATCGCCTCCCACGCCACAGCATTGAGAAGGTGGGTTTTTCCGAAGCCATAGGGCCCGTGAAAAACGACCGGGTTGAAGTGCCCGTCCGCCCAGGACGCCACCCGCCTCGCCACAGCAAAGGCGAATTCATTCGAAGGCCCTGACACGAAGCTGTCGAAGGCGAAACGTTCCTGGAGGCCCTGCAGGCGGCCCTGGCGAGCGACGACGGGCGCCATGGCGTCGATCTCGACCTCCACGACCTCCGCCGAAACAGCGGCCCTGACGACCGGTGCCGGGGTATTGTCCAGGTCAAGCCGAGATTTCAGATCCAGCCGACGGCCCATAGGGTCATTCTGCGCCCACAGTTCCCCGATACGACGCCAGGCGTTGTTGCGAATCCAGTCGCGGGCCACGCCCGTGGCGGCAACTACGCAAACTTCGTCACCGGATTCCCGAAGCGCGGCCTGGCCGAGCCATGACCCGAACGTCGCGTCGCCCAGTTCACGCCTGAGAACCTGGCAAGTCTTGCTCCACACGGCCGATGCCGGTGCGCTTGCCATGGCTCCCGCAGCCCCCCCACTCGTCATGTCCAGAAACCTCTATCGCGCCCATGGTTGTCGACAAGCCGGGGTCCCGAACCCCCCAACCACGTATCTTGTTCTACAGAAACAGGTTCTCTGGCGGCGGATGCATGTGCTCCGCCGGTGTCCCGGTTGAGGCCGGGATCAGGTCCAAGGCGCCTGTTCGAAGACCGACACTACTGTCGGACGGGGGGGGGTCAACGGTGATTCTTGTGTCCGTCGAGCGAAATTTTCGTTGACATGACGCGGACCCTTTTGGGGCCTAGGGAAAGAGCTTTGTGGTGCCTTCAGCATGCCCCTGGCACTGACAATTTTGACGCACGAGGCCGGCGCGTACCGCCCAAAAAAACAGCGCCCGGAGGGCGCTGTTTATCGAAGGTTCCAATACTGCCGAGGCCCGATGGCCCGCCGGCGCGTCAGTGTCAGGCTGCAGACATTTTCTTGAGCTGTGCGGCAAGGCGAGAGACCTTGCGCGAGCCGGTGTTCTTGTGAACCACGCCCTTGGTGACGGCGCGCATCAGCTCGGACTGAGCCTTCACGAAGGCATCCTTGGCTACGGTGGCGTCGCCTGAGGTCACGGCTTCATCAAACTTGCGCAAGTAGGTCCGAACGCGAGAGCGACGGGCGGTGTTGACTTCGGTGCGGCGAGCGATCTTGCGGACCGCCTTCTTGGAGCCGGGCGTGTTGGCCATTCGGGACTGCTCTCAAAACGGGTAGCACCCGCCGGAGAGCCGGCGGACGAAATTGGAGGCGGGGATATACTGAAAGGGATGGGGGCGGTCAATGGCGCTTGGCGCCCGTTATCTTCCGGTGAATCCGGGCCTCCGCTTGTCGATGAAGGCCGCCATGCCCTCCTTCTGATCCTCAAAGGCAAAGAGCGAGTGGAACAGTCGCCGTTCAACGGCGACGCCGGTGGCGAGGGTGGTGTCGAAAGCGGCGTTCACCAGTTCCTTGTTCATCATAACGGCCAGTGGCGATTGCGACGCGATCTTTGCTGCAGCGGCCAGCGCCTCATCCATCAACTTGTCGGCGGCCACCACGCGTGAAACCAGACCAGCGCGTTCGGCTTCGGCGGCGTCCATCATCCTGGCGGTCAGGATCATGTCCATAGCTTTGGATTTTCCCACAGCGCGCGGCAGGCGCTGGGTGCCGCCTATGCCAGGCATCACGCCAAGATTGATCTCGGGCTGGCCGAACCGCGCGGTCTCTGACGCGATGATGAAATCACATAGCATCGCCAGTTCGCAGCCGCCGCCCAGTGCGAAGCCCGAAACTGCGGCGATGATCGGTTTGCGGAAGCTATCGATCCGCCGGGCAATCGGTCCGAACATGTCGCTGGCAAACATCTCTGCGTAGGACCGATCCGACATCTCTTTGATATCGGCGCCCGCCGCGAAGGCCCGCTCGGAGCCTGTAAGCACCAGGCAGTGGACCATGGTGTCGCTTTCTGCAGCATCGAGCGCCGAGCACAGCTCACCGAGCAACTGGCTGTTCAGAGCATTGAGCGCCTCAGGCCGATTCAGACGGATCAGGGTTACGCCCGCGCTGGGGGTCTCAACGATCAGGGTTTCGTAGGACATGATGGCTCCGTGGGCTGAAGCCGTCCGATTAAGGCCCCGTGACCGAATAGCCAAGGGCGCGCAGACGCGCGGGCACACCGTCCTCGCCGACCAGGTGACCAGCGCCCACCACGACGACTGTGTGGCCCTGGCCCTTCAGCCGTGCGTCCAACTGGCGTGTCCAGGCGGCGTTGCGAAAAGTGACCAGGCGCTTGAAGAGTTCAGGCGATGCTTCGCGCAGGGACATGGTCTCATGGGCCAGTCCCTTAACATCCCCGGCCATCCAGACGTTCAGTAGATCGGTGAAGGTATCCGGATCCGTCTCTATCTCGACCATCGATCCCAGCAGCGAGGCGATCTGGTCGACCATCGGCGTGTCGCTGAACAGCGCGATCTGTTCAGCGGGACTTTCCAGGGCTCGCCGACTGACCGCCGGCGGTACGGCAGCGGCGAGGGTGGCCTCCACGCCGTGTTCTGATGCGGCCCCTACTTTTCCGTAGAGGGCTGCGGCCAGGGCCACTTCGGCGAGCCAGGGTTTCAGGCGATCCAGAGCCTGGGGATTGACGCCAAGGTCGCTCGCGATCTGCACCAGGCGAGCCGCGTCCTTTGGCGTGAGCAGGCCGAACAGGGACTGGCCTGGCGGCAAGGTCCCATTTCGGGCCGCCAGTTGCGCAACTTCCTGTGAGGTCGCCTCATCCACCGGGAGCTCAAACCAGATATCATCGGCGCCCTTCAGCGCCAGATCCAGCGCGGCGGGCCGCCAGCGAAGGTTGGGCGGCAGGACATGAACCGATCCAAACAGCAGCATCTCTGAGTCGGCATCCCGCACGATCCAGACCGGCGGCTCGGCCAGGGCTGGGCCAGCCAACAGGAGCAGACCGGCCAGGACTGCAGCGCGCAGCTTCATCGCTGGCACCTGCGGCAAAAGAAAGTGGACCGTCCTGCCTGAATCTCGCGGCCTATGGTCCCCGTGCAGCCGTCATTGCGACAGCCCTCGCCCTCGCGGTCATAGGTCCGGAAGCTGTGCTGGAAGTAGCCGAGGGCGCCATCGGTCTGGGCGAAGTCGCGCAGGGTCGAACCGCCGGCGGCGATGGCCTCGGCGAGGACTGCCTTGATCTCCGGAACCAATACCGAAAGTCGCGTGGCTGAGACCTGACCGGCCGGCTTGAACGGGGAGATCCGGGCCCGGTTCAGGGCCTCGCATACATAGATGTTGCCAAGTCCGGCCACGGTCCGCTGGTCGAGCAACAAGGTCTTGGGCCCCTGCGTCCGTCCGGCGAAGACCTTCAGCAGGCGGGCTGCATCGAATGCGTCAGAAAGCGGTTCGGGGCCCAGGGCCGCGAACCAGGGATGCTGGTCCAGAGCGGCGGTGCTGATCAGCGCCATGTATCCGAACCGGCGGGGGTCGTAGTAGGTCACCGTACTGCCCGCCTCGGTCTCGAAGACGATGTGGGCGTGTTTCGCGTCCGGCGCTAAAGCGCTGTGGAACTGGCCGGGGCGGCTCTGGCCCTCGGCCCGGCTGATGTCGAAGCGGCCGCTCATGCCCAGATGCATAACCAGGGTTTCGTCCCGATCCAGCCGTCCCAACAGGTACTTGGCCCTGCGATCGAGCCGCAGGATTGTGGCGCCGGTCAGGCGCTGGACGAAATCGGGCGGCAACGGGAACCGCAGGTCGGGGCGTCGCGCCAGAACGCGGGACAGGCGTACGCCCTCCAGAACGGGGGCCAGTCCCCGTCGCACGGTCTCGACTTCAGGTAATTCCGGCATGACGGGCTGGCTTTGCACGGCATTGCTGGCGCGCCAAGAGCTGGGACGCTAAGAGCACGCGCTATGACGGGACCTTCCGCCACCTTCGGCTTCCGCGATGTGGACGCCGCCGAGAAACCCGGCCTGGTGCGCGGGGTCTTTGACCGCGTGGCGGGTCGGTATGATCTGATGAATGATCTGATGAGCGCGGGCGTACATCGCCTGTGGAAGGACGCCACTGCGGCGCGGCTCAACCCGCAGCCGGGCGAAACCATCATCGATTGCGCCGGGGGCACCGGCGATATGGCCCGTCGTTTCGCCCGGCTGGCGCGGCGCGCGCAGCTGCGCCGGGGAGGGGCCGACGCGAAGATATTCGTGATCGACTACAACGCCGAAATGGTCGCCGCCGGACGCGAGCGGGGCGGGATGCCGGAAATCACCTGGTCGGTCGGCGACGCCCAGCGCCTCCCGCTGCCGGACGCGAGTGCAGACGCCTATGTGATCAGCTTCGGGATCCGCAATGTCACCGACATTCCCGGCGCCTTGCGCGAGGCGCGCCGCGTGCTGAAGCCGGGCGGCCGGTTCCTTTGTCTGGAGTTCTCGCGGCCGGTCACCGAGGCCCTGCGCAAAGCCTATGACGCCTACTCCTTTGCTGTGATCCCGGAGATCGGGGCGCGGGTAGTGGGAGACCGGGCTTCCTATCAGTATCTGGTGGAGAGCATCCGGCGATTTCCAGATCAGGCGACTTTTGCGCGCATGATCACCGAGGCCGGGTTCTCGCAAACCAGCTGGACCAACTTCACCGCCGGTGTCGCGGCTCTCCACACCGCGCGGGCGCTATAGCTGCCAATGGCCGCGCTGGGCGCCTACATGCGGCTGTTCGGCGCCGGGTGGATGCTGATCCGCCACGATGCGCTGCTTCCCCGGGAGGGTGACGCCTACTATCCGTCGGCGTTGGGTGCGGTCGCCCGGGGGCTTCGGCTGTTCGCATCGCAGCGCGCGGGGCGACCCGGCGAGCGCATGGCCCGGTCGCTGGAGACGCTGGGACCGGTGGCCATCAAGGTGGGCCAGTTGTTGTCTACCCGCGGCGACATTTTCGGTCCCGTCTTCGCGGAGGACCTGGGTCGACTGAAGGACCGGTTGCCCGCCTTTCCGCTGATTGAGGCGAAGGCAGAGGTCGCGCGCGAACTTGGGCGGCCGGTCGAGGCCGTGTTCGAGACCTTCGGTACGGCTGTGGCGGCCGCATCCCTGGCCCAGGCGCATGACGCCACGCTCCTGGATGGCCGGCGCGTGGCGGTGAAGGTGTTGCGGCCCGGGATTGAGCGTCGCGTCGCGGAGGACTCGGAGGCCCTGGCCCTGGCGGCCCGGCTGATCGCCTTTTGGTGGCCCCTGGCGCGGCGGCTTGAGCCCGAGGCGCTGGCGGCGACCGTGATCCGGGCCACCGAGCTGGAGCTCGACCTGAGGCTTGAGGCGGCGGGCGCTGACGAGCTCGCCGAGGTGATGGCGCGGGATGGCTACATGTCGTCGCCAAAGGTGGTATGGGACGGCGTCGGCAAGCGGTGCCTGACCATGGGCTGGGCGGAGGGCATGGCGCTCTCGGACCCGGCGGCGCTGGCGCAACCGGGACTCGATCGCAAGGCTCTGGCCGACAATCTGACCCGCGCCTTCCTGGCCCAGGCGCTGGATCACGGGGTGTTCCACGCCGATCTGCACGAGGGCAACCTGTTCGCCGCAGCGCCGGATCGCCTCCATGCGGTGGATTTCGGGATCATCGGTAGGCTGGGCGCCCCGGAGCGGCGGTACCTGGCGGAGATCCTCTGGGGGTTTCTGCGGCGGGATTACATGGCCGTGGCCCAGGTCCACTTCGATGCGGGCTATGTGCCCGCCCGTCACAGCGTTGCGGCCTTCGCCCAGGCGCTGCGGGCGGTGGGGGAGCCGGTCTTCGGCCGTACCGCGAACGCCGTCGCCATGAGCCGGGTGCTGACCCAGCTGTTCGAGATCACCGCCCTCTACGAGATGCACCTGCGGCCCGAGCTGGTGCTGCTGCAGAAGACCATGATGACCGTCGAGGGCGTCGCCCGGCGCATCGATCCCGAACACGACATCTGGGCCGCCGCCGAGCCGGTGGTGAAGCGCTGGATCGCGCGGGAGCTGTCGCCCGTCACCCGGATCCAGCGGTTCGCCGGTGAGGCCGAGACCGCGATCCGCAATATCGCCCGGATGGCCCAGGCGCCGGCGGAGGCGCAGCCTGTCGCCAGACCTGCCGGCGGATTGCGCTGGTTTGCGATGGGCGCGGCGGTTGCGGGGGCGGCCTTTCTGCTGGCCGCCCTGCTCTTCTAGAACCGCTCCGCTTCATCCGGATTGATCTGATTAGATAGACAGCCCAATTTCACACAATCAGGGTGAATAGCTGGCTGTGTAATTGTCTATCCAAAGTAGTGTTTAGTTGGAGTACACGTATCAGCTGTCTTCGCGACCTGCGCGCTCGCGGTTTGCGCCGGCGGTCTGGCGGCGACTTTCGCGCGCCTTCTGCTCTTCCCAATAGGCCATGCCGTCGTCGGGCTTGAACATGGTGCGGGGCGCGCCGGCCTTGCTGGCGACCGCAAAGACATTGCCCTTTGGATCGTACATCAGCCGGTCGCCGTTGCGGCGGGCGTAGGTGAGGGTGCCCCGGGGCGGATTGGCCACGAAATTGTGGGCCGTCTGGACGAACTCGCCCACGCTGTCCGCGCCAAAGTCTGCGCCGTTACGGGCGAAGGCGCGCTCGGCGTTCTCTTCGGCCGAATAGCGCCGGCTGGCCGACCACATCGGCTTACCATCCACCAGCCTGACCGCGTCGTTGCGGCGATCCACCTGCGGCGCATCGGCCTCGTCGCCGCCACGGCCCGCGTCGGAGGTGAACGACTGACTGTTCGTCGCCATCTGGGTGCCTGCGGCCTGCTTCTGCGACACGGCCGAAGGGCCGTTGTCACAGCCCGCCAGGAAGAGGCCGGCCGCGGCGGCCAGCAAAACCATTCTCATACCCGCCATGTTTGTTCTCCCGCTGAGGCTGAGCAAGAACAAAAAATGAACACAGACCGCCGGGTTTGTCGAGTCCCCTTTCATGGCTTAAAGCGAAGCCTCCTTTGAAAGGGCGTCTGGCCTTGAGTGAAAAGCGGATTCTCCTGATCGTGGGCGGCGGGATCGCGGCCTACAAGGCGCTGGAGCTGACGCGGCTGTTGCGCAAGGCGGGCATCGGCGTGCGCCCGATCCTCACCCAGGCCGGCGCCCAGTTCGTCACCCCGCTCAGCCTCTCGGCGCTGGCGGAAGACAAGGTCTATTCGGAGCTGTTCTCCCTGACGGATGAGGCCGAGATGGGCCATATCCAGCTTTCCCGTTCCGCCGACCTGGTGGTGGTGGCGCCGGCTACGGCCGACCTGATGGCCAAGGCGGCGCAGGGGCTGGCGGGCGATCTGGCGACGACCACCCTGCTGGCCACCGACAAGCCGGTGCTGATGGCGCCGGCGATGAACGTGCGCATGTGGAACCATCCCGCCACCCGGCGCAATCTGGCGACGCTGAAGGGCGACGGGGTGCGCTTCGTCGGGCCGGACGAGGGGGCCATGGCCTGCGGCGAGTTCGGCCCGGGACGCATGGCCGAGCCTGCCGAGATCTTTGCCGCGATCCAGTCGATGCTGGACGGGGTCGCGCCCGGTCCGCTGGCCGGCAAGCGGGCGATCGTGACGGCTGGGCCCACCGCCGAGCCCATCGATCCGGTCCGCCTGCTCACCAACCGCTCATCCGGCAAGCAGGGCTATGCGATCGCCGCGGCTCTGGCGGAGCTGGGCGCGGATGTGACGCTGGTCAGCGGGCCGACCGCCCTGGCGGCGCCGGCGGGCGTGCGCCGGATCGAGATCGAGACGGCGCGCGAGATGCTGGCGGCCTGCGAGGCGGCCCTGCCCGCCGATATCGCGGTCTGTGTGGCGGCGGTGGCGGACTGGCGACCCGAGGCGGTCGGCGCGGCCAAGATCAAGAAGGGCGCCGACGGTCCGCCTGCCATCGCCCTCGTGGAAAACCCCGATATTCTGGCCGCCCTGTCGAAGGGCGCGCACCGCCCGAAACTGGTGGTGGGCTTCGCCGCCGAGACCGACAACGTCGAGACCCACGCCCAGGCCAAGCTGGCGCGCAAGGGTTGCGACTGGATCGTCGCCAATGATGTGAGCATCGCAGGCACCATGGGCGGCGACGACAACGCCGTGGCCATTGTTTCATCCGCCGGGATCGAGCGCTGGGAACGGGTCCACAAGTCCGAGGTGGCCCGCAAACTGGCCGCGCGCATGGCGGAGGTTTTTCAGTGATGGGCCCGTCAATCCCGATCACCCGGCTGCCCCATGCCGAGGGCCTGCCGCTTCCGGCCTATGAGACCAGCCAGGCGGCCGGCATGGACCTGCGGGCGGCGGTGCCGGACGACGCGCCCCTGACCCTGCACCCCGGCGACCGCTTCGCCGTGCCCACCGGGCTGGCCTTCGCCCTGCCGCAGGGCTTCGAGGGCCAGGTGCGGCCGCGCTCAGGCCTGGCGTTCAAGTCCGGGATCACCTGTCTGAACAGTCCCGGCACCATCGACGCGGACTATCGCGGCGAGGTGAAGGTGATCCTGATCAACCATGGCCCGGAAGACTTCATCATCCGTCGCGGCGACCGCATCGCCCAACTGGTGATCGCCCCGGTGGTGCAGGCCGCGTGGGTCGAGGTCGAGAGCCTGGACGATACAGCGCGCGGCGCGGGCGGGTTTGGATCGACGGGCGGGCGTTAGGCTCCGTACTCAACACCGCTCATCCCGGCGAATGCCGGGACCCAGATCTCAAGGCCGGGAGGCTGACTGGATTGGCTGCGCGGCCATAGAACCCGCCTCAGCGCCATTCCATCTGGGTCCCGGCATTCGCCGGGATGAGCGGAAGTTGTTGACCGTAGACCTGGCCCGAACCTCAGACCGCCCCCCTGACCTCCACGTCTCGCGCCACCACCTCTTCACCGCATGCCGAGCAGGTCTGGACCGGCGTGAAGTCGCAGCCGCAGGTCTTGTGGCGGTGGGTCAGGGGTGGGCCTTCGTCGCCGGCGTAGTGGACGTCGCCCCAGTGGACGATGGCCATCATCACCGGATGCAGGGCCAGGCCCTTGTCCGTCAGGCGGTATTCGTGGCGCACCGGGCGGTCCTGATAGGCTTCGCGACGCAGGACGCCCTCGTCGGTGAGGGTCTTCAGCCGTTCGGCGATGATGCTGCGGGAAATGCCGAGGCGACGCTCGAAGTCCTCGAAACGGCGGATGCCCAGGAAACAGTCGCGCAGGATCATCAGGGTCCAGCGGTCGCCGATCACCGCCACCGAGCGCGCCACCGAACAGCGCTCCTGCGCCAGGTCACTCCACTTCATCGAATTGCTCCGCTTTGACGCAAGGGTCCCATTGACGGGGTTCCAATTCAAGACGAAGTTCATTCGGATTTCGAACGGAGTATCCAGATGCCCGAGACAAAGGGAGCGTGCCTGATCGTGGGTGTGGGCGACGGGCTGGGATCAGCCCTGGCGCGGGCCTTCGCCGCTGAGGGACATGTGGTCTGCATGACGCGTCGGGCGCGCAATCTCGAGGCCTTGCAGGCGCTGGCCGGGTCGATCGCGGCCGATGGCGGCGCCGCTCATGCCTATGGGGTGGATGCGCGGTCCGAGGCGGAGATGACGGATCTGTTTGCGACCATCGAACGCGATATCGGGCCGCTGGAGGTGGTGGTCTTCAACGTCGGGGCGAACGTGCGCTTCGGCATCCGCGAGACCACGACGCGGGTGTTCACCAAGGTCTGGGAGATGGCCTGTTTCTCGGGCTTTCTGGCCGGGCGCGAGGCCGCGCGCGTGATGGCGCCGCGCGGGCGGGGCTCGATCCTGTTCACCGGCGCCACCGCCAGCGTTCGGGGCCGCGACGGCTTCGCCGCCTTCGCCGCCGCCAAGCACGGGCTGAGGGCCGTGGCCCAGAGCATGGCCCGCGAACTGGGGCCGCAGGGTATTCATGTGGCGCATGTGGTGATCGACGGGGCCGTGGACGGCACGTTCACCCGAGAGAACCGCACGGATGTGGAGGGCCTGCTGGCGCGGGACGAGATCCTGAAGCCGGAGGATATCGCCGCCGCCTACGTCAATCTGCACAAACAGCCCCGGTCCGCCTGGACCCATGAACTTGACCTGCGCCCCTGGCGCGAAACCTGGTGAGCCCCTCCATGACCAAGCCCGTCACCATCGATTTCATCTTCGATTTCGGCAGCCCCAATGGCTACCTGGCCCGCAAGGCGCTTGTCGGCGTCGCCGATCGCACGGGCGCGACGGTCCGCCTGATCCCCTGCCTGCTGGGCGGGATCTTCAAGGCCACCAACAATGCCTCGCCGATGGTGAATTTCGGCGGGGTGAAGGGCAAGCTTGCCTATGAGGGCCTGGAAACGCGGCGCTTCATCGAGAAGCACAAGCTCACCGCCTTCAAGCAGAACCCACACTTCCCGGTGAACACGCTGCTGATCATGCGCGGGCTGGTGGCGGCCCGGCGAGCCAGTGTGGAGGAGGCCTATCTCACCGTGGTGCTGGCCGCGATGTGGGAAGAGGGCGAGAAGATGGACGATCCTGAGGTGGTGCTGCGCGTCCTGAAAGCCGGAGGTCTGGATGGCGAGGCCCTGATCGCAGCCACCCAGGACCCCGAGGTCAAGGCCGAACTGGTCGCCAATACCGAAGCCGCGGTCGAACGCGGCGTGTTTGGCATTCCGACCTTCTTCGTGGGCGACGAGATGTTCTTCGGCAAGGAGCGCCTGGGTCAGGTCGAGGACGAAGTCCGGCGGCAGTCGGCCACTACCTGATCCAGAGTGCGGGCAGAGATTTACCGTCAACACTTTCAATCATGTCCGCTCATCCCGGCGAATGCCGGGACCCAGATCTCAAGGCTGGGGGGATGATTGGAGTTGCTGCGCGGACGTAGAACCCGCCTCAACGCCATTCCATCTGGGTCCCGGCATTCGCCGGGATGAGCGGATTTTGGCTTGGACCCTACGCCGGCGGCGGCTGAAAGCCCCGGACGGTCTCGTCGATGGCCTGGGCGACGGCCAGGGTGCGGGCGTCGCCACCGCGCGGGCCGATGAGCTGGGCGCCTACCGGCAGGCCGCCTGCGGTCAGACCCGCCGGGATCGCCGTCGCCGGCAGATGGAGCGTGGTGGCCAGGCTGATCCAGGTGAGCAGGGAGCTGTAGGGGATCGTCTTTCCGTCAGACATGACCAGCGAACGGCGGACGATCGGGCGCGCATCGTGCGGAAAGGCCGGCACCGGCGCGATGGGCGCCAGGATCACGCTCCAGCTGTCGAAGGCCGCGCCGATTTCGTGGCGCAGCCGGGCGCGGACAGCGTCGGCGGCCAGCCACTCACGATGCCGGGCGGTATAGGCCATGACGTTGGCTGCCGGCGACAGCGGTTTGGCGCCGCGAGCCATGGCAAGGCGGGCGAAGGGGCGCGCGAACTCCATGGCGCGAAGGGTCATCGGCGGCAGGTCCTCGGCGATGACGGCGCCCAGCAGGGTCTGGTAGGCGAACAGCAAGGCGCGCATGTCCACCGGGCTGAGTATGGGCTCCACCACCGCGCCGGCGGCGCGAAGCTCGCCCGCAAAAGTCTCCAGCGTCGCGCGCACCTGCGGGTCCAGCGGGCACAGCGGATCGTCGAGCCAGAGTCCGATCCGGACATCCTTCAGGTCGGCCGGAGGCGCGCTAGGCGCCAGCGATCCGGCCTCCAGGGTGGACAGCAGCAGTCGCAGGTCCCGGGCTGACCGCGCCATGGGCCCCACCACATTGAGGTCGCGCTCCGCATAGGATCCGGGATGGGGCGGCACGTGGCCGCGCGGCGAAACCAGCCCCCAGGTCGGCTTGTGGGAATAGACGCCACAGAAGGATGCCGGAACCCGAAGCGAACCCCCGATGTCGGACCCGATCTCGAGCGCGGTGACCCGGGCCGCCAGGGCTGCGGCGGCCCCGCCAGACGATCCGCCCGGCGTACGACTGACGTCCCAGGGATTGTTGGTGGCGCCATAGAGACCGTTGACGCTCTGCCAGTCGGCGGCCATCACCGGCACATTGGTCTTGCCCCAGATCACCGCGCCAGCGCGGCGGGCATGCTGCACGGCGGCGGCGTCGCCGGTCATCCGACGCCGGAACTCAGCCAGCCCGGAGGACGCCGCCATGCCCGCCACGTCGAAGGTGTCCTTCACCGTCATGGGCAGGCCCATCAGCGGACCCAGGATCTCGCCGCGCGAGCGGGCGTCGTCGAGGGCGCGGGCGCGTTCCAGGGCGCGCTCCGGATCGGAGGCGACCACGGCGTTGAGGCGCCCATGGGTCTCGGCATGCCGCGCGAGCGCCGCCTTCAGCAGTTCCGCAGACGAGACCCGGCCCGCCGCGAGTGCGGCCAGCTGGGTCGTGGCGTCCTGGTCGATCAGGCTATCCATCTCAGCGTGTCCGGAAGCCCAGCACGTCCTGCATGTCATAGGCGCCTGACGGTTGGGAAACGGCCCACCGGGCGGCCACGACGGCGCCGCGCGCGAACAGGCTGCGGTCGCGGGCGGAGTGGCTGAGGGTGAGGATCTCCTCGTCGGCGGCGAAGCTGACGCTGTGCTCGCCGATGATGTCCCCGCCGCGCATGACGGAGAAGCCGATCTCGCCTTCAGGCCGGGGGCCGGTCAGGCCGTCGCGCCCGCGTCGGGAGACATCGGACAGGGCCACGCCCCGACCTCTCGCGGCGGCCTCGCCCAGCATCAGGGCGGTGCCCGAGGGCGCGTCGACCTTGCGCCGGTGATGGGCTTCGAACACCTCGATGTCATAGGCGTCGGCGGGCAGGGCCCGGGCCGCCTGACCCACCAGGCCGATCAGCATGTTCACGCCGAGCGAGAAATTGCCCGTGCGCACCACGGCGACACGGCCTGCAGCCTCGTTGATCCGCCGGATGTGGTCTGGCGACAGGCCGGTGGAGCCGATGATCAGCGCGACGCCGCGCCCGGCCGCCTCGGCCGCCAGAGTTGCGGAGGCCTCCGGCGTGGTGAAGTCGATAACCACATCGGCGGCGCCCAGCGCTTCTGCGACAGTGACGAGGCCGTCACCCGCCACTCCCGGCCGGTCAAACCGACCCGCCAGCGCCAGCGCAGGATCAGCGTCAACGATCGCGCGCACAGCCTGGCCCATGCGGCCCAGTGCGCCGGCGATCGCAATTCTCGTGGGACTGGACAGGACTATCTCTCCGATTGGGTGTTGCGCGCCCAGCATCGCGCCCTTGCGCGCCCGGTCAACCACGCAGAGCCTTAAGCCGGGCCTAAAGGTTCCTCGCCGCGAAGCGTTGTCCCTGCCCACGCAGGTCTATAGGTTGTCCACTTGAAGCCGGATTGATGCCCAAAGGGGCGGGGGACGTATGGACCAGGTTGAAAAACGCACCTTCACGGATGAAGAGGCGCTGAATTTTCACCGCTATCCCACCCCGGGCAAGATCGGCATCCAGGCCACCAAGCCGATGTCGACCCAGCGCGACCTCAGCCTCGCCTATTCACCGGGCGTGGCCGTGCCGGTGCTGGCCATCGCGGCCGACCCGGACCTGGCCTACGAATACACCTCCAAGGGCAACCTGGTGGCGGTGATCTCCAACGGCACCGCGATTCTGGGCCTGGGCAATCTGGGTCCGCTGGCGTCCAAGCCGGTGATGGAAGGCAAGGGCGTGCTGTTCAAGCGCTTCGCCGACGTCGACGCCATCGACGTGGAAATGAGCTGCACCGACGTCGACGAGATCATCACGGTGGTGAAGAACATCGGCGTCACCTATGGCGGTATCAATCTGGAGGACATCAAGAGCCCCGACTGCTTCCGCATCGAGACGGAACTTCAGGACCTGCTGGATATCCCTGTCTTTCACGACGACCAGCACGGCACCGCCATCATCTGCTCGGCCGGCCTGATAAACGCCTGCGAGATCACCGGCCGAAAGCTCAGCGATATCAAGGTTGTCCTGAACGGCCCCGGGGCTGCGGGCATCGCCACCCTGGGCTTGATCAAGGCCATGGGCGTCCGCCCGGACAACGTCATCGCCGTCGACCGCAAGGGTGTGCTCTGGCGCGGACGGCCCGAGGATATGAATCAGTGGAAGTCGGCCCACGCCGTCGACACCGACAAGCGCACCCTGGCCGATGCGCTGGCCGGCGCCGACGTCTTTATCGGCGTGTCGGCCAAGGGCGCGTTGACGCCCGAGCTGGTCAAGACCATGGCGCCGCGCCCCATCATCTTCGCCATGGCCAATCCGGACCCCGAGATCACCCCGGAGGAGGTCTACAGCGTCCGCCCCGACGCCATCGTGGCCACGGGCCGCAGCGACTATCCCAACCAGGTCAACAATGTGCTGGCCTTCCCCTACCTGTTCCGCGGCGCGCTGGATGTCCGCGCGCGGCGCGTGAACATGGAAATGAAGATCGCCTGCGCCAATGCGCTGGCCATGCTGGCGCGCGAGGACGTGCCCGATGAGGTGGCCGCCGCCTATCACGGCGTGAAGATGAAGTTCGGCCCGGAATACATCATCCCGACGCCCTTCGATCCGCGTCTCCTGTCCTATATCCCGCCGTTCATCGCCCAGGCGGCCATGGACACCGGCGTGGCGCGCAAGCCCATCGAGGATATGGACGCCTACCGCGCCTCGCTGGCGCGCCGCCTCGACCCCACCGCCGCTTTCTCGCAGAAGCTGCAGGGCGCGGTGCTTTCCGGCCCGCAGAAGACCATCGTCTTCGCCGAGGGCGAGGAGCAGAGCGTGATCCGCGCGGCCTACGCCTTCCAGCAGCAGGGCCTGGGCAAGGCGGTGCTGGTCGGCCGCGAGGACCTCGTCCACGAGAACATGCGCAGCGCCGGCCTGGAGCCAGCCGAAGCCGGCCTTGAGATCGTCAACGCCCGGGTCTCGCCGTGGAATGACGCCTCGGTGGACCTGCTCTATGGCCGCCTGCAACGCGAGGGCTATCTGCGCCGCGACGTCCAGCGGCTGATCAACCAGGACCGCAACGCCTTTGCCGCCGCCATGGTGGCGCTGGGCCATGCCGATGGCATGGTCACCGGCGTCACACGTAACTTCGACCAGGTGCTGGAAGAGGTGCTCAACGTCATCGACCCCGCCGAGGACGGCCGGATCATCGGCATGAGCGTGGTGATGGCCAAGGGCCGCACCCTGTTCATCGCCGACACCAACGTCACCGAAATGCCGGTGGCCGAGGAGCTGGTCGAGATCGCCATCGAGGCCGCCCGCGCCGTCCGCACCCTGGGCTATGAGCCCCGCGTGGCCTTCATGAGCTATTCCACCTTCGGCAACCCGATGGGCGAGCGCTCGGCCCGCGTCCGCGATGCGGTGGCCATGCTGGACGAGATGGAGGGCATCGACTTCGAATATGAGGGCGAGATGCCGCCGGAACTGGCGCTGGAGCCGGAATCCCGCGGCGCCTATCCTTTCATGCGCCTGACCGGCCCGGCCAATGTGTTGATCATGCCGGCGATCCATTCGGCGGCCATCTCAACGCAGCTGATCAAGTCCCTGGGCGGCGCCGAGGTGATCGGCCCGATCCTGCTGGGCCTGGACAAGCCGGTGCAGATCTGCCCGCTGGGCTCGTCGGTCTCGCGGATCCTGCAGATGGCGACGTTCTGCGCCTATGACCGGCCGCTGGTGGAGCTGGATCTCTGAGGTAGGGGTTCTTCCGCTGGCAATTGCGGCCTGCGGCACAGGTGCGTGACATGACCAACCTGCTTGACCAAGGCCGGTGACCAACCTAGCGTTGGCGGCATGACCATCAACGTCAACATTGGCGAGGCCAAGACGCGCCTCTCGGAACTTGTCAGCCGCGCGCTTGAGGGTGAGGAAGTCATCCTTCAGAAGGCCGGACGACCGGTTCTGAAGCTGATGCCGCTGGTCGAGGCGGGCAGGCTGGAGGCCGAACGGGTCGCAGCCCGTCGCACCGCCGGCGTTGGTGCGTTCCAGGCGGCGTTTTCGGGGCAGGATCTCAGCCTTGAGGCCTTGAAGGCCGATCGCGACGACCCGCTTGTGCGGTTCCGGAGGAAATTTGGACCTGCTGCTTGATACGCACGTCCTGGTCTGGTTCGCGGCCGGGGACAGGCGTCTTGGGCCGGACTTCCTCAGCCTGCTGCCGGACCCCGGCACACGCCTGTTCGTCAGCGCGGTGACGGCGCACGAATACGTCGATCTGCTGATGCGTGGACGCTTTGGCCAAGGCGTCGACCTGGATCAACTGCGCGACGTCATGGGCTTTCATCTGCTCGATTTTCCGGCCGAATGCCGCGCGGTCGTCCAGACGCTGCCGGACATTCACCGCGACCCCGTCGACCGCATGCTCATCGCCCACGCCATCACACTCGACCTGCCCCTGGCGACCGCCGACACCACGCTGGCGCGCTATCCGGTGCGGGTTGTGTGGTGAGGCTGGTGGGGTAGCCGGTGTGCGGTTGAGGGTTAGCCAGGGTGTCGGCTGATTTCTGAAGCCTCGGCGATGGAGCCCTGTTGCTGCCGTCCCGCCTTTGCTACACAGCGCGCCCTCCAAAGGTCCCCGCGCATGTCCGGCTACAGTCTGGGTATCGATTTCGGCACCACCAACACCGTGCTGGCGCTCGCTGATGCGAACGGACCCGCGCGTCTGGTGACGTTTCCGGCGCCCGAGGGGGAGCTGTTTGCGTTTCGTAGCTGCCTCTCGTTCCATGCCCCCGCCGAGGCGCCGCAGGATCGGCAGATCGCCGCCGGGCCCTGGGCTATCGACGCCTATGTGGAGGACCCGGCGGAAACGCGGTTCATCCAGTCGTTCAAGAGTTTCGCCGCGCAGGAGAGCTTTACCGAGACCCAGATCCTGGGGCGGCGCTACCGGTTCGAGGATCTGCTCTCCACGTTTCTGCTGAAGGTGCGCGACTATGCGGGCGGCGCGCTCTCAGGGCTGCCGGATCGGGTGATCGTGGGCAGGCCGGTCACCTTTGTCGGCGGTTCGCCGAAGGAGAGCCTGGCGCTGGAGCGCTACGAGATCGCCTTCCAGCGGATGGGCGTGCGCGAGGTGCTCTATGCCTATGAGCCGGTCGGCGCGGCCTTCTTCTTTGCGCGGGCGCTTAAGGAGGACGCCACCGTGCTGGTGGGCGACTTCGGCGGCGGCACCTCGGACTTCTCGATCATCCGGTTTGAACGGCACGGCGGCGAGATGCGGGCGATCCCGCTGGGTCGGGCGGGCGTGGGGGTGGCGGGCGATGCATTTGACTACCGGATCATCGACAGCCTGGTCTCGCCGGAGCTGGGCAAGGGGTCGAGCTACGAGAGCTTCGGCAAGGTGCTGCCGATCCCCAACCGCTACTACGCCGCCTTCGCGCGCTGGGATCAGCTGGCGATGATGCGGGCCAGCCGCGACATGCGCGAGATCCGCAAGCTGGTGCGCGAGGCGGTGGAGCCGGAGAAGATCACGCGGCTGGTGGAGACGCTGGACGAGAACTACGGCTACCGCCTCTACCGTGCCGTCTCGAAACTGAAGGAGACGCTGTCGACCGAAGCGATGGCGGAGTTCCGGTTCGAGGCGGGATCGATCCGGATTGTCCGCGATGTGGCCCGCGCGCAGTTCGAGGGCTGGATCGCGCCGGAGCTGGCGAAGATCGAGGTCGCGGTGGATCAGGCGCTGGCGGACGCCGGGCTGCCGGCGGGCGGCATCGACCGGGTGTTCCTGACAGGCGGGTCGTCGCTGGTGCCGGCGGTGCGCGCGATCTTCCATCGCCGGTTCGAATCCGGCCGCATCGAGACCGGCGCGGAACTGGAGTCCATCGCCTCAGGTCTGGCCCTGATGGCCCGCGAACGCGACCTCAGCCAGTGGACGGCGCGTTCGGGGACTTGAGCTGAGCCCCTTCGCCCCTTGTGGGAGAAGGTGGCCGCCGCAGGCGGTCGGATGAGGGGTCGAAGAACCTCTCAAGCAAGCTCTGGAAACATCTGCGGAGAGACCGGCGCGACCCCTCATCCGTCAGGCTTCGCCTGCCACCTTCTCCCGCAAGGGGCGAAGGGGTCCTTGGGCCTTCGTCTCTTGGTCTCGCCGCACCGATTAAAGGAGGGTTGTTGTAAAATTAAACGATTTTGGACGTCACATCAAACATAGATGAAATACAGACCAGCCGCTGAGGAAACAATAATTGTCAAGAAAGCAGCGACTGTAATTTTACTTGTGTTTTCTCGCCGATAATTATCTGCATCGAATTGTTTTCGTGATTGTTGGTCAGATTGCCATTCGTTCAGCAGATAAATCGAGATCAAAAATAATCCAATTCCAATAATTCTCGCCACGTAGGATTCGAGCGAAGTCAACAAAACGCCAGCCGAAAAGCACCCTGACGATAACAACAGGGAGTATTTTCTCATTTCAATCGACCACTATTTGACTGTCTTTTGCTCAAAAATACGAAAAGCACCGGCGACAATTGAACTGAGTACCAGCCGGATTGGCCCGGCCGCGCAATTCAAATCAGAGATTGTCGCGAGTTTCACCTCAATGAAGCGCCCCCACGCGAGGGGGAGACCCCTAAGGCGCCACCTCCGCGCCGAACGCCGCGACATCCTCGATCAGCGAGGCGGCCGCCATCTTGACCAGCTCCCCGCCCTTTTCCGGGCTCGCCTGGCCGGGGTCGGAGCCCATGCGCCCGTCGGCGTAGCGGGCGCGGAAGTCGGCGGCTTCGCGGATGGGGCCGGTGGGGGCGATCTGCGGGGCGTAGTTGGCGGTCTTGATGGCGTCCGGATAGGCCCACTGGGTGACGGCGATCTCCGACGGCGTGGCGTGGCTGCCGTGGCCGGTGGGGAACTGGCGGCCGGCCAGACCCATCACGCCCTTCAGCTCCCACCAGTTCTTCTGCTTGCAGGCGAAGCCGCGCTTGCCGCCGGAATAGCTGACCTCGGCGTAGAGTTCCGAGAAGGCCGCATCGATGGTGGCGGTGTTCCCGCCGTGGCCGTTCAGGAAATAGATCTTCTCGAACCCGTGGTGCGCCAGGCTCCGCACCCAGTCGCCGATCGCCAGCATGAAGGTGGAGGGGCGCAGCGCGATGGTGCCGGGGAAGTCCAGATGGTGCTGGGCCATGCCGATGTTGAAGGTGGGCGCCACCAGGATGTCGCCGGTCTTCTGGGCCTCATGGGCGATGATCTCCGGGCAGAGCCAGTCGGTGCCCAGCAGGCCGGTGGGTCCGTGCTGCTCGTTGGAGCCGATGGGCACGACCACCGTCTTTGACCGCGCCAGAAAGCCCTCGATCTCGGCCCAGGTGGACAGGTGCAGCAACATATGGAGGGTCCCTTCGCGTGCGAGCGTGCGGCCCATTACCGACCGGGTCGAGCGCCGAGGTCAATCGCAACTCCCCGGTGTCATCCCGGTTTTCGTGAAACGAAAGACCGGGACCCATAAACTCCGTGCATCGATCACAGGGCGAAGCGTTACCACCTCGCGAGGACTTGCAGCGCGGAGTTCATGGGTCCCGGTCTTTCTCCTGCGGAGAAAACCGGGATGACACTCCTGGGGGTGATGGTGCCGGATTGCCCGCAGCTGTTTTTGCGGGTCCTGCTCAGTACCGACCAGGTCAATCGCCGGAAACTTCGATCCGCAGGTCGGAGGCCTGCATGCCCACCAGTCGCCACCCGCCCTTGGCCCTGGCGAAGGTCAGCAGGCAGCGATCTGGCGCCCGGGCGTCGGCCAGGCACGCGCGGTTCCCGTCGATGGCCTTCATTTGCCCGGCGATCTGATCGACACCCGGCGCGGTGGTCAGAGCCTGGCTGGAGCCCGCGCGCACCAGGTGCACCGCGTCCGGCCCGATCATCCGATCGAGCGCAAACTCCGAGGGCCCGCCCTCCACATCCAGCACCCTGGACCGTGCGACCTCGGACATCTGCCGCCGGACATCGTCGCGGACGGCCGGGCGGTCAATCTCGGCCTCGAAGGCGACGCGATCACCCTTGGCCGCCGCAGCCAGCAGGCGGGCGGCGGACTCAGTGGCGCCTCTGGGCGCAGCGTCGCCGCAACCGGCGAGGCCGGCCGAGACAAACGCAATCACGAGGAGGCGGCGAATCATCGCTGGAAGGTCTGCGGACGCGGACGCAGGGGCAAGGGTCCTTCGCACACGTGTTGCGCATACGGGCCGTCTGCGCTTAGTCCCTGCGTGGAAGTTCCTGCGGGAGATTGAGCGTGTCCGACGGCGAAGTGTTTCCGGTTCCCGAGGCCTGGGCGAAGAAAGCCCATATGAATGCGGCGGCCTATGACGCCGCCCTGCGTCGTGTGGACGCTGACCCCGAGGGGTACTGGACTGACATCGGCCGCCGGCTCGACTGGATGACCCCGTTTACCGAGGTCAAGGATGTCTCGTTCCACAAGGAAGACTTCCGCGTCCGCTGGTACGCCGACGGGGTGCTGAACGTTTCGGTCAACTGCCTGGACCGGCACCTCAAGAGCAACGGCGATACCGTCGCCCTGATCTGGGAAAACGACGACGGCAGCGTCCACGACAAGCTGACCTATCGCCAGCTGCACGCCGAGGTCTGCCGCTGGGCCAATGTGCTGAAGGCGCGCGGCGTCAAGAAGGGCGATCGGGTCACCATCTATCTGCCGATGATCCCGGCGGCGGCGGCCTCGATGTTGGCCTGCGCAAGGATCGGCGCGGTGCATTCGGTGGTGTTCGGCGGCTTCTCGCCCGACAGCATCGCCGGGCGAATCCAGGACTGCGATTCGAAGGTCGTCATTACCGCCAACGAGGGCCTGCGCGGCGGCAAGGTTGTGCCGCTGAAGGCCAATGTGGACGAGGCGTTGAAGTCGTGTCCCGGCGTGACCGACGTGATCGTGGTGCGTCGGACGAACACCGAGGTTCCGATGGTCGAGGGTCGCGACGCCTGGTTCTCGGACCTGAAGAAGACCGTCTCCGACAGTTGCGACCCGGAGCCGATGAACGCCGAGGATCCGCTGTTCATCCTCTATACGTCGGGATCGACCGGCAAGCCCAAGGGCGTGCTGCACACCACCGGGGGCTATCTGGCCTGGGCCAGCTGGACGCATGAAACCGTGTTCGACTACCGACCCGGCGAGGTGTTCTGGTGCACGGCCGACGTGGGTTGGGTGACCGGTCACAGTTATGTGGTCTATGGGCCGCTGGCCAATGGCGCCACCAGCCTGATCTTCGAGGGCGTACCCAACTACCCGACCACGTCGCGCTTCTGGGAAGTTTGCGACAAGCATCAGGTGGAGATCTTTTACACCGCGCCCACGGCGCTGCGGGCCCTGATGCGGGAGGGCGACGAGCCGGTGACCCGCACCTCGCGCAGCTCGATCCGGTTGCTGGGCACGGTGGGTGAGCCGATCAACCCCGAGGCCTGGCTCTGGTATCACCGGGTGGTGGGCGAGGGGCGGTGCCCGATCGTCGACACCTGGTGGCAGACTGAAACCGGCGCCTGTCTGATGACGCCCCTGCCCGGCGCGCACGCCCTGAAGCCGGGGTCCTGCGCCAAGCCCTTGCCCGGCGTGATGCCGCAACTGGTGGACGCCGAGGGCAAGGTGCTGGACGGCGCGATCAGCGGAAACCTGTGCATCACCGACAGCTGGCCCGGCCAGATGCGCACGGTCTATGGCGACCACCAGCGCTTCATCGACACCTACTTCTCCACCTACCCCGGCAAGTACTTCACCGGCGATGGCGCCCGGCGCGACGCCGACGGCTACTACTGGATCACCGGCCGGGTGGATGACGTGATCAACGTCTCCGGCCACCGGCTGGGCACCGCCGAGATCGAGAGCGCGCTGGTGGGCCATACCGCCGTCGCAGAGGCGGCCGTCGTGGGCTATCCGCACGATATCAAGGGGCAGGGCATCTACTGCTATGTCACCCTGAAGGTCGGGGTAGACGCGACCGATGCCTTGCAGGCGGATCTGCGCGGCCACGTGCGGCGCGAGATCGGGCCCTTCGCCGCACCTGATGTGATCCAGTTTGCACCCGGTCTGCCCAAGACCCGCTCGGGCAAGATCATGCGCCGCATCCTGCGCAAGATCGCGGAGGATGATCTTTCCAACCTGGGCGACATCTCCACCCTGGCCGAACCGGCCGTGGTGGATGACCTGGTGAAGAACCGCGCGGCGCGGCGCGGCGATGACGAGATCATCAGCGACGGTCAACGGGTCTCGACCCGGGAGATCGAAGCCGTTCTGGCGGGTCACGGCGCCGTCGCCGAAGCTGCGGCCGTCGGGTTCCCGTCGGCTGGGCGGGGCGAGGCGGTCTGGGCGTTCGTGACGCCGGAACCGGGCGCCATGGTCAGCGACGTGCTGGCTGCGGACCTCAAGGGCTGGGTGCGCCGCCAGCTGGGCGCCCAGGCCGTGCCGGAGATGGTGCAGTTCGGACCCCTGCCCAAGACGCCATCCGGCGAAGTGGTCCGGCCGCTGCTGGAACGGATCGCCGCGACGGGCGAGGCGGGCGATGTCTCCGGCCTGGCCGACACGGCGGTGGCGGACTATCTGGTGAAGACCCGGGCCGACGCCCAGGGCTGATGTCACCGGATCTGCCGCCCGCGCTTCGTAGCGCCATCGACCGGGAGATGGCCGGGGTCTCACGCCAGTCGATGGCGGCGCGGACCGCCGCCACCACGACGGCCTATCGTGCCGGCGGGACCTCGGCGTCTGCCATCCGGGGGCGGGACGATGCGCTGGCCTATGCGCTGGCGCGCCTGCCGGCGACCTATGCCGCCTGCGCCGAGGTCTTCAGCGAGGCCGGGCGGATGATCCCGGGGTTCTCGCCGCAGAGTCTGCTGGACGCGGGATGCGGCCCCGGCGGCGGCAGCTGGGCGGCGCTTGAGGCCTGGCCGGCCCTGAAGCAGGTGACCTGGCTGGACGCCAACCCGCCTTTCCTGGAGCTGGCCCAGCGGCTGGCGGCGGGCAGTGCGCTGGCCGCCGCGGCCGTCCGCCGCGGCGATTTGCTGGCCGGAGACTACCCAGGCGCGGATCTGGTGCTGGCCAGCTACGCCCTCGCCGAGATCGCGGAGGCGGACCTCGCGCGGGTCACAGGCCATCTGTGGGCGGCGTGCAGCGGCGTGCTGGCCCTGGTCGAGCCCGGCACGCCAGCGGGATATGCGCGGCTTCTGGCGGCCCGGCGTGTCCTGATCGACGCCGGCGCGGTGGTCGCAGCGCCCTGTCCGCACGAGGAGGCCTGCCCGCTGATCGACCCCGACTGGTGTCACTTCAGTGTGCGCCTGGCGCGCAGCCGCGACCATCGTCTGGCCAAGGGCGCCGAGGTTCCCTACGAGGACGAGAAGTACGCCTATCTGCTGGTGGCCCGACCCGGCCTCGGGATCGCGCCGCGACACCCCCGCGTGCTGGATCGGCCCCGGGTGGGCAAGCCGGGCATCGAGCTCAAACTCTGCGGCCCGGACGGTGTGGAGCGACGCTTCGTCGCCCGCCGCGACAAGTCCGCCCATGCGGTGGCCCGTCGGCTTGACTGGGGCGACGTTCATGAGGGGTGAGCGCGAGCCCGGCGTGGGCCGGAGGGTGACCGCCGGCTAGCCGTCTGATCCTGTCCGGGTGGAGAAGGGCACCACGATGGCTGCGTCGGCAGCGATGCGCGCCCGGCCCTGCTCCTCGAGCTTGCGGATTTCTGCCTGCAGGTGGGGCGCCATGAAATCGATGAAGGCGCGGACGCGGGGCGTGTCCTTTAACTCGCGGCGGGTGACGATCCATGACGAAATGCGGGCTTCCAGGATGACGTCGGAGCAACGCAGCAGGTCGGTATCAATATCGCCGATGGTGGTGGGCAAAGCTCCGATCCCGAGGCCAGCCTTTACGGCATAGACCATACTGGCCATGCTGTTGGACCGGGTGATCGGGATCTTGCCGCCGGAATGGCGCTTCACCCAGGCCGCCGCCGGGGTCTCGCCCATCTCACTGGAAACATCGATGAGGTCGTGGTGGGGGAGGTCTTCGGCGGCGGCAGGCACGCCGCGTCGGACGGCGTATTCCCGGCTGCAATACAGCGCTATGTCGTGGTCGCAGATCTTGCGGGCGACCAGATCGGAGGTGGCGAGGGACTGGCCGGTGCGGATGGCGAGATCCGCCTCACCACCTTCCAGGTCCAGCGACCGGTCGGTGACCATCAGATCCACCTGCACATCAGGATGGATCGCCCGGAAAGCCCCGAGCGCCGGAATCACCATGACGTTGGCCACCAGTTCGGTGGTGGTCAGCCGGAGCGCGCCTGAGACACCGCGCATCTGCATGGCCGCCAGATTGGCGAACCGGATGGCCGCGCGCTCGACGTTTTCCGCCTCACCGATCAGGCTCTGGCCCGCCTCCGTCACCCGACTGCCGGTCTGACCCCGCTCAAATAGCTTGAAACCCAGGTTCTGCTCCAGGCTCTCGATCCGGCGCGCCACGGTGGTCTGGTTGACGCCAAGGGCCTTGGAGGCCGCAAGCGTGGAGCCGCCGCGGGCCACCGCCAGAAAGGCTTTGAGGTCGTTCCAGTCGAACATGTCGCCACTCTGCAGTTATGCAGACCTGATCTGCAAGCGCACCTACACGCGATGTGAGCGCCCCATCCGTATCTGGGGTGGACGAAGTGTGTTGCAAGGTCAGGGTTTCCCGGGGCTCCCAGCCCCGACCGGGGTGATCCTCAGAGCGTGAAGACGTCCCCATCGCGGACTTCGACACGCCAAGGGGCCAGATCATCGCCGGCGCACGGCCCGGCCACGCAGTGACCGTCCATGCTGAACAGCGCACCATGTCCGGCGCAGAAAATGTGGCGGGCGTCGCGCGTGAGGTAGCGATCATCCATGGGGGCCAGGGGCCATCCGGCATGGGGGCAACTGTCGACAAACCCGCGCGCTGCATCGCCCTGGCGGATGACGAAGCCGGCAAATATCCGCGAGCCTTCGCGAAACCGGAAACTCTTGCCGCCGGGATCGGTGATCTCGCTCAGGGCGCAAAGCCGCAGGCCTGCGGGCGGTCGCGCCGGGTTGTCGGGTTCAAAGCTGGCCAAGGGTGGCCTTGAACGCCTTGACGTCCACCCGCTCCCAGAGGCCCGCCAGGGTGTAGGGGTCGTGGGCGTTGAGGGCGACGGCGGCGGCATGGTCGGGCGCGTCCACGATCAGCATGGAGCCGGCCATCTGACCCTCGTCGTCCAGCATGGGGCCCCCCAGCTTCAGCATTCCGGCCTTGTCGCGCATATAGGCCAGATGAGCATCACGGGTAGCCATCCGCAGGTCGAGAGACCCCGGCTTGTCGACACAGAACAGAACAAACAGCGGCATCTAGTTTTCCTCTCTCAACGGGCGTGACAGCAGCTCGTGGATCGCCACATCGACACCCACCTTGCCGTCAAGGATGGCCGCGACGGCCTCGCAGATCGGTGTCTCCACGCCCAGTTTCCGGGCGAGGTCGCGCACGGCGGGCGCCGAGGCCACGCCCTCAGCCACCGACAGTTTTCCGGTTAGAGCCTCTTCCAGCGTCAGCCCCTTGCCCAGCGCCAGACCCACGCTCATGTTGCGCGACTGCGGGCTGGAGCAGGTCAGCACCAGATCGCCAAGGCCGCAGAGCCCGGCCACGGTCTCGGCCTCGCCGCCCAGGGCTATGGCCAGCCGGGTCAACTCCGAGAAGCCGCGGGTGATCAGCGCCGCGTGGGCCGAACGGCCGAGACCCCGGCCCTCGACGATGCCACAGGCGATGGCCAGCACATTCTTGACCGCGCCGCCGGCCTCCGCGCCGATCATGTCCGTCGCGAAATAGGGTCTGAACATCGGCGTGGCGATCGCTTCAGCCAGCCTCTCCGCCTGCGCCATGTCCGGGCAGGCCAGGGTGACAGCGGTGGGCAGGCCGCGGGCCACCTCGGCGGCGAAGCTGGGCCCTGACAGGACGGCCGGCGCGGCCCCGGGCAAGGTTTCGGCCAGCACCTCGGTCATCAGTTTCAACGAGCCCTGCTCCACGCCCTTCGAGCAAAGCAGGACCGGCAAGCCAGGTCGGGCATGGGATGCGAAGGCCAGCAGCGTCGTGCGCATGTGCTGCGCGGGCGGCACGGCCAGAACCAGATCGGCGCCGGCCAGGTCGGACAGCTGACCCGTGGCGCGGATCTGCGGCTCCAGTGGAATGCCGGCCAGGAAGCTGACGTTCTCGTGGCGGGCGTTGATGGTTTCCACCACGTCCGGCTCGCGCGCCCACAGGATCACCTCACGGCCGGCGCGTGCGCAGACCTGGGCCAGCGCCGTACCCCAGGCGCCGCCGCCCATGACGCCGACGCGGATCATGCCTTGGCGCCCTTCCGACCGGCAGGGTGCATCGGGTGGGCCGCCGCCGCGATCTGATCCAGCGGCCAGCGCGGGCGGGCGATGGCGTCCATCCCGTCCGTCAGCCCCAGCGCCAGCCGCTCGGCGCCGGCCAGGGCGATCATGGCGGCATTGTCGGTACAGTAGGCCAGCGGCGGCGCATCAAAGCTGAAGCCATTGGACGTGGCGACCGCCTGCAGGGCGGCGCGGACAGCTCTATTGGCGGCGACCCCACCGGCGACCACAAACCGGAGCCCGGCCTCGGCATGATCCGGCGCATAGGCCTGCATCGCGCGTGCGCTCTTCTCGGCGAGCTGGCCCGCGATCGCCGCCTGCACGCAGGCCGCCAGGTCCCGGCGAGCTGTCGGGTCGGAGACGCCCTCCGCCAGCCTTGCTGCGGCGGTCTTCAGTCCCGAGAAGGAGAAGTCGCAGTCCTTCCGCCCCAGCAGCATGCGGGGAAGTGTAAACTGGCCGGGATCGCCACCCTCGGCCAGCGCCTCCAGCGCCGGACCGCCCGGGTAGGGCAGGCCCATGGCCTTGGCGATCTTGTCGAAGGCCTCGCCCGCGGCATCGTCGAGGGTGGAGCCCAGCCGTCGACACGCGCCGACGCCGGCCACCTCCAGCAACTGGCAATGCCCGCCCGAGACCAGCAGCAACAGGAACGGATAGCCGATGTCGGCGCCCAGACGCGCCGAGACGGCGTGTCCCTCGAGGTGGTTCACCGCTACCAGCGGCAGACCCCGCGCGAGCGCCACAGCCTTGCCGAACGACAGGCCCACCATCACCCCGCCCACCAGGCCGGGGCCCGCCGTCGCCGCAACCCCGGTCAGATCGCCGTAGCCCAGCCCCGCCTCACGCAGCGCCGTCTCGGCGATCGCGTCGATGGACTCCACGTGTGCCCGCGCCGCGATCTCGGGCACGACCCCGCCATAGGGGGCATGCGCCGCGATCTGGCTGCCGACGATCGACGACAGCACCTCGGCGCGACCATCATCATGGCGGCGCACGACGGCCGCAGCCGTTTCGTCGCAGCTGGTCTCGAGACCTAGAACCGTTTGGCTGGGGGTCATTGGTTGCCGGGGACGGCTGGCTCCTGTAGCAGGCCTGACGCTTTACTCTGTCCGAGGTAGACCGCCGACCGTGCCCACGCAACCGCATGCCCGCACCGGACCTGTGCGCATCGGCGCGCGCGGCTCCAAGCTGAGCCTCGCCCAGGCCGGCCATATGCAACGCCGCATCGCCGCCCAGCTGGGCGTGGACCCTCAGGATGCGAGGGCGGTTGAGCAAGTGGCCCCGCTGATCGTGATCACGACCTCCGGCGACCGGATCCAGGATCGCCGCCTGCTGGAGATCGGCGGCAAGGGCCTCTTCACCAAGGAAATCGAAGAGGCCTTGATCGACGGCGCCATCGACTGCGCCATCCACTCCATGAAGGACGTGCCCTCGGTGTTGCCCGAGGGCCTGTGCATTGCCGCCATCCCCGAACGTGAAGACCCGCGCGATGCGTTCCTGAGTCGGGGACCCCTGACCCTGGAAGACCTGCCGGACGGCGCGACGCTGGGCACCGCCAGCCTGCGGCGACAGGCCCAGTGCCTCTATCGGCGGCCCGATCTGAAGGTCCAGATGCTGCGCGGCAATGTGGACACACGCCTGGCCAAGCTGGCTGCGGGCGACGCCGACGCCATCCTGCTGGCCTATTCCGGTCTGCGCCGGCTTGGGCTGGGCGACCTGCCCAAGAGCCTGATCGATCCCCGCCAGGCACCGCCGGCGCCGGGGCAGGGGGCGCTCGCCATCGAGGTGCGGGAGGCTGACCGCGACCTGCCGTGGGTTCAGGCCCTGGTCTGCGAGACCACCACCCTGTGCGTCACGGCCGAACGCGGCGCCCTGATCGCGCTGGAGGGGTCCTGCCGTACGCCGGTGGGCGCTCATGCGTGGCTCGAGGGCGGCGCGCTGCATCTGATCGTCGAGGCCCTCTCGCCCGGGGGAACCCTGCGGTTCCGCCACACGGGCGAGTCCGAGGTCACCCGCTTGTCCGACCCGCTGGCTTCGGCCCACGACCTTGGCCTTTCGCTGGGACAGGCCATCAAGGACGAGGCGGGCGACGACATCGTCCTCTGAACGCCGCTTCCTGATTGGCGCGGAGCGATAGGGTCGGATAACAGTAACGCCTGATGGCGCGCAGGCAGAAAATCTGGATTACCCGGGCTCAGCCCGGAGCGGACGTAACGGCCGAGCGCGTGCGCGCCATGGGGCATGATGCGGTGGTCGCGCCGTTGCTTGAGGTCCGGCTGCTGCCGGAGGCGACGGTGGACCTTCGCGGTGTTGTCGCCCTGGCCTTCACCAGCGCCAATGGCGTCCGCGCCTTTGCCGACAAGAGCGGTGAGCGGGCTCTGACGGCATTTGCCGTGGGCGCTGCGACGGCGCTCGCGGCCCGCAAGGCCGGGTTCAAATCCGTGCTGTCGGCGAACGGCGATGTCCTGGCCCTCGCGGAAGGCATCGCGGCGCGGCGCAATGAACTGCGCGGTGTGGTCCTGCATCCCGGCGCCTTCGATCTCGCCGGTGATCTGGTGGGCGCGCTCGAGAAGCACCGCGTGGAGGCGCGTCGGCTCACACTGTACGAGACCGTGCCGATCGAAACGGATGATGCCGCAGCGGAGGTCCTGTGCCGCAGCGACGCGGTGCTTTTGCACTCGGCACGCGCCGCCGAGGCCCTGGCCAGGGTCCTGAAGCGCCACCCCGCGCCGCAGATGCGCGCATTGGGTTTGTCCAGGGCGGTGCTGCAGCCTTTGGGTCGCATCGCAACGGGGGGTAAGCTCTATCCGCCGTTTCCGCTTGAAGCGGCGCTCCTGAACCTGATTGATCGACGTTCATGACCCCATCGGACACCGAAGCCCCCAGGGATCCCGCGACCTACCGGCCCAGGCCTTTGCTCGGTCTCGGCTTCTGGGTGTTCATGGCGTTCGGTGTGCTTTGCGTGCTGGCCGGCGCCGCCGTGGCGCTGCTGGGTCCCCGTCTCCTGACACCTCGCACCGGGCCGGAGGCGGTTTCGACGGTCGCACCCCAGACCATGCCACAGCCGCAGGCTCCAGGGGTCCTGTATCCGGCGAACGCTGAACCCGCCCCGCGCCCCTCGGAGGAGGTCGCCCGGCTGAGGGCGCGGATTGCCATTCTGGAGAGCCAGGGGTCCCGCTCCACGGAGGCTGCGACGGCAGCTCTGGCCGCCGCCGCCCTGATGGATGCCGCCCAGACATCGCGTCCGTTCGCCGGAGAACTTGGCGAGCTGCGCGGCGCCGCGCCCGAACTGCCGGAACTGGCCGCGCTCAGCCGCCTGGCGACGACAGGCGCGCCAAGCCGGGCCGCGCTCGCCGCGGGCTTCGAAGACATCGCCGCCCGGGTGGCCAGTCGATCCCGGAAACCGTCCACGGATGCGGGGCTCTGGGCGACGATCTCCTACACGATCGGCAAGGTCGTGACCCTGCGGCGGGTTGATGATGTCGAGGGCGAAGGAACCGACGCCCTGGTGGCGCGCGCGGAACTGGCGTTGCGGGAGGGCGATGTGGTCGGCGCACTCAAGCTGCTGGATCGCCTGCCGCCGAAGGGCCGCGAGGCCGTGGCGGTCTGGCGCGAGGGCGCCGAACGCCGCGCCGCCATTGACCGTGAGGTGGCCGCCCTTCGCGCCCGCGCGCTCCGCGATCTTGATCCCGGCGTGGCGGCGTCACCGGGGGCTGCCCTATGATCCGCGCCAGCTTTGTCCTGCTGCTGCTGGTGGCCGCCGCTGTCGGCGCGCTCACCCTGGCTGGTGAGCCGGGCCGGGCGAGCATCACCTGGCTGGGCTGGCGCGCTGACATGACGGCGGCGGCGGCGATCCTGATCGCGCTGGGGGTGGGCCTGCTGGCGGCCTTCATCTGGCGAATGATCCTGTGGGTGCTGGGCGCGCCGCGCCGCGCCGAAAGGGCGCGCGCCGAGGCCCGGCGGCGCCAGACGCTCGACCTGCTGGGCCGGGGCTTTGTGGCCGTGGCGGCCGGCGATGGATCAGAAGCCCTGCGACTGTCCAAGAAGGCTGCGGAACTGGCCGAGGCGCCCGGCCTCGTGCGGGTATTGGCGGCGCAGTCGGCGGAAGCCGCCGGCGACGTGGCCCAGGCCCAGGCGGCCTATACCGCCATGCTGGGCTTTCCGGAGATGCGGCTGGCCGGCCATCGCGGCCTGATGCAGCTGGCCCTGGGCCAGGGCGCCCGGGAGACCGCGCTGCGCCACGCCCAGGAAGCCTATGGCGAAAAGCGATCTGCCCGCTGGGCCTGGCGCGCGATCCTGGAGGCCCGGCTGGAGGCCGGTGACTGGGAGGGCGGACTGGAGCTGGTGAAGAGCGCGCTGGACCGCAGGATTGTGCCGCCGGTGGTGGCCGAGCGCGCCCGGGCGGCCTTGCTGGCGGCCTCTGCAGCCCAGCTTGAGCACGCCCCTGAACCGCGCGCGCGGTCCCTCGCCCGGGATCAGGCTGTCGAAGCCGCCAAGCTGCAACCGGCCTTTGCGCCCGGCGTGGTGATGGCGGCCCGTCTGCTGGCCCAGGATAACAAGCTGGGCCGGGCCACCGCGGCCCTGGAGAGCGCCTGGCGGGCGCGGCCGCATCCGGCGCTATGGTTGGCCTATCGTGATCTCAAGACCGACGAGACCCCCAGACAGCGCGCCGCGCGGCTGGCGCAATTGGCCGCCGTCAACCCGACGCACCGGGAAAGCCTGATCCTCTATGTCGAGCAGGCCCTGGTCACGGGCGATGCCGCCGGTGCGCTGTCAGCCGCGCGCGCGCTGGAGCCTGAGCCGGTGACCGCCCGGATTGCGGGGCTGATGGCGCGGGCCGCCTTTGCCGCCGGCGCTGTCGATGAGGCCCGCATGTGGCTGGCCCGGGGCCTCAACGCCCCGCCCGAGCCGGACTGGTCCGATCTTGATCCCGAGGGCCGCGCCTTCGCCTATCACGCCTCGGACTGGGCGCGGCTGGTGATTACCTTTGCCGAGACCGGCGACCTTATTCACCCGCGTCACGAACGTCGCGAGCGCACCCTGCGTGAACTCCCGGACCTGCCTATCGCCTACGCCAATGCGGGGCCGATGTTGATCGAGCCTGTGCTCTACGCAGTGGACGAGGACTATGATCAGCCCGAAGCCGGGCGGCCTCTCCCCTGACCCTTCCCAAATCGACCCGGCACAGGTACAAGCCCGCGTCCCCGGACAGGAGCCGCCTTAGCTCAGCCGGTAGAGCACCGCATTCGTAATGCGGGGGTCAGGTGTTCGAGTCACCTAGGCGGCACCATTTGTTCCGGCGCGCGGCGCCCGTCAGGCGGGCGCGGTCCTAAGTAGGACACTCGGGCATCAGCTAAGGGCAGC
>NZ_JBILRO010000215.1:0-6039 GCF_044372605.1 Phenylobacterium sp.
CCAGGCGCCGGCGGACCTTGTAAACACCGCGAAGGCCGATCCGGAGTTGCCGTTCCCGCCATTTCCCATGAAGGTCATGGCGGCGATGACCCGGGCGGTGGCGCCGCCGGCGGTTTCGGCGGGCGTGATGATCTGGTTGGCCTTGCAGGTGACCTCGAACCCGACGCATCCCTTGTCGTCCGCCTTGCTGGCGCAGGCCGGGTGACGGGCCTTGATGCTGTCGCGCCAGCTGACGATCTCCTTGTCGAGGCCGGCATAGGGATCGCCGGAGGCGGCAGTCGGGCCCTCCTTGCTGCAGCCCGCGGTGACGAGCGCAGTGAGGGCGACAAGAAGGAGAGGTCTGATCACGGGCAGCTCCGGGCGTGTGGCCGGAGCGCTTAGCCGAAAGATCGCGGCGGCGGTGTGACCAAATGCCGGAAATGCGAAATTAGTTGGCCGGCGCCGCCGCCGTCATCACCGGGCCGATCTCATCGTGCAGCACGAGGTCGGCATAGCCGTCCAGCTCGGTTTCTTCCCGGTTGACGATCGCCAGCCGCGCGCCGTTGCGCTTCGCCATCACCGGGAAGCCCGCCGCCGGATAGACCACCAGCGATGATCCCAGCACGAGAAAGAGATCGCAGGCCAGCGTCTCGGCCTCGGCCCGCGCCATCGGCCCCAGCGGCATGGCCTGGCCGAAGGAGATGGTCGCGGTCTTGACGATCCCGCTGCACAGCCTGCACGCCGGGAGGTCGCCGGTGGCTTCGTAGAGCGTCTTCAGCTCATCCAGCTCGTGGCGCTCGCTGCAGGCCAGGCAGGTGGCGTAGCTGGCGTTGCCGTGCAGTTCGATCACCTTGTCCGGCGCGATGCCGGAGGCCTGATGCAGGTTGTCGACGTTCTGGGTGATCACCGCACTGGCGCGGCCCTGGGCGATCAGGCGCGAAACCGCCATGTGGCCGGCGTTGGGCTCGCGCCCCACCCAGCCGGCGCGACCGCTGAAGGCGCGGTCCCAGGCTTCGCGGCGGCGATCCTCGCTAGCGACGAAATCCTGGAACTGGATGGGTTTCATCTTGCTCCAGACGCCGCCGGGGCTGCGGAAGTCAGGAATGCCGCTTTCGGTGGAAATGCCCGCGCCGGTGAACACGACGATGCGACGGGCGTCGGCGATCAGGCGCGCGAGGTCGGAGCGGCTGGCGGAGGCGGGATGCGACATGGGGGCGAGGCTAACCCCGAAGGGCGGCCTGCGAAAAGGGGGGATCGGCCCGACCCCCGGTCGGGGGCGCGAAATAGAGTCGGGTCGATCCCTGGACCTTCCCGCGCCCATCGGGGAGGGCGCGGAGAGATCAGGAGGTTAACGTCCTCAACCCCGAACCGTTCCCGACCCGGCGCAATTGTCAGCCGACGATGCGAAACAGCGGCGCGAAGAGCCAGGGCAGCAGATACTGCCGCGCCGCCTGGATCACCAGGATCGCCACGATCGGCGAGATATCGACCCCGCCCAGCGACGGGATGAAGCGCTGGAACGGCGCAAGCACGGGCCGGGTGACCGCGTCCAGAAACCGCACGACGCCGCTGGCGACCGGGTGGCGGATGTTGATCACGTTGAACGCCACCAGCCAGGAGAGGATGGCGCTGGCGATGATGGCGAAGACCAGCAGGCTCAGCAGCCCACTGATCACGTAAAAGATAAATCCTGTCATAGCTCCGCTTCTACCTGCCTTTGTGGCCCTGACAAGGCGACCGTTTCGCCGGCGCACGCAACGCCGCTTGACAGACCCCGCCCCAATAGCCTTATTCCGCCGCTTCCTGGGGCCGTAGCTCAGATGGTAGAGCGCCTCGTTCGCAATGAGGAGGTCAGGGGTTCGATTCCCCTCGGCTCCACCAGGAACCCTTGCATAGCCCTCAGTGCGCGTCGTCCCAGTTGGAGGCGGCGCGGGCTTCCACCACCAGCGGCACCGAGATCGACAGCGCCGGCTCCGCCGCCCGCTCCATGATGCGGCGGGCCACGGCGATGACGGCTTCGGCCTCGGCTTCCGGGGCTTCGAAGACCAGTTCGTCGTGGACCTGCAGCAGCATCCTGGCCGTCAGCCCCTCGGCGCGCAGGGCCTCAGGCATCCTGATCATGGCGCGGCGCATCACGTCGGCGGCGGCGCCCTGGATCGGGGCGTTGATGGCGGCGCGGTCGCCAAAGGCGCGTTCGGCCTGGGAGCGGCCCTGGGCGGCTGGGATATAGACCTTGCGCCCGAAGATGGTGGTGACGAAGCCCTCGGCGCGGACCTGTCGGGTCATGCGATCCATGTAGGTGCGGATGCCGGGGAAGCGCTCGAAATAGGTCTTGATGTAGGCGCCGGCCTCTTCCCTGGGGATCGACAGCTGGTTGGCCAGACCAAAGGCGGAGATACCGTAGACGATACCGAAATTGATGGCCTTGGCCCGGCGGCGGGTTTCGGCGGGCATGCCCTCGATCGGCACGCCGAACATCTCGGAGGCGGTCATGGCGTGGATGTCGAGGCCGTCGGCGAAGGCCTGTTTCAGCTGCGGAATGTCACCGATGTGGGCCAGCAGGCGCAGCTCGATCTGGGAATAGTCGGCGCTGATCAGCACATGGCCCTGATCGGCGATGAAGCACTTCCTGATCTTGCGCCCCTCCTCGGTGCGGATGGGGATGTTCTGCAGGTTGGGATCTGACGAGGCGAGACGCCCGGTGGTGGCCGCGGCCAGCGAGTAGGAGGTGTGCACGCGGTTGGTTTTCGGATCGATCGCGGCGACCAGATTGTCGGTGTACGTACCCTTCAGTTTCGAGAGCTGACGCCAGTCCAGCAGGATGCGTGGCAGTTCATGGCCCTGGGCGGCCAGATCTTCCAGCATGGAGGCGTCGGTGGACTGGGCCCCGGTGGATGTCATCTTGCCAGACGCCAGTCCCATCTCACCGAACAGGATGTCGCCGACCTGTTTGGGACTGCCCAGATTGAAGGGGTGTCCCGCGACGCGATGGGCCTCCAGTTCGAACTCGGCCATGCGGACCGAGAAGTCGTTGGAGAGCTGTCGCAGCCTGTCAGGATCCACGCGGATGCCGGCCAGCTCCATCTCCACCAGCACCCCCGGCATCGGCCGTTCCAGGGTCTCGTAGACCGTCAGCAGATGCTCGTGCGCGAGCCGCGGGCGCAGATGCTCATAGATGCGCAGGGTGACATCGGCGTCCTCGGCGGCGTAGCGCGTCGCGGGCTCCAGCTCGACGTGCTTGAAGCTCTTCTGCGCCTTGCCCGTTCCGGCCACGGTCTTGAAGCTGATCGGCTCGTGGCCCAGCAGGCGGCGCGAGAGCTCATCCATGCCGTGGCTTTTGTGCAGACCGCCTTCGAGGGCGAAGCTGATCAGCATGGTGTCTTCGATGGGTCCGACCTGGATGCCGTAGCGGGCCAGCACGGCCATGTCGTATTTGGCGTTCTGGGCCACCTTCAGCACCGAGGGGTCTTCCAGCAAGGGCTTCAGCCGGGCGATGGCGGCGTCCATCGGGATCTGGGTGAGGTCGGCCGGCGCATCCAGCTGCAGCCCGCCCTCGCCCTCATGCACATGGCCCAGCGGGATGTAGCAGGCCTTGCCCGGCGCAGTGGCCAGCGACACGCCGCAGAGCCCCGCACTGGTGGCGCCCAGGGCGTCCGTCTCGGTATCGAAGGCGATCACGCCGGCGGCCGCAGCCTCGGCGATCCAGCGGTCCAGCGCCGCCAGATCCTGCACGCATTCATAGGCGTTGACATCGACCGCCCCGTGGGCAGGCGCGGCGGGCGCCTTGGTCTCCGGCGCAGGCGTAGCGGCGACGGTGATTCCCGGCCCGGCGTTTGCAGCCTTGCCGTCGCCGATCCGGCGGGCCAGCGTGCGGAATTCCATCTTCTCCAGAAAGGCCGCCAGCACGGCCGGGTCCGGATCATCGACCACCAGAGCCTCCAGCGGTTCCGGAAGGGGCGTGTCGCAGTCGAGCTGCACCAGCTGTCGCGACAGCCGGATCTGGTCGGCGAAGTCGATCAGGGTCTGGCGGCGCTTGTCCTGCTTGATCTCGCCGGCGCGGGCCAGAAGGGTGTCGAGGTCGCCGTATTCGTTGATCAGCGCCGAGGCGGTCTTGATGCCGATACCCGGCGCGCCCGGCACATTATCGACCGAATCGCCGCAAAGAGCCTGCACATCGACGACCTTGTCCGGCGTAACGCCGAACTTCCCGGCGACCTGTTCAATTCCGACCTTCACGTTCTTCATGGCATCGAACATGAAGACCTTCGGGCCGACCAGTTGCATCAGGTCCTTGTCGGAGGAAACGATCACCACCTCGCCGCCCATGTCGCGCACCTTGCAGGCATAGGCCGCGATCAGATCATCGGCCTCATAGCCCGGCAGTTCGATGGCGGGCACGCCGAACGCCAGCGTGGCCTCCCGCACCAGCGGGAACTGCGGCACCAGATCCTCGGGCGGCGGCGGGCGGTGGGCCTTGTACTGATCATAGAGTTTGTTGCGGAACGTCTTCTCCGAGTGATCAAAGATCACCGCCAGATGCGTCGGCGCCTCCGCGGACGTCTTCATGTCCACCAGCAGTTTCCAGATCATGTTGCAGAAGCCGGAGACAGCGCCGATCGGTACGCCGTCGCTCTTGCGCGTCAGCGGCGGCAGGGCATGGAAGGCCCGGAAGATGAAGCCAGAGCCGTCGACCAGATAGAGCCGGATCGCGGCCCCGTCCTGAGGTTCGGCCTTGGCGCCGGCGGATGCAGTTTCGAGAGTGTCGCTCATGTCGACACGATAGGGCGGCACGGGCGCAAGGTCACCCGCTTCGCGAACAGATTGCCGCAACCCGGCGACGGCGCTAGGGCTGGGCCGAGGAGATTTGAATTCCGCATGATTGGTCCAGTGTCGGCATCGCAGGTCACCGTCTGGTACGATGGCGATTGCCCGCTGTGCCGGCGGGAGATCGCCTGGCTGCGGCGACTGGATCGACGTGAGGCCATCGCCTTCGTCAATGTGGCCGAGGGCGCGGCGTGCCCGATCGACCGGTCAACCCTGCTGGCGCGGTTCCATGCCCAGGAGGCGGGTGGACCGATGGTGTCCGGCGCAGCAGCCTTCGCGGCCATGTGGCGGGCGATCCCGGTGTTGCGACCGGTCGGCCTGATGGCGCGCAGCCCGCCGGTGCTCTGGGTGCTTGAGCGGGCCTATCGCGCTTTCCTGCTGATTCGCCCCCGGTTGCAGGCGCTGGCCCGCCGCCTGACAGGACCTGTCGCGGAGGTTCCATGACATTGTTTGCCAGCCTCAAGGCGACCCCGGGCGTGATCCTGATCTACGGCGTTCTGGGTCTTGCCGGGTTTCTGGGCCCGCCTCTGGTCGGCCTGCTGGCGCCGGCCTATGGCGAGTTGGTGCTTAAGCTACTGATCGCCTACGCCGCGCTGATCCTGTCGTTCCTGGGCGGTGCGCGATGGGGTCTTGCGGCGTCCGGCCCGTCGCCGTCGCCGATCACGATCTCGCTGGCGATGCTGCCAACGCTGTTTGCCCTGGCCATCGTAATGCTGCCGATGAGCGCGCGCGTCTGGCAGATCGGAGCCCTGGTCCTGGGCCTGGCGCTGCAGTGGCTGTGGGATGTCCGGGCGCGAGGCCTGCCTGTCTGGTATCCGGGTCTGCGGACCTTGCTGAGCGGCGGCGCGATCGCAGGCCTGGTCGCCGGGGCCCTGTTTCTGCAGACCTGACCCCTGGCTTGTTCGCGCTCGACCCTGAAGCAGGCTAAGACGCCCCGGTGACCGCCTGCGCCCTGACACGCCTGACCCTGACGGACTTCCGGTCCTACGCCACGGCGGAGCTGGCGCTGGACGGGCGGCCTGTCTGGCTGGCGGGACCCAATGGCGCGGGCAAGACCAACCTGCTGGAGGCGGTGAGCTTTCTCATTCCCGGCCGGGGATTGCGCGGCTCGGGGCTGGCGGAGGTTGGCCGCCGGATGCCGGGCGAGACGCATGGACGCGCCTGGGCCGTGGCGGTGACCGTGCGGGCGGGCGACGAGGAGACCCGGCTGGGCACCGGCGTCGAGACCCCCGGCGC
>NZ_JBILRO010000057.1:0-15008 GCF_044372605.1 Phenylobacterium sp.
CCGCCAGTTGCGCGCCAGATAGCCGCCGTGCTCTGGCGGCAGGTGCTCGGTGGCGTCGATCGAGACCACGTCACCCAGCTCACCCCGCGCCACCCGGGCCTGCACCTCGCGCACGATCGGCAGCGAGCGCATCACCAGCCCCACGAAGACCGGCGGGGTCCCCGGCGCCGACAGGCGCCACGCCAGCGCCTCGGTCTCTTCCTCGGTGCGCACGATGGGCTTCTCGGCGAAGATCGGGACGCCCGCGTCCAGCGACTGCATCAGGTGCGCGAAATGCAGGTGGTTGGGGGCGCCCAGCATCAAGAGGTCGAAGGGGCCCTGGGCCAGCAGTTCGGCCATGTCGGCGCAAGGTCGTCCTGCCCGGATGCCGGCTGTGGCCAGGATCGGCGCGCCCACCGGTGCAGGATCGACGTGGGCGACCACCTCTAGGTTCCAGCCCACCTCCTGCATGGCGGCCAGGACGTGGGCGATCCTCTGGCCAAGGCCGACAACACCGATCCGATAGTGGGTCATCTCGCAGCGGACTCCGGAATGCTCAGGACCCTGTCAGATAGACCGGATTTCCGAACAGCCACAACGCCCCGTCGGGCCCGCGCACCTCGGCCCGCACCCAGCCGGTCTGGCTCGCGGGGATGTCGACGGTGCGCGTCTCGTCCTCGCCAAGCACTCCGGCCAATGCCTGCAAGGGTGCGGCGGGGCCCTTCAGCACCAGCGTCCCGCCGGCGGCGTGCGCCACCCGGACGGTCAGCTTGCCCGCCGCGTAGGTGGTGTCCAGCAGGCGATCACGCGTGCCCTGGACGTCGATGAAGACCCGCCCCGCCCGCAGTCCGGCGAGGATGGCGTCCTGCGACAGCGCCTGGGCATAGACCACTGTGGTGGGGCGGCCCACCGCGGAGGGCTTGGCCGGATCAAGCGTGGCGTCATGATTGTCGGACCCGCCCACGGCGGTGAGGCGGAAGCCGGCGTTCAGCCGCGCCTCCCAGAAGGCGACGCCCGACAGCGGCCCGTCGGTGATCCCGCCGTTGATGGCCTCGACAGCCTGGATGCGGCGGAAGTCCACCGGCGCCGTCCAGCCGCAGCCCATGCAGGCCTCGCCGGACGGAAGGCCCGGGTGGTTGATCGTCACCAGGGCCCTGGCTGCTTCGGCCTGATCCAGGATCTGCGCGAAGGTCGGCGCGCGCGAGCCGCCCAGCTGGAAGTCCAGCGGCGCCGTCATGCCGATGATGTTGGCGTGCCCCTGGAAGGTGGTGATCTCCCGCCCGGGGATCAGCAGCAGCCGGTCGTAGTGGGGTTGCAGCTCGGCCAGCGCCTGGAAGTGGCTGGAGGTGTTGTGCTCTGTGACCGCCACAAAGTCGAGGCCGCGCGCGGCGGCGGCGTCGAGGGTCCTGAACAGTGGACAGGGCGCCCTGCCTCCCGACTGAGCGGGGCACGACCCATCGGAGTGGCCGGTGTGCAGGTGCAGGTCACCCCGGTACCAGGCGGATCCTTCCTTCAGGGGCGCGGCTGTGAAGCCGTGGAACGCGCCGTCTTTCGTCAGGGTGATGGTGGCCTTGTATTCGGCCCGGGCGTCCTTGCGCAGGTTGGGCACGCCCAGGATCAGCTTCCATTCCCCCGGCGGCAGCGGCCCCGGCAGATAGGATGGCGTTGCCCAGGTCTCGGTGAGGGTGAAGCTGGCCTTGTTCCCGCCGCTCCAGCCCCGAAAGCGCTGGGGATCACGGATCCCCAGGTCGATGACGGCCTTCTGGTCCTGGCCGGTATAGGCAAAGGTCACGGTAACGGCGGTGGTCCCGGCAGCAACGCGGAACGGGACCTCACGATAGGTCTGATGATCGGTGCCGGTCAGCACGCCCGACAGGGTCAGGGTCTCCGCAGCGGCGGGGATCGCGGCGGCCCAGACCGCCGCGATCGCAAGAAGGGTTGCAAAGATCCGTTGCACTAGAAGCGGTATAGCACGGCGGCCTTGAATGCGCGGCCCAACTCAGGGCGTGCCAGATAGTAACGCACACCGGCCTCGCCCGAGATGAACTGACCGGCGCGAGGATTGCCTTCCGTCAGGCCGATCTCGTTGGTCAGGTTCGTACCGTAGACAAACAGCTGCAGTCGTTCGGTGACCGTGAAGCGCATCTGGGCATTGAGCAGCATGTACTCCGGGATAATCAGGGTGTTGGCGATGTCGGAGAAACGCTTGCCGTAATACTGGAACTCCAGCTGGGCCCGAAGCCGGTCGCTAAACAGGTTGACCCCCGGCGTAACCCGCAGGCTGACCTTGGGATTGCGGACCTGTTGGTTGCCCGAGAAATCCCTTTGGCGCAGACAATCGCTGCCGCTCGTCGTGGTATCGCTCGCCAACGGGCAGGCCCCCGCAACCTTCGCCACCCGCTCGTTGAAGAGGAACTTGCCCAGCCGCGGGTCTTGAATTGTCGCGTTGAAGGTGGTGTCGAACCACGCCGTCGGGCGGACGACGCCCTCCAGCTCAACACCGTGCGCCTTGGTCGATGCGAATTCCGTGCGGCTGATGAAGGAGTTCGTCGCCTGGTCGAATCGGGTCTCGGTCAGGCTCTGACTGTCGAAGTAGGTGTAGAAGCCTGTCGCGTAGAACGAGAACTTCTCGCGTTCGATCTTGAAGCCGCCTTCCCAAAGGTCGATGCCCTGCGCGCGCGGGTCAGTCCGCGTCGTGTTCGTCAGGAAGTCCCCCAGTGAGGGCAGGCGGAAGCCTTTGGTGTAGCGGGCGAAGACCCCCACGTCCGGCTGCCACTGATAGTTCAGACCCACCGTGGCGCCCCAATCATCGAACCTGCGATCCAGGGGGTCGAACACGCCTGTGCCGCTGATGGCCTGGTCGTCGGCCAGGCTGGGGGTCTGACCCAGATTGATCGTGGAGCTGCGTTCGTTGCGGCCGGTCAGCTTGATTCGCTCCCAGCGGGCGCCGAGGTCCAGCCGAAGCTGATCGGTCAGTTGCCATTCGTCGGCGGCGTAGAGCGCCAATGTCTCGGAGCCGCCTGTAGCGTTGTTGAACTGGCTGCCATAACGGCTGACCCCGTTTTCAGTCGTCGTGGCCACGACCTGGCCGGTCGCGTTCAGCAGTTCCAGGTTGAGGGGTCTGGCCCGCTCCCTCACATCAACAAGCACTGCGGAGCCTTGCTGCAGGAAGCTCTCGTCGACGTCGGCGTAGTAGACGCCCAGCGCGATGTCGTGGGTCTGGCCGGCGATCTCCAATTGCCGGGAAAAGCGAAGGTCGTTGATGAGCTCCTTGAGCGTTATGTCCTGCTGGCGGACGAATGCGTCCATCACCAGCCCTGTTCCGTTGCCCGCGACCGGATCAAACGCACCGCCCGTGGTGTAAACCAGACGTCCGCTGACCGCGCCCAGCGCTGCGGTGCGCGCCACGTCCTGGGCAATGCGCGCCGTCCCGGCGGCGGGCGTATTGGGGAACAGGGCGGCGCGGGAGATGTCGCTATCGTGGTAGCGCAGGCCTTGGCTGACCTTCCAGCCCGCCAGGTTCAAGGTCGCCCGCGCGGTGAACTGGTCGACCTTCACGTCCGTCCCGCGGGTGAGGTCGAAGTCGAACGGACCGCGGTTCGTGCGTAGGGTGAACTTCGAGGTAGGCGTGCCGGATAGGGTCGCGTAACGCGCATCAAATCCCGGGATCGGCGCCGTGTCGCCGGCCGCATCGAAGGTCAGCGGGATGCCCAGATAGAAGATCGTGTTGTCGTCGATATGCTTGTAGTCGAGATCGATGGAGCCAAACTCGAAGTCGCGTCCGACGGAGACCCGGAACTGGCCGCCCTTGTCAGCCTTGAAGCCAGGTTCGCGCACCCCATCGCTTTCGCGATAGAAACCGCCTGCGGCCAGACGAAAACCACCGACGGTCCCGCCGACCCACGCGTCGCCCCGGTAGTAGGCATGCTCACCGCCTTCGACCTTGATCACACCGGAGACGGCTTCAGTCGGACGGCGCGTGATGAAGTTGACGATGCCTCCCGGGGCGTATGAGGCGAAGATGCTGGAGGGACCGCCGCGTACGACTTCGATCCGGTTCACCGTTTCATCGATACGCACCGAGAAGTCGGTGTTCAGGAATCCCAAACCGCCATCGTGTTGCACCGGCAGGCCATCTTCCTGGATGGCGATGGCCGCGAACCCCTCGATCGGGATACCGCGCGCACGGATGTTGGCCCCGCCTACGCCGCCAGAGGCTTCGACCCAAAGGCCAGGCACATTCTTCAGCGCCTCGGCCACGCTGGGGGGCGACTGCAGGCGCAGCTTCTCTTCCGTCACCGTAGTGATGGCGTAGGACGCTTCCACTTTCCGCTGTGCGGTCGACGCTGCGCGGCCGGTCACCACCAACTCATCCAGTTCGGCGTTCGCCGCGTTGTCTGCAGCCAGCGCCGGTGCGCCGAAGGTGAGCGCGGAAAGCGCGGCGGCGGCGAGAAGGACGGATTTCATAAGGAGACCCCAATCGAAAGAGAGAGGTCCCCTTAGATTTCTCGCATATCAGATCCATGACCAATGCATGTCGGTTGTCTTGCGGTGCAAAACCGACACAGCTGCAGGTCGCGTTATCCGGCCTCGTTGGAGAAGATGATCGTCCCCGACGCGCCGAACATGCCCCCGACGCCGTGGCAGACGCTGTTCGTGGCCCCCGGCACCTGCGCCGCCGCCGTGCCCCGGAGTTGCCGCACGCTCTCCTGAAGGGCGTACATGCCGTACATGCCCGAGTGCATGTAGGAGAGGCCGCCGCCATTGGTGTTAAGCGGCAGCTTGCCCCCGATGGCGGTGTTGCGCTCGCGGATGAAGGCGGCCGCCTCACCAGGCTTGCAGAAGCCCAGGTCCTCAAGGCCATAAAGCGGCAGGTGGGCGAAGGCGTCGTAGATCATGAGGTGGTCGACGTCGGCGTGCTTGAGACCCGCCTCGTCAAACGCCTTCTTGCCCGAAACCCGGAACGCCTTGGATGAGGTGAAGTCCTCCATCTGGCTGACCAGCGGGGTCTCAACGCTCTCGCCTGTGCCCAGGACGTAGACCGGCTTGGTCTTGAAATCCCTGGCGCGCTCGGCCGAGGTCAGGATCAGGGCGCCGCCGCCGTCGGTGACCAGGCAGCACATGAGCAGGCGGAACGGCCAGGCGATCATCGGCGAGTTCAGCACGTCGTCGACCGTGATCGGGTCCTTGAACGACGCCCGCGGGTTCTTCGCCGCCCACTCGCGCTGGATCACCGAGACCCAGGCCAGGTCCTCTTCCGTGAGGCCGTAGGTCTTCAGGTAACGCAGAACCGGCACGGTGAACATGGTGGGCGGGCTGGTGACGCCATAGGGCATCTCGAACTGGCCCATCAGGCTGGACGGTGCGCGAGCGAAACCGCCGGCGCCCACCCGCGATTTGCCCGATTCGCCATGGGTGATCAGGACGGTGGTGCAGAGCCCGGCATTGATCGCAGCCGCGGCGTGACGCACGTGCAGCATGAAGGAACAACCGCCCACGCTGGTGCCGTCAGCGTAGGTGGGCGTTATGCCAAGGTAGTGCGCCAGCTCGGTCGGGCTGATGCCGGCGCAGGCCACGCCGTCGATGTCCGACGGCTTGAGGCCGCAGTCGGCCATGGCGTTGAGGGCGGCGTCAGCATGCAGGCCGATCACCGACACATCGGGGATGCGACCCATCTGGGTGGTCTCGGCGGCGCCGACCACGGCAACGGATTTCTGTTTCATGCGATCAGGCTCCCGCCGGCTTGAAGAACGGCAGGGCGATGGTGTCGCTCATCTTCTCGAAGGTGACCTCGAGCGCCATATCCAGTTGCAAGGCTTCGGGGGTCTGCGGGCAGCCCACGATATTGGTCATCATCTGCGGGCCTTCTTCCAGTTTCACGACTGCAATGGCGTAGGGCTCGGTCCCCATGTCGGGGCGCGGACGGTGGTTGATCACGTAAGACCAAAGCACGGCCTTGCCCGAGGCCTTGAACACCTCGACGTCGCGCGAGCCGGTTCCGGGACAGAAGGGACGCGGCGGGAAATAGACCTCGCCCGTTTGGCGGTCTCTTTGCAGGAGCAGTTCGCCCTTGAGGGCGCCTTCCCAGAAATGCCGCGTTTCCGGCGTGGGTTCGGGCAATATGCGTGGCGGCATCGGCAGCTCCATCCCTTCGAACAATCGGTTTGTTTGGCACTTGTATCGGCTCGGCGCGCAACAAAGCCGAGACCGGAGCGCTTGTCGACAGCTGCTAGTCCGAAAGCGATGAAAACAGCGCGCTGCGGCGCGTCTCGTGGGCCAGCTCCGCAGCGGCCAGGGCTACGGGATCCGAGCGCAGCGCCGCGAGATCGGTGTCCGACAGGCTGTCCTCGGCCAGGACGCCGACGCTCATCCGAAAGATGTTGGCGAACATCTCCGCGTTGATCTTGTTGACCAGCGGGGCCCCCTTAGCGGCCGGGTTGGACTGGAGTTCGATCAGCCAGGGGTGGCCATCGGCGTCCAGCAGGATGTCGAAGCCGATCAGTTTAGGGCCGAATGACCGCGTCGAACCCAAGGCTGCCTGCCGCGCGAAGAAGCCTTCGCGCTCCAGCTGGCGCAGGAACCAGGCCACCAGACTGCGGATCTCGCCGAAAACGACGTCGGGATCGTGGCCCTCGGCGGCCATCCGGCGCAGCAGGGCGGAGAGACTCCGGATGGCGCCCTCGTCGTCGCGGGTTTCATCCTGGCTGATCATCAGGCCAGGATGATCCAGATGCAGCGCCGTGTTCGTGACGTGCATCGCCACGTCGGCCAGTCGGTCCGGCGATAGGTCGTAGGGCTCCGGCGCGATCCGCACGATGCCTTCGCGGTAGATGTACGCCCTGAGCGGCGCCGCCTGGGTGATCAGGGCATAGATGCGCAGGTGCCCCTTGCGGCCGTCGATCAGCCAGGGGTTGGAGATATAGCGCTGGACCACCACGTCGCTCAGCCCGGCCAGTGCTGTTACGTCGCCGGTGACATGGATGCCCTGACCGCCGGAGCCCCGCGCAGGCTTGACGATGTAGAGTGTGTCCGGCTCGCTAGCGGCAAACCGCATCAGAGCGTCCTGCTCGGCGGGCAGGTTGAACGTCTCGGGGACACGCCCCGCGCCGGGTTCCGCCGCCATCCCCCGCGCCAGCACGGCCCCCAGCGTCGCCTTGTCCACCAGACCCAGCCATTCGTGGAACGGACTGGACTGGTCGCGGTCCACCAGGAAGGACGACACCAGCACCGGGTTCTGGCGGTATCTCAGATTCAGCATGTGGGCGAAACGGTCGGCCGCCAGCGGCTGACCCTGATCGCGCAGCAGGTTCATCACCCCGCGCAGGATGCCCAGCACTTCCAGGCCAGCCGGGTCGCTGGCGGCCAGGATTGTTCCATAGGCCTGCGCGGCCTCCTCCAGCCGGCCCAGACGGTGCAGCAACACCGCCACCATATAGGCCGACAGAGGCGAGCGCGTGATCGCGTGTGCCCGGCGATAGGCCGCCACCGCACGCTCATAGTTCCCGCACGCCGTCAGGTTGAACGCGAGCTGTTGCAAGCCTTCGTGATGGGTGGGGTCCAGGGCCAGCAAGGCCTCGGTGGCCGCTGTGCCCGATACGAAGTCCAGGCGCCGGTGGTGGGCCAGCATCAACATCGCCCAGGCCGGTGCACACGCGGGCTTGGCCGCCACCAGCGCCTCCAGTTCGGCCACCGCCCGTTCACGATCGTGCTCGATCATCGCCTGATAGGTGGCGGCGAAGGCCGGATCGTCGGGGCCGGGCGGTTCGGACATGGAGGACGGAAACCTTCGTCGCCAACAGCTGGGATGGCCTGAATACCGGGGGCTCGACTTCCTGTCTCTACGGGCGGAGGATTGCGGCCAACAAAAGAGAGGATCGCCGCATGGCCCGCGTTGAAGTGGTCGAATACACCGATGCCGTCTGCTCCACCGCCTGGGGCGCCGAGCCGCAGCTGCGCCGCCTGCATTGGCGGTTCGGCCAGCACCTCGACTGGCGCAAGGTGCAGGGCGGCCTGATCGGCGACTCATCGAAGGGCAAGGCTGGCTGGGACCGCGTGAGCGCCGCCGAGCCCATGCGTGACTACTGGAAGCGGGTCTGGCGCCTGACCGGCATGCCCTATCCCAACCCCATGCATCTGATGCTGCAATCCACCGACCCGCTGGGCCAGGCGGTGAAGGCCGCCGAGCGCCAGGGCCAGGCTGTGGGCGAGGCGGTGCTGCGCCGCTTCCGCGAACAGATATTCGTCTTCGGCATCGGCCCGCAGACCCGGGAAGAGTTCGCCGCGGCCTGCGTGGGCGTGCCGGGCCTCGACGTCGCCCGCTGGCTGGCCGACTATGATCTGCCCGAGGTCGCCGCCGCCTACCGCGCTGACTGGCAGGAGACCCGTGAGCCCAACGACTGGGTGCGCAACCTGAAGCACGACAGCCCGATGAACGGGGAGCTTAAACACTCCGAAGGCCACGACCGTTACGCCCTGCCCACCTTGATCTTCCGGGGTTCAGGCGGCGAGCACACGGTGGCGGGGTGGGTGGACTATGATGAGTACGAAGCCGGCCTGGAGGCCGCTGAACCGGGCGTCACCGCCCATCCGCGAAAGGATCCGACCCCGCAGGAAGCGATCGCCGAGTGGGGCGTCCTGACCGGACAGGAACTCGAGTTTCTGTGCGGTGAGGGTGCGCTCGCCCCCGCTGGCGCGGTGGCCTACGACTGGGGCGAGGGATTTGTCTATTTTTCCGCCGCCGAGGCGCGGGCGCGGGGGCTGGTGGAGCCGGTAGGCGTTTAGATGGCGCAAACGTGCGGCCCGATCTCTCGTCATAGGCGTCGAAGCGGAGATGCTCGCTTCGACGGACCGCACGGGACAACTTCTTGGTAGATATCGATGTCCCGTGAGCATCAGTACCTGATGCGCGAGCATGGCGAAGACCGCCACAGCGGTGAGCGTTGGCCCGCCGCCGGATCCAGCGCAAGAAAACGCCGGCTGGTCCGGGGGAACCAGCCGGCGCGCATTGGCGCGTAGTGGCGCGTAATGGACCGCGCCGCCTACCGCGGCGTTATTTCGCAGGCGGGAGGAGAACCTTGTCGATCACGTGGATGACGCCGTTGGAGGCGGCGACGTCAGCGGCAACCACCTTGGCCCCATTGACGGTGACGCCGTTGCGGCCGTCGATGGCCAGCGTGCCGCCCTGAACTGTGGTGACGGTCAGCTGCTTGCCGGCCAGGGCGGGCGACAGCGTGCGGCCGGCGACCACATGGTAGGTGAGGATGGAGGCCAGCTGGGCCTTGTTTTCCGGCTTCAGGAGCGTGTCGACGGTTCCGGCGGGCAGGGCCGCGAATGCCGCGTCCGTGGGCGCGAACACCGTGAAGGGGCCCGGCGACTTCAGGGTGGACACGAGGCCCGCAGCGGTAGCGGCGGCCAGCAGGGTCTTGAACTGTCCGGCGCCGGAGGCCACGGCGACGATGTCGCCCTTGGCGGCATGGTCATGGGCGTCCGCGGCATAGGCCGGCGAGAACGCGAGGGTGGCCAGCGCGAGAGCGGCGGCAGTGGTCAGGCTCTTTATCATGGGTCGGATTCCTTTGGTCGATGGTGGTTGGCCTTTGGTATCCCGGACGAGATAGGAATAATTGGCAAGATCGCAAGGCGCGAGCCATTTTTTCCCATTCTCAAGGGACCGCGACGGGTTGTGCTTCAAAACAAGTATACCAATTGAGATACATATTCGTCACATTCCGTCGCCATTCGATGTGTGGTCCGTATCTCCCGGGGCCCGTGCTTCTGCGCTGTGCTACGATGTCTCAGCACGAATTCGGCCATGGGGCCAGGGACTGAGATTTGTCGGAGTCGTCGTCATCCGTTCGCCCACAGCGGGCCTCGAAACTGGTGCGCCCCCGGCCCCGGAGGGCCGAGTATGACGTCAAGCGCCGCCAACTGCTGGGCCGCATCGTGCAGCGGTTCAAGCAACCTGACCGGCCGTCTATGCGCGAGCTGGCCATGGCCGCCGAGGTTTCTGTGCCGACCCTTCGTCACTATTTCGGCGATCGCGAGGGGGTGGTCAGCGCGGTGCTGGCCGATGCGCATGCCCGGGGCGCGCCGTTTCTCGCTCTGGCGGCGCGCGCGGACGGACCACTGGAGCCCTCGCTGCGGAGCGGCCTGATGCAGATTGTACAGGGCCACCTGTTCGCTGTTGGCGGATTCCACGCGATCGGCCTGACGGAAGGTCTTCTGCACCGGACCCTTGGGCCACACTATCTGCAGACCATACTCGAGCCGGCGCTGCAGGCCTTCGAGCTAAGGCTGCAGGCGCACATCGACCGGGGCGAACTGAAGCCCGTGAACGTGCGCCACGCCGCGCTCGGCCTGATTTCGCCGGTGGTGCTTTTCATGCTGCATCAGGGGGAGCTGGGCGGTCAGCGGGTTCGCCCCGGCGTGGCGGACGACCTGGTCGAGCATCTGGTTACCGGCTTTGTAGCGGCCTGGGGTGTGCCGGCGTCGGTCTGAACAAAACCGGCAGCCGCGCGGCGTCAATAGGCCAGCGCCACGCCGTCCTTGCGCATTTCCGTGGCGGCTTCATAGCGGCCCGGCCAGGCGCGGATGGCCTGGTAGCCGCCGTAGCCGCCGGGCGACGGTTTCAGCACCCAGCCGATTTTCGCGAGTTCGGCCCTGGTCGCTTCCGGGACTCCAGTTTCCAGATTGAGGTCGCCGACCGCGCCCAGGTCCTCGCCCGTGGGTTCCATTCCACCGTTGTGATGCCAGCGCGGACTGTCGCCAGCTTCCTGTAGCCCCAGACCGAAGTCCACGAGATTTGAAATGATCTGCGACTGGCCCTGCGGCTGCATATCCCCGCCCATGACGCCGAAGCTCAGCAGCGGACGGCCCGCCTCGGTGGCGAAGCCTGGAATGATGGTCTGGAACGGCCGCTTGCCCGGCGCATAGACGTTGGGGTGTCCGTCGGCCAGGGCGAAGGCTTCGCCCCGGTTCTGGAACATGAAGCCCAGTCCGTCGGGCATCAGGCCGGAACCCATCCCGCGATAGTTGGACTGGATCAGCGACACCATCATGCCGTCGGCGTCCGACGTCGTGAGATAGGTGGTGTCCCCCTGGCCGGGCGCCTTGCCGAAATAGACGCGGGGGCTGATGCGATCGGGCCGGATCAGGGCGGCGCGTTCGCGGGCGTAATCCTTCGACAGTAGCCAGTCGATCGGAGACTTGTAAAAGGTCGGGTCGGCGTAGAAGCGGGCGCGATCCTCGAACGCCAGCCGCTTGGCCTCCACGCCATGGTGGATCGCGGCCGCCGACTGGAAGCCCATGCCCTTGATGTCGAACTCGGCCAGGATATTCAGCATCTGCAGGGTGACAAAGCCCTGGCTGTTGGGCGGCAGGCCCCAGATATCGACGCCGCGGTAGTTCACCGACCTGGGCTCAACCCACTCGCTCCTGTGGGCGGCGAGGTCGGCGCGGGTCATCCAGCCGCCGATGCGCTTGAAGTAGCGCTCGATGGCTTCGGCGATCTCACCCTCGTAGTAGGCGCGCCCGCCGCCCTCGGCGATCAGGCGATAGGTGCGGCCCAGCTCCGGATTGCGGAAGACCTCGCCCTCGCGCGGGGTCTTGCCATTGGGCGCCCAGAGCGCCTTGAAGTTCTCCACCTCCTCTATGCCGGCGGTCGGCCGGGTGAAGTTGCGGTGGGAAATGCCGACGTAGAAGGCTGTCTGCTGGATCGTCGGTGCGCCCTCCTCGCAGTGGCGGATCGCCGGCTGGAACAGGTCCTTCCAGGGAAGTTTGCCGTAATGCTGGTGCAGGCTCCACCAGGCGTCGACGGCGCCGGGCACGCTCACCGTCGTGGCACCATGGGACGCGATGTGGCCGTCCTTCGCCCGCGCCCGCTGGGTCTCCAGGGTCAGGGCGCGGGGACTGCGGCCGGAACCGTTCAGGCCCACCACCTTTTTGGCCTTCGGATCCCACAGGAGGGCGAAGGCGTCGCCGCCGATCCCGCAGGCGATGGGTTCGCCGAACCCCAGCACGGCATTGGCCGCAATCGCGGCATCTACCGCCGAGCCGCCCGCCTTGAGCATCTCGATCGCCGCTAATGTGGCCAGGGGATGGGCCGTAGCCGCCGCGCCATGCAGGCCCCAGGCTGCGGAGCGGCCCGCAAAGTTGGCGCCGTCGACCCGGTCACCCGGCCGCACGTCGGGCCGGTTGCGGTTGGGGTTCTCCGAGCGGGACGAGGCGAAGGCCTTGCCTGCGACAGCAGCGGCGGGAAGGGTGGCCAGGAAGGTGCGGCGACGCATGGACGGGCTCCGGACAGGGTGGGTGTGGCGGCCTGACTGGCAGGTTTCAGGGCGGCGTGGTCGCCGCGAAACTTGGCCGGCTTTTCCAGTCCTCGAACCATCCGACCAGTCCCGGCGCGACACCTTGCCAGCCGATGGTCGCGTGCCGGAAGTCGAGATAGCCCAGCGCGCAGGCCAGACTGATCTGCCCCAGGTTCAGGTCGCTTTTCCTGGTGGCGGGTTCGAGATCAGCGGCGGCGATCGCGCGCAGGATCGAGGCCTGCCAGCGCCCCAGCCATTCCTGTGACTGTTCGGGCGCGGGGCGGCGGCGTTCCATCACCATGCTGAAGGCGGCGTCCAGCACACCGTCAGCCAAGGCCTGCAGCCGCAGGGTCGCCCAACGGGCGTCGCCGTCTACGGGGATCAGCTGTGGTGCCGTCTCCAGGCTGTCGAGATACTCACAAATCACCGGGCTGTCGTAGAGGGCCTGCCCATCCTCCAGCACCAGCGCCGGAATCTTGCTCAACGGATTGGCGGCGGCCAGCACCGGGTTCTCGAAGGGCGACACGCTGACCACCTCGACGCCCGCGTCCAGTCCGCGTTCCAGCATTGCGATCCTGACCTTGCGGGCATAGGGCGAGGTCGGGGAGTAGAACAGCTGCATGGGTTGTTCCTGAACCTGTCGGGGGGTGTTTCGTACCACGTCGCCTCGCGGGCTCAAGCGCGCGGCGTCAGACATCAATGATGCGGTCGTACAACCCGCAGGCCGCCGACGATGGCGCCGCCCAGGATCAGCCCGACCACCGCTGAGGCCAGCGCCGTCGCCAGCCAGCCTGTAACGGCGCCGAACACGGGAACCGTGCCAGCGACCCCTGCCGCACTCCGGATCAGGTGCTCCAGGCCCGAGACCCCGAAGTGGTCCAGTCCGTGGACAATGATGCCGCCGCCCACCCAGAGCATGGCGGCGGTTCCCACCTTTGTCAGCAGGTCCAGCACATGCGGCATGCCCTTGACCAGGCCGCGACCCAGACCGCGGGTGGCGGCGCGCTTTCCCTTGGCCAGATGCAGACCGATGTCGTCCATCTTCACGATCATCGCCACCACGCCATAAACGCCGATGGTGATCCCCAGGCCGACGACAGCCAGGGCCGCGGCCTGGATGGCCATGGGTCGGTCGGCGACGTCGGCCAGCGCGATGGCCATGATCTCGGCGGAGAGGATGAAGTCGGTGCGGATGGCGCCGGTGACCTTCGCCTTCTCGAGATCTGCAGAGCTCAGCGCAAGTTCGCCCGGCTCGTCGGCATGGTCTTCGTGGTTCAGGGCCTCGACGATCTTTTCCGCGCCTTCGAAGCAGAGATAGGCGGCTCCCAGCATGAGGATCGGCGTGATGGCCCAGGGGGCGAAGGCGCTGAGCAACAGGGCGCCTGGCAGCAGGAAGAAGAATTTGTTTCGCAGCGAGCCCAGCGCGATCTTGAACACGATGGGAAGCTCACGATCCGGCGTGAAGCCCACCGCATAGCCCGGGGTGACGGCGGTATCGTCGACGACGACGCCCACCGCCTTGGCCCCGGCCTTGCCCGCCGCAGCGGTGACGTCGTCAAGCGATGTGGCTGCGATCTTGGCGATGGCGGCGACATCATCAAGCAAGGCGACAAGACCGGACGCCATTCGGGGCAGCCTTTTCAGCAGCGGATCGCGTTGGAACCAATGTGGTCGGTACGGCCTTGGCCGCTCGCCGTAAAGCCGCCGGTGCGATTAGGGTTGCCTGAGCAGGCCCGCCTTGCGCAGTCCGCCTCGGTCGGCGGCTCAGCTATCTGAGCGCGATCTTCAGCTTGGCCCCCAGGAACCTGCCGGTGGGATCATAACCCCTCGCAGCGGCTGCGCCATCCTTGCCGGAGCCGGGCTCCAGACCGCACAGGAAGCCGAGCGAGCCGATCACATCATCCGAGAGCAGGGAGCGATCAACCGAGGTGCGGGCGACGCCGGGAATCCGCGCGGGTCCGGCGTGGGCGTAGGCGACGTCAAAGCGGGCATGCCGGCTTGACATGTCCAGCCCGATGGCAGGCTTCGGGGTCATGATCGGCCCGGGCGCCTTGGCGCGGACGGCGGCCATCAGGTCAGGCTGCACGGCCGGCGTCCCCGCCTGTGCGGTCCCCGCCAGGGCCAGGACCAGGGCCGTTACGAGGCTCGGGAAAAGCAGGGACTTCATATGAAGGCGCTCCTGAACGGGCCAGAGATGAGCCGGCTACGATGCCACCTGCGTACCGTCACGGCGTCCGGATGTCGCGCAGTATGTTGTTGCGGTGAGTCAGCCATCCGTCCGCAGGCCATTGCGGGAAAGTGCGTCCGCTCGTAAACACGGTACGGAAGCGCCGCCCTGGAGCGGCGACGATAGCTATGGAGCTCGCTGTGCGCCGCGCCCTTATTCTCGCCCTTGGAACCGCCCTGAGCCTCGCGCCGCTGGCCTATGTGACCGGCGCTGCCGTCGCCCAGACCAAGGCGCCTGCGGGGGCCTACAAGACGCCGCGCAACGCCTTTGGCCAGCCGGATCTGAGCGGCTTCTGGAGCAACGCCAGCCTGACGCCGCTCACGCGGCCTGCCTCGGCCGGCGGCAAGGCCGTCTACACCGAGGAAGAGGTCAAGAAGATTGAAGCCCAGGTGGTGGCCGAGGTGGAGGAGGGCAACGCCGACACCGATCCGGACGCGCCGGCCGAAGCGCCCAAGACAACATCGGCCAACGTGCGGCCCGAGTTTGCCGCCGCCGGCGGA
>NZ_JBILRO010000281.1:0-4036 GCF_044372605.1 Phenylobacterium sp.
CACTGACCGGGTATGGCGGGGGCCTGAATAGGAAGCGCTGGCTGCTGCAGCATGAGGGCGCGCCGTTCCGTGAGGTCGCCGCCTGAGTGACCCGTGATCCAGGCCTTGAGGCTTTCTACGCCTCCGCTCGACTTGGCGTCCGGCCCGTCACCGTGTACCCAGATGAGGCGGGTTCGCGCAGGTTTTCCGGGCGTTCGACTTTCACAACTCTGGGTGATTATATGCACACGCCCGAGGTGTGACGTCGGGCCGGGCGCCTGCGCCGGGTCCTGGCCGGGCCATGGAGGAGATGACGCGACATGAAGTTCTCCCGACGCCCAATGCCTACGGATTTCGGTGCGCCGAAGGATGAGCCGGCTTCATCCTTGCCCGACACGACCGCCTCGGTCGGACCGGTCGGGTTCCGGTCTGCCGACGCCCTGGAAGACGGCTATGCTGACCCGCGGAATTCCCATCATGCGCTAGTCGACACCCACTCCGGGCAATTTGAGTCCGAGTTTGAGAGTGACGAAGGTCCAGGGGCTGGCTGGCCCATCTGGCTGGGCGCGTTCGCTGTCGCTTCTCTCTGGGCGCTCGGCCCGATCGCGTTTGCCGTGGGCTACCGCAACGGTGTTGCGCCCCTTCAGCATGACCTGTTTGCACTCAGCGTATTTGCGCTCCTGGCCATTGGCCCTGCAGCGCTGGTGTTCTTTGCCGCCTATCTGATCCGTCAGGGGCAGAAACTGGGGCATGAAGCGCGAACCGCCAGGTTTATGGCCGAGGAAATGGTCTCGCCCGCGCTGATCGCCGCGGCCCGGGCTGGTGATATCACCCTGGCGGTGCGCGAGGAGATCCAGCGTACGGCGCAGGCGACCGAGGAAGCCCGGGAAACCCTCGTGGCCATGCGCGATGCGCTGGCTTTCGAGACCGAAAAGCTGGCCGGTGCGACCGCCCAGTCGGTCCGGACCACGCAGGAACTCGCGACCACGCTTGGGCATGAGCGGTCCGAGATGAGCGACCTGTCCCAAACCCTCGACCGCCAGGCCAACAGGGTGACCGACGCGATCGGACAGCAGGCCAAGATGGTCGCCGACGCCACGGGGGTCGCGGAAGCCCAGATTCGCGAGGCTGAGACCGGACTGGCCGCCCGTGCGGCGGACCTTGCCGCCGCCGCGAGCGCTGCCAGTGACGTCGCGCGAACGGCAGGTGAGGACCTGACCCGCCATATTGCCCGGCTTGAAACGGCTGGCGCCGGTGTCGCCGAACAAGTGGGATCGGTGGAAGCCGGGCTCAGCGAGCATCGGGTGTCGCTGGTCGCCCTGAGCCAGTCGCTGAAGTCGGACCAGGAAGCGATCGCCGGCGCGACGGCGGGCCACGCCGCCCGGCTGGAGGCCTTCATTGCAAGCGCCCGGCACACCGTCGAACTGCTGGGCCGCGAGGCCAATGCCGGTGGTGTGGCGGTCAACCGGATGTTGGCTGATGCTACGGCTCAGCTCGGCGATCTGGTGGAGACGGCGCGCGCTGAGCGGCAGGAGTTTGACCAGTCGACGCTGCACTCGCTCGAAGCTGTGTCGCAGGCTGCGATCGACCACCGCCAGCAACTGGAGAGCGAGACGCGAGCCGCTATTGAGGCGCTCGCGGCCGCTGCCGCCACAACACGGCGGGCGGCGATCGAGCAAACCCGCCACGCCCGCGAACAGGTCGAGCAGCTCTCTGAAGCCGCGTTCACTGCGGGACAGAAGGCCAATCAGGTGTTTGAGGCGCGCCTCGAGGAGGCCCGTGCCCTGGTCTCTGAATCCTCGCGGATGGTCGCGGAGACCGGTGACGCCACCGCTGCGCGATTGGAATCCGGGGTTGCCACCGCCCGCGCGAGCGTCGAGCAACTGGCCGCAATGCTCGACGACCTGGAGACGCGCGCGCAACGACTTCCCAATCTGGCGCGCGAGCAGATGGAGCAGGTTCGCCAGGTGGCTATCCGTGACCTGGACGAGGTGAACGTCCGGACCCAGGGTCCGGCAAAGGACGCCGCGTTGCCGAATGAAGCCCTGCGGGAGCCAGCCCGGCGAACGGCTGCGGCGCGGGGCGCGGGCCGGTTGATGGGCGCGAGGCCGGCTTCAACAGCGCGGGCCGACGATCCGACGGGCTTGCCTCAGGCGAGCGGGATTGCAACGGCGCCCGATGATGACGACGAGCCTCTCGAACTGTCGAACCCCGCTGTGGCGCCTCAGGCTTCAGGTGCCGAGTTGGCGGCCAGGCTCGGGCTGCGCAACCGTATCCGTCTTACGCCCATTGCAAGTGACAAGGAGTTTTCGGCGGTATTCGAAGCGGCGGGTGGAAAATCGGCCGCCCCGGACAGCGGAGATGAGGCGGCCGATGATGGAGAGGCCTGGACCTGGAAAGATCTGCTCGCGTCCCTCGACGGCGCCTCGGGGGAGGGCGAAAGGCTTGAGCAAACCCTCGCCGCCGATCTCGTGGCGATGGGCGTCGACGCGGCGTCCCTGCTGCCGCAGTCACGCATCGAGGAGGTGGCGGCCACGTTGCAGGCCGGTGATCTCGATGGCGCCCGTGAGGTGGTCCGCGCGCTTGCCCCGGCGGCGACCCGCCGCATTGCGCGAAGGATGTTTACCGATGACGAGGTCAGACGTAGGGCCGAACTCCTTGTCCGCCGCTACAAGACCCTGACGGCTGAGGCCATTGCCCGCGATGGCAGCGCACGCCAACTGACCGATCTGCTCGGCTCGGAGGGTGGCAGAATGTATCTGCTGCTCGATACGGCAGCCGGCGACATGCTCTGAGGCTGAGGCTTCCCGGGTGAGACAGGACGTTCGATCCGGGGCGCAACTGGTCGACTCCGGCTCACCCGGACAAGATGGACATGAGCCTGTGCATTCTGGTCAATCTTCTTGAACGAATTGCCGCGCATAGTATGCCGAGCCATCAATTTTCCACGCTCCCGGGGGCGCACTTTGAAGATTCTGATTACAGGCGGGGCCGGGTTCATCGGGTCCGCTGTTGTTCGCCGCGCGATCGCCGATGGGCATCAGGTGGTCAATGTCGATGTCCTGACCTATTCGGCCAACCTGGAAAATGTCGCCGGGGTCGAGGGCGACCCGGGCTATGCCTTCGAACAGGTCAACATCTGTGACCGCCCCGCCGTCGAGGCCGTCTTCGCCAGGCATCAGCCTGACGCGGTGATGCACCTTGCCGCCGAGAGCCACAATGACCGCGCCATTGAGGGGCCGCTGGATTTTGTCCAGTCCAATGTCATGGGAACGGCCGTGCTTCTCGAAGTGTCCCGCGCCTACTGGAGCAAGCTGGAGGGGGCACGGAAGGACGGGTTCCGCTTCCATCACGTGTCGACGGACGAGGTGTTCGGCGCCCTGGGCGAGGACGGCGACTTCACCGAAGATACGCCCTACGATCCCAACTCGCCGTACTCGGCGTCCAAGGCGGCGGCCGACCATCTGGTTCGCGCCTGGCACCGCACGTTCGGCCTGCCGATGGTGCTGACCAACTGTTCGAACAACTATGGCCCTTACCAGTTTCCCGAAAAGCTGATCCCGACGGTGATCACCCGGGCGCTGGAGGGAAAGTCGATCCCGGTCTACGGAGACGGTCGCCAGGTCCGCGACTGGCTGCATGTGGACGACCACGCCGACGCGCTGCTTCTGGTGCTGAACAAGGGCCGACTGGGCGAAACCTACTGCATCGGCGGCGACGCCACGAAGCGGAACCTGGAGGTGATCAACATCATCTGCGCTCATCTGGATCGGATGGTGCCGGCCAATACGCCACATGCCGACAAGATCGCCTTTGTCACCGACCGGCCGGGGCACGACTTCCGCTACTCCATCGACGCCTCCAAGCTGGCCGACGAACTGGGCTGGACACCGCGAATGCCGCTGGGCGAGGGGCTGGAGGACACCGTGCGCTGGTATGTCGACAACTACAGTTGGGTGGAGCGGATCCGGGAGCGGGGCTTCCAGTCTGAACGCCTGGGTCTGGTGAAGGCATGAGGCGCGGTATCGTCCTGGCCGGCGGCGCCGGCACCCGCCTT
>NZ_JBILRO010000249.1:0-4927 GCF_044372605.1 Phenylobacterium sp.
GCTGCGTGTCGCCCACCACGATCCCGTCGCCCACGCCAGGAGCCGCCCGCAAACGGGCGCCGGGCAGCCGATCTACGACGGGCTGGAACAGGTTCGCATCGAGGCCATCGGCGCCAACGCCATGGGCGGGGTCAAACAGAACCTCACCGCCGTGATGGACCACAACTGGTCGCGCCGGGTGTTCAATGATGTCGAGGCCATGGCCAATCCGCCGCTGGCGGAGGTGATCTCGCTGATGGTGCGCGAGCGCCTGACCGGCGAGCCGCCGCCCGCCAACGCCCGCGCGCTGGTCGACATGTTCCGGGCCGAGGTGGAGGCCAAGGCCGGCGCGGATCTGGACCGCCTGACCGAAGCCGTCGAGGACCAGAAGGCGTTCGCCCGGATCGCCCGCACCATCATCCGCGATCTGGAGATGGGCGATGATCTGTCGGACGCGCCCGACCAGCCTGACGACAGCGAAGACGGCGAAGAGGGCGAGCCAGAAGCCTCCGAGGATCAGGACGAGGGCGACGGCGAAAGCCAGTCCCCCCAGCAGTCCTCGATGGACGACGATGAGGCCAGCTCGCGCGAAGCCGACGACGCCGACAGTCAGATGATGGAGTCGGAAGCCGATCCCGACGCCGACGACAGCGAAGAGCCTCCGGAAATGGGCGACGGCGAACAGCCGGCACGTCCCGATCCCTCCGGCGACAACCGCGCCATCACCTACAAGGTCTTCACCACCGCCCACGACGAGGTGGTGGCCGCCGAGGAGCTTTGCGATCCCGAGGAGCTGACGCGCCTGCGCGCCTACCTCGACCAGCAGCTGGCCAGCGTGTCCAATGTGGTCTCGCGCCTGGCCAACCGGCTGCAGCGCAAGCTGCTGGCCCAGCAGAACCGGTCCTGGACCTTCGATCTCGAGGAGGGCCTGCTGGATGTGGCCCGCCTGACCCGGGTGATCGTCGACCCCACCGCCTCCCTGGCCTTCAAGGAGGAGGAGGACACCGAGTTCCGCGACACGGTGGTGACCATCCTGATCGACAATTCAGGCTCGATGCGGGGCCGCCCGATCATGGTGGCGGCGGTGTGTGCCGATATCCTGGCGCGCACGCTGGAGCGTTGCAGCGTCAAGACCGAGATTCTGGGGTTCACGACGCGCGCCTGGAAAGGCGGATCGTCGCGGGAAGACGGGCTGAAGGCCGGCAAGCCCGCCCAGCCTGGCCGCCTGAACGACCTGCGCCACATCATCTACAAGGCCGCAGATGCGCCCTGGCGGCGCGCGCGACGCAACCTGGGCCTGATGATGCGCGAGGGGCTGCTGAAGGAGAACATCGACGGCGAGGGCCTGATGTGGGCCCACCAGCGCCTGATGGGCCGCCCGGAGGCGCGCCGCATCCTGCTGGTGATTTCCGATGGCGCCCCGGTCGACGACAGCACCCTGTCGGTGAACTCGGGACACTACCTGGAGCGCCACCTGCGCGAGGTGATCACCGAGATCGAGGGCAAGAGCCCGGTGCAACTGATCGCTACTGGCATCGGCCACGACGTGACCCGCTACTACAAGAACGCCGTCACCATCGTGGACGTCGAGCAACTGGCCGGCGCCATGGTCGAGCAACTGGCCGACCTGTTCGATGAGGATGTCCGCCGCGTCACCCGCAAGAATGCGAACCTGCTGGCGCCGCCGCCAAATACCCAGGGGCCGCAAGGCTCGTCGCGTCGGACCTCGACGTTCAAAGAGGTCCGGAGAGCCACCGCGTGAGGCGGCTGGCGGGCCTCGGATTTGTCCTCTGCCTCGCCGCCTGCGCGCCGACGGCCAAGCTGCCGTCTGTCCCGGTCGCGGCGGGCACAGGGATCACGATCAACGCCAGGGTCGTGCCGGAGTTCGACGACAAGGACGGAACGACGACGCCGCGGGTCTGCGTCGACAGCCACTGCGACGGGTTCGTCTGGGCGGGAGGGCTCAACCTCACCTCGCCCGACACTTCGCGCCTGCACGGCCTCTCGGACCTGACGCTACTGCCCGACGGACGAGTTCTGGCGGTCAGCGATGATGGCGAATTGCTCGAGGCGCGACTGGTGCTGGACGCCGCGGGCCGTCCGTCCGGCCTGGCCGACGCCAGGCTAAGGCCGCTCACCAATCTTCAGGACCAGCCGATCAGCGGCCAGAAGCTGGCGGCCGACGCCGAGGGCCTGGCGGTGATGCCCAATGGCGATCGGCTGGTGAGCTTTGAACGCGACCACCGCATCTGGCTCTATCCGGCGCGCGGCGGCCCGGCCCGCAAGGCGCCTTCTCCTGCGGCGACCTTTGCCGACAATGACGGTATGGAGGCCCTGGCGCCCGATCCGGCGCGCGGGCGCGACGCCTATGTCGTGGGCCGCGAAGACGATGGTCAGGTCTGGCATTGCCGGCTTTCCACGGCTTGCGAGACCGGTCCGAAGCTGGACATGCCCAAGGGGTTCGCGCTCACGGCGGTGACCCGGCTGTCCGGCGGCCGCACCGCCTGGCTGCTGCGCGCCTTCGACCCATTGCGTGGGCCCCGGGCTGAACTGCGGGTGACCGACCAGTCCCTGCGGGTGCTGGACCGGATAGTCATCGAACGGCCGGCCTCGATCGACAATATGGAAGGCATCGCAGCGGTGGAACGCGCGGGCGGGAAGATCCGCTTCTATCTTCTCGCCGACGACAACTTCTCAGCCCAGCAACGCACCCTGCTGCTGGCGTTCGACTGGACGCCGCCTAAGGTCTCTGGCCCGTAATTCGCTTCTGAGCGGACGTCCCCGCCGACGCAGGAAGCAAAGAAAAAGGCCGCCCTCGCGAGCGGCCTCTTCAGAACCTTGACGCGACGCAGATCAGGCCGCGGCGGTCTCGGCGATCTTGGCTTTCACGGCGCGCTTGATCTTCAGCGCCTTGGCCGAGAGAACCTCGTCGCGCGAGTTGAGCAGAACGGGGTCGAGGCCGCCCCGGAAATCGACAGTGCGCAGCGCCGCGTTGGTGATGCGCAGGCTGAACGCCTGACCCAGCGCGTCGGACTGAAGCTTCACAGCCGCCAAGTTTGGCATGAACCGGCGCTTGGTCTTGATGTTCGAGTGGCTCACGTTGTGGCCGACCATAGGACCGACACCCGTGATTTCGCAGCGGCGCGACATAAGCGAATACCTTCGCGTGGAAATGAGTGTGCAACGGACGAGGGTCCGCGCAAGGAGCGGGCGATATAGAGGAAGGGGGCCTTGTGCGTCAAGGCAGAGCGAGGCCTGAAACCTTCGAAGTCGCCCCTCACCGATACTTCGTTGTGCATCGAAGCGATTCAGACACAACATCTCGTAGGGAACGAAAGCTGAATTGCTGGGTGTCAGTGATTCGGTCGCGGTTTGTTGCGCCCTCGTTCCGACACCCTCGACCACCTCATCAAGATTTGCCTCAAAGGGTCACCCCGCGAGATTCGCAGCCGAAAAGAGCGCGAATCTGCGCCTGGCATCCCGTAGAACCCGATTGCATTCAACGTGAAGGAGACGACCCATGGCTTCCGCTGCTGACACCGGTGGCCTGAGAGGCAGGTGGCCCTACTTGCCCTTCAGCACCATCGTTGAGACCGCCGCCTTCCGGATCGCCGCCGGGGTGAAGTTCAGGTCGTCCCAGCCCTTCTGCGAATAGAGCCGCGTCTGGTCTGCGGCGTTGGGCGAGGTGGGATTGGTGGACTGGGAATAGCTCAGGACGCCCTGGCTTATCGGCCCCCTGGGGGTGAACTCCACCGCCATGATCCAGCTGGAGCCGTGGCGGATCTTGGTCCAGCCCAGCTCGGGCTTCAGGTCGACGGGGGTGATGACGTTGAAGATCCCCTCCGGACCCGGGCCGCCATGGATCGGGATACGTTCGCCGCCGGCGCGGGGCTCGGTCTGGACCTGGGCCAGGGTCGCGTTCATCGGGATTTTCAGGGTGCGCAGTTGCTTCACGCTGTCGACAAGAGCGGCCAGCACCTTGGGATTTTCCACGTCGAGAGTGTTGGGCGTATTGATCGGGTCAGCCGGGTCGAAGGGGACCTTGAACGCCAGCCCGCCCTTATCGGCAAACAGGCGGAAGATATGGGCGCCGCGACTGTCGAGGTTCACCTTCAGGTCCCACGCCGCCAGGGCGTCACAGGCTTCGGCCAGGTCCGGCTGGGGTCCGGCGGCGGCCCGGCGACAGAGCGCTACCAGAGGGTCGCGGGTCATTTCGGCGCCGAGATTGCGGTTCCCGAACAGCACGGTCTGCACGCCGACCAGATCGAACTTGGGCGCGCCCAGGCCATCGGTTCCGGCAACCCGATCCTCGATCTGCTTGAGGCTGAGCCGGGTGCGCAATGAGCGGGCCGTGGCTTCTTCGCCGAATATCCGCCCGAAACCGGCCAAGGGCTGTTTCGGATTGGTCAGCCAGTAGCTGTCGTTGGAATTGCTGGCGTAGTCGTTGCGGAAGATCTGCGGCAGGGCCGATGCAGGGTAAATTCCGGTCGTCGCCGCCTTGGGATCGCTGTCCCACTCGCAGGCGGATCGTGATCCGTCCAGCACGGGAATCCGGGTGGTCTTCCACGCCGTGCGCGCGATGTCCGAGACCGAACAGGCCTCGGCCTTGGCGTCGGTGACATAGGGCAATGGGCCGATATCGCCGTAGAAGGCCTCCCCGCCGGCATCGACCGCGGTCGTGTTGAAGCCAGCCGCCTGGAACTTGCTGAGCGCTGCCGCCAGCTGCCGGACGTTCCTGGCCTGGTACATAGTCAGGTACTGGTCGACGCTGCGAAGATCGACCGGCGCGTCGCGGACCGCAAACGCCCGCTCGGCTGTCCAGGGGTTGGTCGGCGCCTCGACCACCGGCCCGAAGCGGGTGTCGTAGAGGGTGCGGGTGAGGGGTTCGAGGCCGGCCGAGGTCTTCACCTGTATGGTGACGACGGTCTTCTCCATCGGGATCGACTTT
>NZ_JBILRO010000237.1:0-5287 GCF_044372605.1 Phenylobacterium sp.
CGTAGATGTAGGCCGTCGGGTCCTTCGGATCGAGCTTAAGCTCGAACAGGCCAAAGCGCCGGGCGGTGGAAACAGTGTGGGTCCAGGCCATCCATTGATTGTGGCCGATGCCGATGGTGGGGCTGTTCTGGAGGCCAGCGCCAACGATGTTGAGCTTGCCCGGAATGATCAGGTGCATCCGGGTGAACCGGTTGATCCCGTCCCAGGGATAGTGGGGATTGCCGAGCAGGACGCCACGGCCGGTTTTCGTCACCTCGCGGCCCAGCGCATAGGCGTTGCTGCCCTGCCCTTCGGGAACCGGCGAGCGCTCGACGGGGCCATGCGGCGCGACGATGTCGGCGACCCCGGGAGGGGCCGCGGTGGCCACGCCAGCCATCATGGTGGGCTGCTGGCCAGCGATGATGGCTCGCCAGTAGTCGTTCTCGGTGTAGGTCCGCACCCAGGCCGCGCCCTTGCAGCGGGCGTCAGGCAGGTTGCCGACGCCCGTGTCGCGCACATAGCGGTTGATCCCGGCGATGAAGCCCCTGCCCAGGGCCCGGGCGTCGGCGGAGGGCTTGAAGCCGCCGGGCACGTCGCCGGCCAGCTTGGCCTCAAGGCGACCGGTTCTGATCAGCCGCTGGTGATAGAGGTCGCTGACGATATTGGCGTCGCGCTCGCCGGCGCCCAGGTAGCGGGATCGCTCGCCGCTGACGGTCATTGTCCGTTCTGCGAAGTCGCAGAAATTGTCCTGGGCGGCAGCATAGCCGGCACCATAGCCCAGGCCGCCAAAGTCAGCCGCAGTGACATGCGGCGCACCATAGGCCGTGCGAACCAGTTCAGCCCTGTAGGACGGTTCACTGGCTGTTGCCGCTGTCGCAAACGCCAGTGAGGCCGCCACGCCCAGCGCCCATGTGCCCAAACGCATCATCTCTTCCCCTGGCTGACCCGCCGTCTTGCAACGCGGCAGGCTCACATCGAAGCTAGGGTATGCGGACCGTGCGCGCCAGCCAAAGCGCATAGGCCAGAAGCACCGCCGTGCCGAAAATCAGCACCGCCGCGAATGGCCCGGCGGTTTCAGGCCTGAGACCCGTGAGCAGGCTGAAGTTCAGGATGTACGCCACATCACCGAACAGGCCCGGCAAGATGAGGATAACGGCGGCCGCGACCGCTTCCGACGGCGCAACCTTGCGCCAGGACATGATGGAACGCAGCAGCACGCAGACGCTGACCCCGATGGCCAGACCGCTCAAGCCCAGCGCGACCGGTCCGCTCTCGAACATCATCGTCCCGCCGAACCGGAACATCACCGCGCCATTCAGCCACACGCCGAAGCCCAGCAGGCCGAGGATGGTCATTTCCCTGTGCGTCATGATCCACCTTTCCGGTCAGCCCCCGGACGGTCCAGGCGCAGGTAGACGCTATCACACCACTCGCCGCCGATGAGCCAGGTCTTTGGCGCCCGGCTGGTTTCCCGGAAGCCGGCCCGCGCCAGCAGCCTGAGGCTGGCTTCATTGCGAGGATCGACATCTGCATTCAGATGTTCGATGTCGCCAGCAAACGCGTGAGGGATGAACGCCATCAGCGCCTCGAGGGCGTAACCCTGGCCCCAGCAGTCCCGCGCGAGAATGTAGCCGACATCCGGCGGGCGCCAGCATCCCAGTTTTCCGATACACCGGCCGTCGACCTCGAGGATGAGGTCGATATCCGATTGCGCTTCGATCATGCTGGAAAGCCACTGCCGGGTGGTCTCCAGGTCTGGATGGGGCGGCGTCGACCAGTACCGCATGACCTGGGGGTCGGACAGGATGGCATGCATCGCCGGCAGGTCGCCCGCGCACGCCTGCCGAAGCCGCAGGCGAGCGGTCTGGATCACAGCGGGGGAGACGGCGCGAGTCATCTCGCCATTCTCCCCCGGCGCCGAACGCCCTACAACAGAGCGTGATGCCGCAATGGGGGTTCAGAATGGGACGGGTTCGTCCAAAGGGGATACTGATCGGCGCGGCCATGATGGCGCTGTGCGCGCCCGTGGCGTTCGCGGCGGACCCGCCGGTGCTGCCCATGGTCGAAACCGAACTCACCCGCCCCGCCCTGCCGCCTATCCTGACCATGCGCGACCGGGCCCGGGTGGAAAACGCGCTGTTGGCCGACCGGCTGGACACGGTGATCCCGCGCCTCATGCGCGACCAGAAGATCGACATGTGGGTGCTGGTCGCCCGTGAGTATTTCGAAGACCCGGTGGTCGCCACCATGCTGGACGCCGAGAGCCTGCATGCGCGCCGGCGCACAATCCTGGTGTTCTTCGATCCCGGCGAGGGCCGACCCGTCGAGCGCCTAACCGTCAGTCGATACGGCATGGGCGACCTGTTCGCAGGGGCCTGGGACCCGCAGGCGCAACCCGATCAGTGGAAGGCGCTGGCCGAGCTCATCGCGCGGCGGGACCCGAAAAAGATCGCGATCAACACCTCCAGCCTCACCGCCTTCGGCGATGGCATGACGCTGAGCCAGCATGGCGAGATGGTCGCAGCCCTGCCCCAGATCTACCGCGACCGGATCGTTTCCGGCGAAGGTCTGTCAGTAGGATGGCTGGAGACCCGCACGCCGGCCGAGATGAAACTCTATCCCGGCATTATGCGCCTGGCGCACGCGGTCATCGCAGAAGCGTTTTCTGACGCCACCATCAAGCCCGGCAAGACCACCACCGCAGACGTGGTCTGGTTCTATCGCGAACGCCTGGCGCGGCTGGGGATCGCCACCTGGTTCCACCCCTCGATCGCGCTCCAGCGGCAGGGCGTGAAGGGCTTCCTCGACGGCGACACCGTCATCCAGAAGGGTGATCTGCTCTGGACCGATTTCGGGATCAACTATCTGCGCCTGAATACCGACACCCAGCACCTGGCCTATGTGCTGAAGGACGGGGAAACCCGGGCGCCGGCGGGCCTGCGGGCCGGGCTGACGGCGGCCAACCGGGTGCAGGACGCGCTGACCTCGTCCTTCGCCGTTGGATTGACCGGCAACGAGGTTCTGGCGGCGGCGCGGGCGAAAGCTGTCGCCCAGGGCCTGAAGCCCACCATTTACTCGCATCCGCTAGGCTACCACGGTCATGGCGCAGGGCCCGCGATCGGGTTCTGGGACAACCAGAGCCCGGACATCCGAGGGTCGCTGAAGGTTCACGCTAACACGGTCTGGTCCATCGAACTCGCCGCCACCGAACCCGTTCCGGAATGGGGCGGTCAGGACGTGGCGTTCCGCGCCGAGGAGAATGCGTTCTACGACGGTCGGCAGGTCCGCTATCTCGATGGTCGCCAGACAGACCTGACATTGATCCCGGGACGCCCTGACCGATGACCACAATCCCCGCCGAGCTTCGCCGCCTGCTGGCCAAAAGCCACGCGCCCTATTCCGGCGTCCACGTGGCCGCCGCGGTCGAGGGGCCGGACGGGCACCTGCACTACGGCGTCAATGTCGAGAACGCCGCCTATCCCGAGGGCGTCTGCGCCGAGACCAGCGCGATCTCTGCAGCGGTCACAGCGGGCGTGGCGTCGATCCGAAGGGTCTGGCTGGCCTCGTCCCTGCCCGGCCTGATCTGGCCCTGCGGCGGGTGCCGGCAGAAGATCTGGGAGTTTGCCGAGCCGGGCTGCGAGGTGGTCAGTGTGGGGGCCGACGGCACCGAGGACCGTCACACGATCGAGGCGCTGCTGCCAATGGGCTTTCGGTTGCCGCGCGGTTAGGTCCCTACGCTGGCTGCAGGCTGCGCCGAACCGGCGTCCAGCGCAGGATCGAGGCCTGGGCGGGGGAAAGCGGCTCCAACGGCACTGTGCCCGCCCGTCCGTAGTGATAGACCATCGCCGAGCGACGGCTGGCGGCACGGTTGTCCTGCGAGCAGTGCAGCAGGTAGCTATGAAAGACCAGCAGGTCGCCCGGCGCCATCAGCATCGGCACGGCATCGTCGATGTTGAGCCCGGTGACTTCCCGATAGCCCTGGTTCGCGCCCTCGCGCAGGTCGGGTCCATGGGGGTGGATGTCGCCGGTGTGCGAGCCCGGCAACACCGACAGACAGCCGTTCTCCAGCGTGGCCTCGGAGATGGCCAGCCAGACGCCCACCTGGGGCTGGCGGTCGAACGGGAAGTAGTAGCTGTCCTGATGCCAGGGCTGGCCCCAGGCGCCGGGGTTCTTGAAGATGAACTGGCTCTGGAACACGTCGATGTCGTCGCCCAGCAGGCCGGCGACGACATCGGCCACGCGCACGGACAAGGCGAAGTCCCGCGCGGCGCCGGACAGGTGCGGATTGAAGACCTTGGAGATCAGGTCTTCCGGTACGCTGGCCGTGAAATCCGGCTGCTCCTCGGGCTGGATGAAGAGACTCTCCCCCGTGCGATAGAAGGCGCGCCCGGGATTGGCCGACGGCGGATTGGCCCGGATCGCGGCAATGGTCTCGCGTTCCATGACCTGGCCAATGGACGGATCAGCAAATCCCCGAACGACGAAGAAGCCGTCACGGTTCCAGGCGTCGAGCTGTTGAGCGGTGAGCATGCGCTATTCTGCGTCCGGTACCTTACCTGTCAAGCACGCGGCGTCCTCCCGAAATGGCCCCGTACTTGCTGCTTCATTCCCGAAGCTGAAGAGCGCAGGCAGAATGCACACTTTCGACACCGGCATTGTTTCAGATCGGGAAGCCCAGCGGGTTTCCACCGCCTTCTATCGTTTCCTCGAGCGTCACAGCGATGATGATATCGAAGAGGCCTCGATGCAGATCCAGCCCGCAGGCCGTCGCCAGCAGATTGCGATCCGTCTGTGGAGCGAACAGGCCCTTTCCGATTTCCAGCGCCATGTCGCTGCCTTCACCGTGCCAATCCCGACAGGTGTGCTGGCGATGGCGACCTACGCCTGACGGTCGCGCGGCCGTCCGGCCGGCCTTCACAATGCTTTACACCCTGGCCGGGAACGCCCGCAGCACAACCTAGCGCAACCCGGTGTCGGCTCAATCCCGATACATCTCGCCAGGCCAGCGCTTATGCACCCAGAACCATTCGTCGGGCCGGGCCCGCACCCGCGCTTCTATGAACGCATTGATCTGACGGACACCGGCCTCAATATCGGCGTCCCGGTCGCCGGTGTCGACCAGATGGATCGGATCATGGACGATGACCTTGAAACGGGCCTGATCGCCAATCCGCTGCACACTCATGGGCTGGATCGGAATTCCAAAACGCAGCGCAAACGTGGCCGGGCCCGGCGCTGTGTGGGCGACGTGTCCGAACAGGGGCGCCGCGACGCCGCCGTTGAAGTTCTGATCATTCAGCAGCGCCAC
>NZ_JBILRO010000258.1:0-4702 GCF_044372605.1 Phenylobacterium sp.
GGACTCTCCGCGCCCCAACCCGCGCATCAGTTCCCGAGCGCCCTCCAGACCCTTGGGGGCGAACAGCCGGACGCCGTAGCGGAACCGGTTCTCGCGCACCATCCGGTCCACATGGGGATTGTTCATGGCCCGATAGGTGATCTGACAGTTGATTCCGGCCTGGATGATGGCCGCAGGCATCAGTTCGAAATTTGAGAAGTGTCCGGAGATGAACACCACCGGTCCAGCACCTGCAGCGATGGCGGCCAGCCGCTCCGCGCCATCCACCTCGACCCGGCCGGGGTCTGCGACGATACGGTCCAGGTTGGTGTACTCTGCGGCTGTTCGGCCCAGCTCGGACCATTGCGCCCGCAGTCGTTGGTTGATTTCGGCGCTGTCGGCCTCAGGAAACACCAGTCGCAGATTTCGCTCGGCAACACGGTGCGCCGGAGTCAAGGGGCCAAGCCTGCGGAACAGGGCGGCGCCACAATTTGAAGCGGAATCGATGGGAACAATTCGGGTCACCGTCGAAACGACGCGAAAGAGCGCCGCCTCCAGCATCCAAATCAAATTTGACACGTATGAATGGTTAAGAGTGTCCATCCGGCCTTCTTTGGCGCGGCGCTTCAGTTTGGGCAATGGAGGCAATTGGCGTGGGAATTGCGATCTCCGAACCACGGAGTCCCGGAGCGGGACGCTTGGACACGATGGCCAGGGAATCCATGGACGAGATTGACACCCATCTTGGCCGCCGCTTGCGCCGCCGCCGCCGCCTGCTGGGCATGACCCAGCAGGAGCTCGCAGAGACGTGTGGCGTGCGCTTCCAGCAGATCCAGAAGTACGAATGCGCCGCCAACCGCATGTCGGCTGCACGCCTGTGGCAACTGGCCGACATTCTGGAAGTGCCGATCAGCTACTTTTACGAAGGCTTGACCTGCGATCAACGCGAGCACCTCGAGCGCGGCGAAGATGGTGACGCGAACGACACCATGGCCAGCAAGGAAACCCAGGACCTCATTCACGCCTACTATCAGCTGGGCGAGCGCCCCCGCAGGCGGCTCCTGGACCTTGCAAAGGCGATGAACGGCGAACTGGAAGCCTGATTTTGGCCTGACGTCGGCCGGCCTGAGCGGATAGACTGAGGGTCATGACCCTTGACGCTGCCCGACTGGCCCACCTCGATGCGTTCCTGATCGACCTAAACCAGGCCGCAGCCGCCGAGATACTGCCCCTGTTTCGTGGTGCGCATGGGCTCACCAACAAGATCGAGCTGGGCTTCGACCCCGTCACCGAAGCTGACAAGGGCGCCGAGCGGGCCATCCGCGCCCTGATCGCTGACCGCTTTCCCGATCACGGCGTGATCGGCGAGGAGTACGGCGAGGATCGACCCGACGCCGAGTTCGTCTGGGTGCTGGACCCCGTCGACGGAACGCGGGCGTTTATCGCCGGCCTGCCGTTGTGGTGCACCCTGATAGGCTTGCGGTTCCAGGGCTCGCCGGTACTGGGCTCAATTGGCCAGAGTTTCCTTGACGAGCTGTATATCGGCCACGCAGGCGGCTCCCGACTGATCAACCGGCACGGGGTTACACCCCTCAAGGTCAGGCGCTGCGCCGATCTCTCCACGGCGATCATCGCCACCACCGATCCGGAGGCCTGTTTCACCGAGCAAGAGCGTGAGGCCTGGACGCGGCTGCGCGCGGCGTCGCGGTTGGCTCGACTGGGCTGCGACGCCTATGCCTACGCCATGGTCGCGGCAGGCACCCTCGACCTCGTGGTGGAAGCCGGTCTGAAGAGCTGGGATATCGAGGCGGCGATCCCGGTCATCGCCGGCGCAGGCGGTCTCACCACAGACTGGCGAGGCGCTACGGTCGGGCAGCAGGGCGGCCAGATCGCCATCGCCGGAGACATGGCCTGTCTTCAGGCGGCGCTGGCGGCGTTGTCTCCGTCGGCTGTCTGATCAGGCCTTCGGCTTCGCGGTCTTTTTCGGCGCCGCCTTCGCGGCTGGAGCTTTTTTCGCGGCCGGTGGCTTTGCCGCGGCCTTGGCGGCGGGTTTGACAGCAGCAACCTTCGCGGGGGTTTTGGCGGGCGCTTTGGCCGCAGACTTGGGCGGCGCGACTTTGGCTGACGCTGGTTTGGCGGCAGGCGGCGTGGCGGCAACTGGCTTCGCGGCGGCTTTGGGTGGTGTTTTCTTGGCGACCGCCTTGGCCGGCGAGGCCTTGGGCGGCGAAGACTTGCCCTTTGCTGAGGTCGGTTTGGTGGTGGCTGGCGTGCTTACGGGCACGGCCACAGGCTCGGGTAAGGGCATAGGCTCGGGTACGGGCGCAGACTCTGGAGCAGCAGCAATGGGCGCCGCCAGCGTGGGCTTCGCAGCTTCGGCGGGCTGAGGCGCGGTCTTGCCGGTGAGCGCATCAAACACTCGCAAGAAGAAGTTACGCATGTCGTCCGTCTCCATGAGGATCTCGTGGTAGGCGCCGGGGACAGTGATCAGCCGTCCCTGGGGGAGATTGCGTGCCGCCGCCGCCTGAGCAGCGTTGTCCACCAGCCGGTCGTCGGCGGCGGAAACAATCTCCACCGGAATGGTGACCGTCCGAAGCCGCGCCGAACTGGCCAGGAAACCAGTGGCGCGAAACGCGAAGTCAAGCCAGCCCCAAGTGGGCGCCCCCAGCGCCAGATCCGGATTGGCGCGCACCTGGGCGCGGTAGCGCGCGAACCGGCGCGGATCGTGGGTCAGCACATTCGTGTCGAATGCATCGTCGAAGGGTTGCCCGGGTTGGCCCAGCACATAGCGCCCTGACCGGCCGAGCGCGAGGTTCAGCCGCATCAGCGCCTGGGCGATAACCGGCGAAAACTTGCCAAACTGAAGCCCCAGCATGGGAGCCGAGAGCACGGCGCCGGCGAACCGTCGCTCCCCGTTCGCCAGCGCCAACAGCGTCAGGCACCCCCCCATGGAGTGACCGATGGCCAACCAAGGCATGGGGAGCCGCGCCTCGAACTTGTTGAGCAGCCTGCGGTAGTCTTCGAGAAAGGCCTTGTACCCCTTGGCATGCCCCTTGAGGCGGTCGGGAAGTTCACGAATCGAAAGACCCTGGCCACGCCAGTCATGCGCCAGCACGACGAACCCACGATCCATCAGGTCGCGGATAGTTTCGAAGTACTTCTCGATGGGTTCCGTGCGCCCCCCGGACAGCACGACACTGCCACGCGCCCTCCCCGGGGGCGTGAACAGCGCCGCCCTCAGCTTTGCGCCACCGGCGCCGGTAAACCACACCGGCTCCGCGCCGGGCGGGATCGGATCATCCGGGGTGTCGACGAGATGCGCGGGCTCAAACATCATCTGACCTATATCGCCTGCTCGAAAAGTGCCTGGATCTTTGGCTGCAGGCTGAACGCCAGCCCCATGTCTGACAGCTTCATGCGCCCTGTCATCAGCGCCCGCGTTGGATCGAGCTCTCCCCTGCCCAACCGGACAAGATCGGCGCGACTGATCGAGACCGTGAGGTCCGCGGGTCGGTCGTCGTTTGTGACCGATGCCCCGTCGACGTGGATGACGCCCTCGCCCTTGAGATCGAGCTTTACGGTCTTGCCAAGACCCTCGCCGGCGGCCGCCGCCTGACGGATCCGGTCGGTCAGCTCCGCCAGAGTGGCCATGCCCCGTCTCAACGCTCCCTGGAGCCTGTCCGTTTCAGATGGAATCACCTGAAATGGATAAACAGGCTCGTTTTCATACTGTTAGAGCGCGACGAGCGCTTGAACCGGTATCCACTTCAAGCTGTCACGCTCTGGTGAGGTCGAACATCGCGTCCGGCGTCGGCGGTGTAAACCGCCCGTAACGCGGATATGTCACGTTTGACGCCGGCGCGTCGCTCAGGATCAGCGGGGTTTGACGAACCGCAGGGTCATCCGGTCGCTTTCGCCGATCGCGTCGTACTTCGCGCGATCAAACGCTGGATTGGCCGGCTGGCCTGGCGATGCGGAGCGTTTCACCGGGGGCAGGGTCCAGACGCCGAAGGGGTGATCCTTGGTGTCCTTCGGGTTGGCATTGACCTCCGAACTGGCGGCCAGCTTGAAGCCCGCTTTCTGGGCCGCGGCAACGACCGTGGCCGTGGAGACGTAACCGTCAGTGATGCCCGGGACCTCCGGCCGAGGATCCGCACGGTGCTCTTCTACGCCCAGAAGGCCACCCGGCTTCAGCACGGCGAAGAAATCAGCCATCGCCTTGTCGAGAAAGCCCGGTGTGTAGGTGAAATTGTGGATATTGCGCGACGTAAATACCAGGTCCGCCGAGTTCGGGGCGCCCAGCGGCTTCGAGGCGACACCGAAGCCCGTGTACTTGATCACGCCGTACTTCGACGGGTCGGCATATTTGGCCTTGAACGTCTCAAGGCTCTTCTTGGCAGCCTCGGATGTGCGCGGATTGTCGACGTCGGTGACGCCGGCGACGTAGGTTCCGCCGGTCGCCTTGGCGTAGGGGGCGAGGATCTCGGTCCAATAGCCGCCGCCGGGCGAGATTTCGATCACCGTCTGCTTGGCCTTGAGGCCCCAGAAGCCAAGCGTCGCCGCCGGGTTGCGCGCGCCGTCGCGGGCCTTGTTTTCAGCGCCGCGATCCGCCGAGGCGACGGCGGCCTGCAGCCTGGCGTCGGCGGCATGCGCGGGAAGGGTAGAGAGGGTCAGGACAGCGGCCGAAGCGGCCATGACGATACGAAGCATTGGGGGAGCCTCCGAT
>NZ_JBILRO010000282.1:0-4015 GCF_044372605.1 Phenylobacterium sp.
CGGCTGCGAGGTGCTGGATATTGGCCTGGCCGTCTCGCCGATGGCCTATTTCGCCCAGTTCGACCTGGATGCACCCTGCGTCGCAATGGTCACCGCCAGCCACAACGAAAACGGCTGGACCGGCGTCAAGATGGGCGCACAACGGCCGCTCACCTTCGGACCCGAGGAGATGGGCCGGCTCAAGGACCTCGTTCTCGGCGCCCGGTGGGAGCAACGCCCCGGGGGAACCCTGGCGCACATCGCGGGCGTGGCGGAACGCTACATCGCCGACGCCACCTCAAGGCTGAGCCTGAAACGGCCGCTGACGGTGGTTGCGGCCTGCGGCAACGGCACCGCCGGGGCCTTCGCGCCAAAAGCCCTGCGCGACATGGGTGTGGCCAAACTGATCGAGATGGACTGCGAACTCGACTACACCTTCCCCAAGTATAATCCGAACCCCGAAGACAGCATCATGCTGCACGCCATGGCCAGGACCGTGCGAGAGTACGGTGCCGATCTGGCGCTGGGCTTTGACGGAGACGGCGACCGCTGCGGGGTGGTCGACGACGAGGGCGAGGAAATCTACGCCGACAAGATCGGGCTCATGCTGGCCCGCGATCTCTCCTACCTGCACGCAAACGCAACCTTCGTCGTCGATGTGAAGTCCACGGGCCTGTTCGCCACCGACGAGGTGCTGAAGGCGAACGGCGCCACCACCGTCTACTGGAAGACCGGCCACAGCTATATCAAGCGCAAGACGGCCGAACTGGGCGCTCTGGCGGGTTTCGAGAAGAGCGGCCACTTCTTCATGAACCCGCCCATCGGACGCGGCTATGATGACGGCCTGGTAGCCGCGGCGGCCATCCTCGCCATGCTGGACCGCAATCCCGACAAGAAGCTTTCGGATCTCAAGAGAGCCCTGCCCGTCGCCCATACGTCGTTGACCATGAGCGCTCATTGTGCCGACGAGGAAAAATATGGCGTCGTCGACGATGTCGTGGCCGAGTACACGGCGTTCGCGAAGGGCGGCGGTACGATCCTGGGACGGAAGATCGTCGACCTGATTACGGTCAATGGTGTTCGGGTCGCGCTGGAAGACGGCTCCTGGGTGTTGGTCCGCGCCTCGTCCAACAAGCCTGAAATCGTCGTCGTCGTGGAAAGTACGCGGTCGGAAGACGACATGCGGGCCCTCTTCCACCAGGAAGTGAAACCCCGGCTGGCCAGGCGGTCGCAAGTGGGCGCCTACAACCAGGAAATCTAGACCTTTGAACAAGCCGCGGCGCTGGGGTTGGCGCCGCATAGATGCTGACGTTGCGGTTCGCCCCGGGGGCACCGCGTTCCAGGAGAGTTAATGATGCGCGTGGCGATGATCGGGACGGGATACGTGGGCCTCGTAAGCGGGGCCTGTTTCGCCGATTTCGGCCACACGGTGACCTGCATCGACAAGGACGCCGGCAAGATCGCGCACCTGAAGTCCGGTGGGATTCCCATCTATGAACCCGGTCTGGACCTGCTGGTGGCAGCCAACGTCAAGGCGGGCCGCCTGTTCTTCGACACGGACGCGACCCAGGCGATCCCCGAGGCCGACGCAGTGTTCATCGGCGTTGGCACACCGTCGCGACGTGGCGACGGCTATGCCGACCTTTCCTACGTCTACGCCGCCGCCGAGGAAATCGCGGGTCTGGTTCAGGGCTTCACCGTAGTGGTCACCAAGTCCACTGTGCCGGTTGGAACGGGCGACGAAATCGAGTCCATTTTCAAAAGGGTGCGCCCCGACGCCGATGTCGCCATCGTCTCAAATCCCGAGTTCCTGCGCGAAGGCGCCGCTATCGAGGACTTCAAGCGGCCGGACAGGGTGGTGGTCGGAACCACAGAGCCGCGCGCCCAGGAGATCATGCGCGAGCTCTACCGCCCGCTCTATCTCAATGAGACGCCAATCCTCTTCACCAGCCGCCGGACCTCGGAGCTGATCAAGTATGCCGCCAACGCCTATCTGGCGCTCAAGATCACCTACATCAATGAAATGGCCGACCTCTGCGAAGCCGTCGGCGCCGACGTCCAGCAGGTGGCGCGTGGCATCGGTCTGGACGGTCGGATCGGAGGAAAATTCCTCAATGCTGGCCCCGGCTATGGCGGCTCCTGTTTCCCAAAGGATACCCTGGCGCTGGTGCGCACCGCGCGTGACGCCGGAGCGCCTCTGGAACTGGTCGAAACGACGGTCAAGGTCAACGACGAGCGCAAGCGGGCCATGGCGCGCAAGGTGATCAAGGCAGCCGACGGCGATCTGAAGGGCAAGACCGTGGGCGTTCTTGGCCTGACCTTCAAACCTAACACCGACGACATGCGCGATGCGCCCTCGCTGGCAATCATCCCGACCCTGCTGGACAAGGGCGCCAACGTTCAAGCCTTTGATCCGGAGGGTGAGGAAGCCAAACATCTACTACCCAGGGTCAGCTTCAAGGACGACCCCTATGCTGTGGCCCAGGGCGCGGATGTCCTGGTCATCATCACAGAGTGGGACCAGTTCCGGGCGCTCGATCTTGATCGGATCAAGACTCTGATGAACAAGCCGGTCCTGGTGGACATGCGCAACATCTACAAGCCCGCCGACATGCGCTCGCGCGGGTTTGCCTATACGAGCATTGGCCGCGAGTAAGCGCAGATCCTATGCGTCCACGCCTCTTTCATGTGAGCGAGGAGTCGGCGATTACCCGATTCGAGCCGAGACCGGTTCCCTCGCCAGATTCGGGCATTGAGGGTCTAGCTGTCTGGGCCATCGCCGAAAGCCACCTGCCAAACTATCTCTTGCCGCGCGATTGTCCGCGTATCTGCTTTCGGGCGGGTCCGAAGACCTCCCGGCTCGACCGGGATCGATTTCTGGGCTCGGCGGATCGGATTATCGCCTTCGAGGCGGCCTGGCTCGACCGCGTCCGGCTGGTGAAACTTGCGCTATACGAGATGCCCGGAGAGGACTTCGATGAGGCCTTGCCTGACGCCGGCTACTGGATTTCGCGCCAGACTGTAGTGCCTTCGGGGGTAGGGATCGTGGATGACGCCCTGTCAGCAATCGTTAAGTCCGGAACGGAGGTCCGAATTCTTCATGACTTTTGGACACTGAGCGACGCGGTCGCAGCGTCCACCCTGCAGTTCTCGATCATCCGGAAACGCGGCGCTCAGCCCAGACGCGGCTAGAGGCCCTGGCCGTATAGATGAAAGATCGTCTGAAAGAGCCAAGCTGCGCCTGCCCAGAAGGCCAAACCCAGAATTCCAACAAAGGCGAGACAGGCTATGGAGCGGGCTGGCCGGTCCATCTGTCGCGCCGCGCCGTCAAAGGCGAGGTCGCGTCGCATAATTCCTCCCAAGCACTCTTCTTACGATCAAGCCGGATCGAGCCGGTTGAATATGACGATGCTGACACAGGAATTTCAGGTTGGATAGAGGCTTTGTGAAAGGTTGTTCATCCTGTTCTCAGGCCGCAGCTTTCTTGACGGCGCCGGCGATATCCTTGACCACCTGACGGACCAGACTGGCGTCGTCGCCCTCTGCCATGATGCGGATCAGCGGTTCGGTCCCGGAGGCCCTGACGACAAGCCTTCCGGAGCCGTTGAGACGATGTTCGGCTTCGGCCAGGACGGCCTTCACCTCTGGGTCCTCCAGCGGTTTTCCGCCGGCAAACCGGACATTTTCCAACAGTTGCGGGACCGGTTCAAACTGGCGCGCCAGCGAACTCATGGGACGGTCGCTTTCCTTCAACACCGCAAGCACCTGTAGCGCGGCCAGCAAGCCATCGCCTGTCGTCGAATAGTCCGACAGGATCATGTGGCCCGACTGTTCGCCGCCCAGATTGAACCCGCCTTCGCGCATCCGCACCATCACGGCGCGGTCGCCCACAGCAGTACGCTCAAGTTTCAGTTTTCGCTCGGCCAGGAACCGCTCAAGCCCTAGGTTGGACATCACCGTGGCCACCACGCCGCCGCCGCTCAGGCGGTTGCTGCGTGACCAACTGTCGGCGATCAAGGCCATGATCTGATCGCCG
>NZ_JBILRO010000003.1:0-49112 GCF_044372605.1 Phenylobacterium sp.
GCAGGCGTCCATGGTCCAGAGGGCGCCGTCGGGAAGTGACGCCTCAAGCACATGTTGTTGCACAAACCCGTCTGACAGCGCCTCGCGTCGCAGGATCCGGTAGTGTCTGTCGGGCATCCTGCGGACCATCCAGCCCAGCAGTTTCATGTTCTCCTCGACGGTCTGCTCGATGCCGTCGGTGTTGTGCCATAGTTTGGCATCCGGGGCGTAGCAGGCCCGCACCGCATCCATATCGCCGGCCTGGACGGCGGCCATGTAGCGGGCGCCGAAATCGACGTAATCCTGCGGACTCATGCGGTTGCTCCTGTTACCGAGACGCCGTTCCTGATGAATTCGCGGTCGGCCCAGACGCTGTGGGTACCGCTGGAGATCTTGTGCGGCAGGGCGATCCGGACCACGGGGCCATCTTCGAAGCGCTTGCAGTCGATCAGGACACATTCCGACGTGCCGGCGGCCTCGTTGATGATGAAGCTGACCAGATAGCCGTCGTCCTCGTCCGTGGCGTTGATGCGCGGCACGAAAGGCGCCTCGCTGGCGTATTGGCCTTCCGGTAGCGTCAGCGACCACGACTGGCCGGTTTCCAGATCGTGTTTCACAAAGCCCTTGAACAAGAACCAGCCGGGCTTTGTGAAGGTGGAATAGGCGTAGCGATAGGGCTTGCCGGCGTAGCGCTGGTTGAACATCCCGAATTCCAGCACCCGATCATCCAGATGATGCTCGCGGGTCTCGCCGGTCTTCAGGTTGAACCGCCAGCGATGCAGTTTGGACAGGAATGAGTGCTCATCCAGAAAGCCCATCATGTGCTCGTAGCCGGCCGGCGCATCGGCCAGCGGGCGGGGCGTCGGTTTCTCCTGGAAATAGCCGTCCATGACGATCTCGTCGCCGTCCTCATAGGCGTTGAGGAAGTGCAGGATGTAGGTGGGATCAGCCTCGAACCAGCGGATGTCTTCGGGGTTCCCGAAGCGCGGGATCACCGCAAACCGCGACGACATCCCCCTATGCTCGCGCACGGCGTGGACGTTGCGCTTCAGGAGCTCCTCGTCCCAGAACACCGGCAGGTCGTTCAGGATCGAGTAGTTGGCGGTGAACGCCATGTCGTGCGGCAGGCGGGGCCCGGGCAGGGGCACCGGCACATAGTGGACCCGCTTTCCGGTCCGGTCGACAACGCCATAGTGCATGTAAGGCGCGTGCTTGGAGTAGTTGAAGAAGAGGAGGTCGCCGGTGGCCTCGTCGACCTTGGCGTGGGCCGAGACGCCGTCCAGCGGCGCCCAGCTGGCGACGCCGCCCTGTTCCAGGGTCTCGGGATCCAGCCAGTAGGCCTCGCCGCACTGATAGAAGGTCGCGACGATCCGCCCGCCATGCACCACCACGTCGGTGGATGCGGTATCCTTCAGCCCGCCATGGGCGCCAAATCCCGGACGCAGCGAGACGCCCGCGCCGTCCATCAGGCCGCCCCAGAGCGATTGTCCGGCCTCCTGTTCCGCCTCGAAGCCGCGCGTGCGGACAAAGCGATTGCGATAGTCAGCCTGGCCGTTCTTGAAGCTGATGACATGGACCATCCCGTCGCCGTCGAAGGGGTGATAGCGGCCCAGCGCCTGATGCACCGGGTTTTCGGTGTTGCGGACATAGACGCCGTCGATATCCGTCGGAATCGCGCCTTCCAGAACCGTAAGGTGGGTCGCGTCGACCTCCTCGTGCAGCGGGGTCCAGGCGCCGGTGAGGTAGGGGTGATTGCTCGGCTGGAGCGAGGTCTTCACCGGAGGCAGGCGTTCCATCTTCATCGGGGGCTCCAGTCCGGTTGGGGAGCGGCACACTATCAGCGTGACCTGCCTTCGCAAGTTGGGTCATCGCGCGCACAGATCATCTACCGCGCGGCGGCTGGCCGGTTTAAGGAAGCCGGCAAGACTTCAGGAAACGTCACGGGCAGGAAACCATGAACCTCACGGACAAGATCATCGTCGTCACCGGCGCGGCAAGCGGCATTGGCCGGGCGCTGGCGCACCGCTTTGTCGCGGAGGGCGCGCGCGCCGTGGTCTGCTCGGACCGCGATGGCGACGGCGTTCGCGCTGTCGCCGCTGAAATCGGCGGCGTCGCCATCCAGGCGGATGTTTCCCGCGAGGCGGACATCCAGGCGCTGATCGAACAGGTCGAAAGCCAGATCGGACCCATCGACCTCTTCTGCTCCAACGCCGGCATCGGCGTCGGCGGCGGCGCCGAGACGCCCACGGAAGACTGGCAGCGGATCTGGGACATCAATGTCATGGCCCATGTCTGGGCGGCGCGACACCTGGTGCCTCTGATGGCCGCGCGCGGTGGCGGCTATCTGCTGAACACCTCGTCGGCGGCGGGTTTGCTGTCGCAGATCGGCTCGGCGCCTTACGCCGTCACAAAGCACGCCGCCGTCGGTCTGGCAGAGTGGCTGGCGATCACCCACGGCGATCAGGGCATCAAGGTCTCCGTGCTGTGCCCGCAGGCGGTGCGGACCGCCATGACCGCCGGCAATCCGGACGGCGTCGCCAGCATCGACGGCATGATGGAGCCGGACGTGGTGGCGGAAGCCTGCGTGCGCGCGATTGAGGCCGAGACCTTCCTGGTCCTGCCGCACCCCGAAGTCCTGACCTATATGCGCAACAAGACGAATGACTACGATCGCTGGATCGGCGGGATGCGCAAGCTCAACCGCAGATTTGCGGGATAGCGTCCCGACCCGCGGATTGTGAACTTCGTTGCAGTCCGTGGGCCGCCAGCGTGTGGCTTTCAAGATCCAGGTTGCGGCACCCAACGGTCGCCGGGGCCAGTCCAGGTCATGTTCGCACCCGGCGGTAAGCGCCCGGCATGGACTTCCTGATCCGACCCGCGGGATCTAGGGTGGCGCCTGCAGATCGGTCATCTGTCCGGTTACCGACATAGCGATGGGCGTGGCATGACATGACAAGCCGCAGGGTCTTTGTTGGCGCGGCAGCGGGGCTCGCGATCGGTGGGCCGTCGATGGCGGCCGGGTCGGAGTACTGGCCTGCGGGCAACGACTGGGCCGGTCCCGCGCCGGGCGGATCGGGGCTGGATCAGCAACGTCTTGCCGCGGGCATCGATGCCGCTATGGCCGAGCGCAGCAGCAGTGTTGTGGTCCTGCACAAGGGACGGCTGGCGGCGGAACGCTATGCGCCCGGGGTCAAGGACCCCAGCCTTCAGGAGATCGCCTCGGCCGCCAAGAGCATGGTGTCCGTTCTGGTCGGCATCGCCATCGATCAGGGACGTATCAAGAGCGTCGAGCAAAGCGCCGCCGATTTCATTCCGGCGTGGCGCGACAAGCCGCAGGCGGCGATCACAATCCGTCACATGCTCAGCATGACCAGCGGCCAGAATTTTCGAGGTCTGGCGTTGCGCGGCGTGGCCGGCGACCAGTTCGGCATAAACGCCGCTGCTCCTCAGGCGGTCCCGCCCGGAACCCTGTGGGCCTATGACACCGCGACATTCCATCTGCTCTACCACCTCATCGAGCGCGCGGTTGGCGAGCCGTTCGAGGTCTTCGCCGGGCGGAACCTGCTGGGCCCGCTGGGAATGAAAGACACCACCTGGCTGACCAATGTGGGTCAGGGCCCGGGCGGCCCTGTGACGAACTACTATTCCGCGCGAAGCTCGGCCCGGGATCTGGCTCGCTTTGGCCTATTCGCCCAGCGCGGTGGTCGCTGGGCCGGGCGGCAGATCGTCAGTGCGGCCTATCTCAAGGCGGCGACCTCGCCCTCACAGGCGCTCAATCCGGCCTATGGATATCTGTGGTGGGAAAACGCCCGACCCGGACGCGGCGCCGGCGTCGGCGCGGGTGGGGCGGAGGGTGCGGGATATCGCTTCGAAGGCTCGCCGCGCGACACCTTTGCGGCCATGGGCGCTGGCGGGCAGGTCGTGATGGTCGTGCCTTCGCTGGAACTGGTCGTCGTTCGTCAGGGACAGAACCCGGCAAGTGCCGCCAGCCTGCCTCGCCTGCTGGCGGCGGTATGCGGTGCGGTCAGAAGCTGACGGGTGGCGTCACGCCGCGCGGAGGCCGGCCAGCATTGCAGCCGCGTGTTCGAGCGCGACCTCGACCTCTCCCGACTGCAAGCCCGCGGTCACGGTTTCATAGCGAACTGACGCCTCCGGTTCGGCGAAGTGGGAGGCCAGCGGCAGGTAGCGCAGATGGGCGTTGGCCAGACCCACGATGAAGGCGGTTGGGCTCGCGGCCAGCTCGGACCAGGCCTGTCCTACCTCGACCATCACCTCGCCGGGCAGCGCCAGTAGCTCGAAATCGTTAATCCGCATCACCTGGACCGGCGCCTTGACCGGCCTGGGCGGCGTGGCAACCGCGGGTCGCTGATAGAGCCCCAGATACCGGCAGCAGGCGATCATCAGTTCGCGCATGTCGTCCTCACTGAGGTCGCGGGCGACAACCACCTCTGAGGCCACGGACCAGAGCGGGCCCGGCGGCAGGCCGCGTTCGAGGTCCGGACCCAGATAGGTGGCCAGCGTCGCGCGCGCGTCGGCCAGCAGAGCGGCGGCGGCCTCCGGCGAATAGTCGGCGAAGTTGGGTTTCAGGAACAGGCTCTGCCGATCCGACGAGACCCTGAGCGGCGCGGTGACCGTGGCGCTCGCCAATACGTCCGTCACCGCCCGGGCCAGATCCTCGCCCATCTTGCGCGTGTCGGCATAGCTGCCGCCCACATAGCCGCGCGGGTCCAGTGCGTCCCGATTGGGGCTGGTGATCGGCACCACATTGCCCTCGGTGGTGTTGAAGAACAGCGCGTTGACGCCCGGCGTGGCGGCCTCGATGGCCCGCTGGGCCAGGCCTACAAAGTCGCCGCTTATGTGCAGGTTATCCCAGCCCAGGGTGACGGGATGGCATCCCGCGCCGAACAGCACGGCGATCGGCGCCCCGGTTTCCGCGTCATCCGCGATGACGACCGGGATCCGCCTGTCGACCAGATTGGGCGCCCCGCGGGTACGGCGATTGAGGAAGCCGTCCAGTTCGCCCACCCCGGTGCGAACCAGGCAGGGCCGCGCAGTGTCCACCGCCTGCACGCCGACCAGGATCATCGCCGCCTGCAGCGAGGCCGCGAACGCCGCGATACCGGGTGCGCCGTCTCCTGCATCATGAGGCACGGGCCCGGAGTGGGTATGTGAGGCACAGACGCAGATCTGCTCCGGCGCCAGCCCCAAGCGTTCGCCCAGCGCCAGGGCGACGGCCTCACCCAGCTGCCTCGGCGTCGAGATCAGGTCGGCGGTGATCAGCAAGAGCCGGTTCTCACCATCGTCGAGGAACAGCGCCTTGACGAAGATCCGGTCAAGCACGCCCTGGCTGGGCTGGGTGCGCTGTCCGAACCCCGCCATCATCACCGGCCAATCCGGGGTGATATCGATGCGCGCTGTCCCTGCCCGCGATGTCGCCATGGCCGCCTCCCGTTTCATAGCCGCCGCCCATGCCGGGTCAGCAGGCCTTCAAGTCCGCCGAACCGCACGACGCGAAACTCTTCCGCTGCGTCCAGATCGTGGCGCTGACCCACCTGGCGCGCGCCACCCCGGATCAGCATCTCGACAAAGGGCCGAAGGTCGCCGCCAGCGGCGACGTCATCCAGCAGGGGCAGGGCCCAGCCGCCGGTTCTCGCCTGCATCCGGACCTGGTTCACATAGTTGCGCAGCATGGTCTGGTGACACAGTGCGGCGTCCAGCTTGCGCTCCAGAACCGGAGTGATATCGATCACATCGGTCACCTGGGTCACCGAACGCCCGAAGTACCACCGCTCGAAACAGCCGTGTGGCGCCAGACCCGAAGCCAGATGTTCGGGGTGATGCAGGGGAAACTGGCTGGTCCAGAAGGCCTCGTCCACCGCGGCGGCGACCTTGATGTGGTCCTGGTTGTCCTCGCCGTACATTGCATAGGGATCGAAGGTGACCAGGGCATAGGGTTTGTGGGTGCGGATCTGGCGGATCACATGCTCGCGCAGGGCCACCTCGCTGGCGTCGCCCAGAACGTCGGTCGCATAGCCCAGCTCGACGATCTCGGTGATGCCTAGGGCGGCGGCGGCCTGACGGAACTCTGCGGCGTTGGCGGCGATGGTCGCGGCTTCGGTGAGGTTGTGGGAGTCCCAGCGGTCATCGGTGACCCGCACACAGACGATCCGCCACCCGGCATCGGCCCAGCGCAGGATCGTGCCGCCCAGAAACAGTGCCGGGTCGTCTGCATGGGCCACCACCAGCAGGATCGTGCGGCCCTCTCCAGGCGCGATGGTGGTCGGCGTGGTCATGGGATTCAACGCTAGGCGCCGGATCGCCCGGGGTCAAATCATTGACCACCGGTTTGTGGCCTGCATAGGCTGAGTTGCAGGAGACTCGATGGCGCGCGACGCAGACCCTTTCACCTCGATCATGATCGGCGAGCCCTTTGATGTGGCCGAGGTGTCGCTGGGGGACGTGCTCTCCGGGCTGGGATCGTACACCGCCGTCGTCAACGATCCACCGTGGACTCTGATCGCGCCGGCGTTTCCGAAACCGGCGCGGGTGATTGTCGCCGCGGACATGGAGCTTTCGGAGCTGGAGGCCCTGGCCGCGGTAGGCGACGCCGGCCGCACGGTCGTCGGCATCGGCGGCGGCACGGCCATGGATACCGCCAAGTTTCTCGCCTGGAAACACGAGAAGCCCCTTATCCAAGTTCCCACCATCACCTCCGTCGACGCCGCCTTCACGGATGCGATCGGCGTGCGCCAGGACCAGCGGGTGCGCTACATCGCCAAGGTCACACCGCGTCTGGTGGTCCTCGACCTGCCCCTGATCCGGTCGGCGCCGCCGCATCTGAACCGCGCAGGCGTGGGGGATGTGCTGTCGTGCCACACGGGTCTCTTTGACTGGAAACTGGCCAGCGACGCCGGTCATGGCCATCCCTGGCGGGCCGACCTCGCGGCCCTTGGCGCTGAACTTCTGGACGGTCTGGACGCCGCCGCGGGCGACATCCGCGATGTCTCCGCCGATGGAATCCGGTTTCTGGCCCATGCCTACCGCCGCATTGGCGCCGCCTGCGCGCAGGCCGGTCACAGTCGATTTGAGGAAGGCTCCGAACACTTCTGGGCCTATGCCTACGAGGCCTTGACGGGCGTGTCCCAGATCCATGGCGAACTCATCGCCTGCGGCGTGGTGGCGCTCAGTGTGGTGCAGGGCAACGACCCTGGCCGCGCCGCCGATATTGTAACCCGCAGCGGCGTCCGCGCCCATCCGGTGGACCTCGGGATCACCGAGCAACAGTTCCGCGCCGCCCTGACCGGACTGGCGGCCTATGCCCGCGCGGAGTCCCTCGACATATCCGTGGCGGATCTGGCCCCGGTGACGCCGGATCAGGTTGACGCCGCCTGGCAAGCGGTCTGCGCGTTGCCGCGTCGACCCGTGGCCGCATGAGCCGGAGCCATACGAATGACCTCTGATAACCGCGTCGCGATTCTTGGCGGACAACCGCTCATTGCAGCGCCTTTCCCCCGTTGGCCGATCTGGGACGACCGAGAGCGCGAGGCCTTGTCCGCTACCCTGGACAGCGGCTGCTGGTGGGATGGCGACGGGGAAAGGGCGGCGCGCTTCGCCAGCGACTTCGCTGCCTACCACGGCGCAAAACATGGCCTGGCCATGACCAACGGCACCCATACCCTGGAGACAGCTCTGGCGGCCTGCGACGTCGGCGAGGGCGACGAGGTCATCGTGCCCGGGATAACCTTCGTGGCGTCCGCTGGCGCGGTGCTGGCGGTCAACGCCACGCCGGTGCTGGTGGATGTTGATCCCGAGACCCTCTGCCTCGACGCCGCTGCCGCAGAGGCCGCCATCACAGAGCGCACCCGCGCCATCATGGTGGTCCACGTGGCGGGCGCGGCGGCTGACCTCGACGCGCTCACCGCGCTCTGCGCGCGCCGGGGCCTGCATCTGATCGAGGATTGCGCCCACGCCCACGGCACGTTCTGGCGGGGCCGGGGCGTCGGCTCCTGGGGCAGTTTCGGCAGCTTCTCCATGCAGTCGTCAAAGCTGATGACCGCCGGCGAGGGCGGAGTGCTGATCTGCAACGATGACCGGTTGCGCGACCTGGCCCGCAGCTACGCCAACTGCGGCCGCGTGGAGGGCGAATGGTTCTACCACCACGTCCGCTACGGGGCGAACCTGCGCATGACCGAGTGGCAGGGTGCGGTGCTGGCCGCCCAGCTTGAACGGTTCCCTGAGCAGAACCGCAGGCGTAATCAGAACGCCGTGGCGCTGGGCGAGGCGCTCTCGCGGATCGAGGGCATTCGCCCCCAGTTTCGCGATCCCCGGATGAACAGCCAGGGCAACTATTGCTATGTCTTCCACTATGATCAGGCCGCCTTCGCCGGCATGGACCTGCGCCTGTTCGAAAAGGCGCTGGGGGCTGAGGGTGTGCCCATGGGCGTCTCCTACCCCAGCCTGAATGAACTGGAGGTGTTCCGCCGCGGCGACTTCGGGCCTCGCCTGCGCGCATCGGCGCCGAAGATCGACTATGCCAGCCTGCGCTTGCCCGTCGCCGAACATGCAGCCCGCTCGACGGTCTGGCTGCAGCACCGCCTCTTGCTGGGCGAGCCGGATCAGGTGTCGGGCGTGGCGCGGGCAGTGAAGCGCGTCCAGGATCAGGCGGCGGAGATCGTGGCGGCGGGTGGTTAGCCGACCGCGCTTCACACTCGACTCGCAACCACTGTTCATGCCACCCAGATAGGCCTGAGCGCAGGTCCAATGCGCGCCCCCTGGAAACGTCTGGAGCCCCCATGAGCGACGCCACCTACACTCCGCCCGCCGTCTGGACCTGGAACAAGGAGAGCGGGGGCCGGTTCGCCGCCATCAACCGGCCGATCGCCGGACCGACCAAGGAGCACGTGCTGCCCGTCGGCAAGCATCCGATGCAGCTCTATTCCCTGGGCACGCCCAACGGCGTGAAGGTGACGGTGATGCTGGAGGAGCTGCTGGCGCTGGGGCATTCGGGCGCCGAGTACGACGCCTGGCTGATCAACATCGGTGCGGGGGATCAGTTCGGCTCGGGTTTCGTCGACATCAATCCCAATTCCAAGATCCCGGCCTTGCTGGACCGCAGCGGCCCCACGCCGATCCGGGTGTTTGAATCCGGCGCGATCCTGATCCACCTGGCCGAGAAGTTCGGTGAGTTCCTGCCTACCGAGCCGGCGGCGCGCGCCGAGTGCCTGTCCTGGCTGATGTGGCAGATGGGCTCGGCGCCGTTCCTCGGCGGCGGGTTCGGCCACTTCTACGCCTATGCGCCCATCAAGATCGAATACGCCATCGACCGCTACGCCATGGAGGTGAAGCGCCAGCTGGACGTGCTGGATCGCCGTCTGGCCGAGAGCGAGTATCTGGGCGGCGCCGACTATACCATCGCCGACATGGCCGTCTGGCCTTGGTACGGCGCGCTGGTGAAGGGCGTGGTCTATGAGGCCGGCGAGTTCCTGCAGGTGGCCGAGTACAAGAACGTCATCCGCTGGACCGACCAGATCGCTGAGCGGTCCGCCGTCAAGCGCGGCCGGATGGTCAACCGCGCCCAGGGTGATCCCTCCAGCCAGCTGCGCGAACGCCACGACGCCTCGGACTTCGACCTGCGGACTCAGGACAAGCTGGACGCAGGCGCCGCCGGCTGATCCTCACATCAGCTGGATGGCGGTCAGGGCGAAGGTCAGGATCACCAGCGTCTCCAGCACGATGATCGCCAGTGAGTTCCAGCCCACCTTGAACATGTCGCCCAGCGAGGTTTTGACGCCCACCGCGGCGATGGCGGCCACCAGCAGCCAGCGGGAAACCTCGCCGGCGGCGGCGGGCAGTTCCTTCGGGACCAGGCCCGTGGAGTTGATCGCCACCAGGGCGATAAAGGCCAGCAGGAAGCCGGGGACCAGCGGCGCGGAGCGCCAGCTGGTTTTGGTCTCGGATTTCGCCCGGAACATCAGGGCTACGATGACGATCACCGGCAGAAGCAGGGCCACGCGGAACAGCTTGACGATGGTGGCGGTGTCGCCGACCTCCTTGGAGACGCCGTAGCCCGCGCCCACCACCTGGGCCACGTCGTGAATGGTTGCGCCCAGCAGCAGGCCGGTCTGTTGTTCCGAAAGCCCCAGGGCGGCGGCCAACACCGGATAGGTCACCATGGCCACCGTCGACAGGGCGGTGACGCCCACCACGGTCAGCAGGGTGTCGCGCTCGCGGGTGGGCGAGGGGGGCAGGACCGACGATATCGCCAGCGCGGCCGAGGCGCCGCAGATCGCCACTGCGCCGGCGGTCAGGACGCCGAACTCGGGCCGGAGCTTGAGCACCCGTGAAAGCAGCCAGCCCGCAGTGATGGTCAGGGCGACGCCCAGCGTCACCACCAGCACCACATTGCCGCCGAGTGACAGCACCTGATCGGCGGTGATCCTCGCGCCCAGCAGGGCCACGCCAAGCCGCAGCAGTTGGCGGGTGGCGAAATCCAGGCCGGGCCGATAGCTGGCGTCGGCCCGAAGGAAGTTCATCGCCATGCCCAGCAACAGGGCGAACAGCAGGATCGGGACGGTGTAGTGATCCGCCAGCCAGGCGGCGGCCATCGAGACCAGCACCACGATCGACAGGCCTGGCGCCAGCTTGCGGGCCGTGGTCAGCAGACTGGCCCGTGTGACGGGCACCTCGACCGGATCTGGAACGCCCTCGAGCGAATCCAGCGACGAGGCGGTGTAGTGCTCTTCCCTCAGCATAGGGTGAGATCAGCCCATTCCCCGTACAGGGCAAGAGGGGCCTTTCAACTGACCGTTGTTCACCCGGCATTTCCTGTGAACGCCGGCGGAGCCCGGCGTCCTAAACCGTCAGCGCGGCGATCACCTGTTCCAGCACCGCCCGAGCCTTGCCGCGCATCTCGTCGTCGGTGGCGTCCTGAATCGGATGGTCCACCAGCACATAGCGCGCGCCTTCCATGCCCAGCGCCTTGCGCTGAACCTCGGCGGCCTGGCCAAACTCACTGGAGGCGATGGTCACCGCCGGAAGTCCCTGGATCTCGAACCATACAGTGTCGTGCAGACTGCACGTCGTGCATGATCCTCAATCGGCAAGGCCTTCCACCAGAACCGCGCACTCGGCCTTGATTTTCAGGCGCAGGTCCGACGGGCAGGGCTTGGTGAAGGTGGGCTTGGCGTAGCGCTTGATCTCTACCTTCGGATACCGGGCCGCCATTAGCACTTCCAGCTCGTCCAGCAGGATGTTGCCGCGGGGCTTGGCGATATCCAGCAGCCCGATCACCCCGGTGATATCGCCCGTTCGCACGGTGATCTGGCGCTCGACGGGGACCCGCTCATCGGTCGGGTCCAGAATGGTCGTCATCGATATCCTCCCTGGTTCAGCCCTGAGGCTATCAGTATTCGATTTTCCGGGAAACGCTGATCGATCCCATCGGTCCGGTCACCCACCCGTGGAAGGCGGCCGAGAACTTTCCGGCGTCCGAGCCCGCAACAACAATGTGGATGTAGGCGTCGCTGGCGAACTTGGAGACCGGCGTATCCAGCTGCGCGTCCGTCATCTTCGCGGCCATGGCCTGGGTGATGCCGGCGCCCGAGATCTCGTTGGCCACCATGTCGCGCATGGGTCGCATCGTCACCGCCTGGATGCGTTCGCGCAGACGCGCCTTGGAGTAGGGGCCCTCGCTGGTCAGTGTGGCGACATGTTCGGGGCAGACCACCAGCAGGGCGTCGGTGTGCATCCGCCGGATCTTGGACAGGAACATGCTCTCCAGCCCCAGGCCCAGGGTGCCGCCCATCTGGTCGGGTCCGCGGGACTCCTGATCCACGATCTGCACCGGCCCGCTGGTCATGGCGAAGGCGGTGACCACCGAGTCCTCCGCCTTGAAGCCGCGCTCCACATGCAGCGGCTCCCAAGGTGAGCCCTCCTCCCACTCCGCAAAGCACATGGTGAACTTCATCGGGCTGCTGAGGGTGGAGCGGTCCACGCCCCCGGGCTGCGCACCGCCCACATTTCGCACCACCAGCCTGAGCGCGCGGCCAATGGTGGCGTTGGCGCGGTTGCCGGGTCCAAAGGCGCCCAGCCGCATGTTCATGCCGATGCGCTCACGGATCGGGCCATTGACCACCAGCACCGGCGAGGCTCCCATGGTGGTGGCGGTCACACCGTGCATGTTGAACTCGTCGGTGCAGACGGCCTCGACGGCGGCGATAACCACCGGCAGGTACTCGGGCTTGCAACCCGCCATCACGGCGTTGATGGCGATCTTCTCCACCGTCACCGGCGCCATGTTGGGCGGTACAACGGCCACGATATCCTGCGGCGCGCGCGGTGTGCCCGCCAGCATGCGGATCACCCGCTCGGCCGTGGGCGGGATCAGCGGCAGGCCGTCGCTGAAGCCCTGGTCGAACATGAACTCGGCGATGTCGTCAGCGGTGGCGATTTCGATCCGCCGCGCCCGGATCGGGCTGTCGTCGGCCTCGGCCTGTAGCTTGTCATGGATCTCCGGGTCCAGGTGCTTGGAACCGCAGCCGGGCCGCCAGTCCGGCAGGTCCGCCCAGGCGATGACGGCGGGGGCGGCGTTGAGATCGGCGGCGATCTGGCGGTCCAGCGCCTGCCACTCCTCCCGCACAAATCCTTCCAGCTTGGTCTTCACCACGCCATCGGCGCCGATCCAGTAGACCGCCGGAACAATCTCGAAATCCCAGGCGAAGGAGGTCTTGCACGCGCTGTCGTCCAGGAACGGCAGGGTGAAGCCGTGGCGATCCTGCAGGATATCGTTGCCCTCGCTCGACTGGCCCAGCACCAGCACGTCGGCGGCCTCACCCCACGCCAGGTGAAACGCCTCCAGCAGCGGCGCCGCCAGATTGCAGGTGTGGCAATCCTCCTTGATGAAGGCGATCAGGCTTGGCCGCCCGGTCGGGAACCGCCGGGTCTCGCCGGCGCGGTCGGTCAGGGCGAAAGGCGGGCAGGGCACGGTCATCGAACGGGTCTCACCACAGGCTTGGCGGAGATGGATGGGAATCGAACCCACCACACGCCTTTTGGACGTGTCACTGGTTTTGAAGACCAGGGAAGCCACCAGACTCCAGTCACCTCCAGACGGGATCACAGTAGGACGGGATGCGCCGGGACGCGAACGACTTTCTGGTGGCGTACTCTTGCCTCACGGCTGCTGGTTACCTGTCAGCATACTCTCGAAATCCTGCCCACCATTGAAAACACCGACAATCGTCACCAAACCCTCGCCAACCGCAAAGGCGATCACGACTCCCCGAAACGCCAGGGTTCGAAGACCCGGTCGAATGTCGTTTCGCGGTGCACCGCGTTCAGGGAAACGGCTCAACTTTTCACATTGATCCAGGATTTTGCCGACGAACCGCTCAGCTGTGCGCGGCGATGCTTCAACAGCAATGTATCTGTAGAGCGCGATCAGTTGAGCATCAGCCTCGGGAGAAACGACTATGCGGTAGTCCGCCATCAGGCTTTTGGGGCCGCGCGATCATGCTCCTGCGCCAGATGCGCCCGCACCTCCCGGAGCGACAAGCCACGGCCAGGATCCGCGGCCATGGCGTCATAGGCCTGGACCACGTCGGTTTTCAGCCAGGCTTCGATGGCGCGGTCGCGCGCCTGGAGCGCGCGAAGCCCCTCACGGATGACCTCGCTCTCACTGGCGTAGTCGCCGGACGCGACCTTGGCCCTGACGTCTGCCGCCATCTCATGGGGAAGGGTTACGCTGAACTGTTGGGTTGATCGCATGGATAGCCCTCGCCTCAGTAGGATTTAATCATATTGGACGTTCCACTCAAGTGGGAACCCTGCTTGAGCGCCTTTCGGCGCCACCGTGACCGCAATTCCGTGCCTACGCTTCCACGACCCTGCGCACATCCCCTTCCCGCGTCGTCCGTCCCATCTCGTCCAGATACTCCAGCACCGGCACGATGAACTTGCGGCTGGTGCCCAGCGCCGCGCGGGCCTCGCCGGTCGTGAAGGTCAGGGGCGGCGGGAAGGCGGAGCCCAGCGTGGCGACGGCCTCGTCGAGGCTGGCGGGATGAAACACCAGGGTCTGGCGTAGCGACACATTGCGCAGGGAGATCGCCCGGCCGCCCTCGATCAACAGTTGGAGCAGGTCGCTGAGACCCGGATCACCGCCAGTCAACCTCGCAGGATCCGGCGGGGTCAGGCCGCCCTCGCGCAGGGCGACCTCCAGATCGTCCAGTTGGTTCAGGGCCTCGGGCGAAAGCGCAGCCAGAGGGTCGTGTCCACTCAGCGCCACCCGCCCCGCCTCAAGGCGGATGGCACCCTCGGCGGCGAGCGCGCGCTCGACGGCGCTGACAATGTCCCGGGCGGTCTGGCGGGCGAGCGCGCCCCGGATATCGGCCGTTGACACCATCCGTCGCGTGGGTGCGGCCTGATGGGCGGCGGCCAGTAGGTCGAGATAGGCGGTGCGTGCAGTCGCCAGGGCGTCGCGCGATGCGAAGCGGCCGTCGCCCAGATCCTGATATTCAAGAGCAAGATTCAGCTGTGCCGCCGGTGCGTCGCACCGTGCAAGCCGGGTCAGCTCGGCCATTGCGAGCGTGCCGCCATCCCGCGCCGCGAGCTGGCCGGCTATTTCGTGGATGTCGCCGGTCGTTGCGGCCTCCAGTACGACGCGGCGCAGGCCGGGCCGCCCCCGATAGACCGGCGGATCAGGGTCCAGGACAATGGCGCCGCCGATCGTCGCCGCCGGTGACAGGCGCCGCAGCACGCCGCGCTGGCCCGCGTAGGCGATCACGGGCGATGCAAATCGAAGCTGGGCGAAGTCGTCCGCGCCGGGCGCGATGGCGCTGGCGCCCATCAGCCGTACCGAGGCGACCTCCTGCCGCGCGCCCCACATGACCCTGACCTGGTCGAGGTGTTTCAGCGGGCGAGGCGCGCTTGCGTCCAGCGTCAGTCGCACATCGATCTGGCTGGTGGCGGTGAAATGGCCCGGCGAACACAGCACGTCGCCGGCCCGGACCTCGTCCAGCGCGACGCCGCGCAGACCTACCGCGACCCGTCCGCCGGGCGGGGCGGCTTCGACGGTCCGGCCATGAACCTGAACCTGGCGCAGGCTGACGCTGCGGCCGGACGGTTCCAGCACCAGCCGCATGTCCGGCGTCAAGGGCTGACCCTGCAGCACGCCGGTCACGACCACGCCGGCGCCGGGAACCGTGAAGGCGCGGTCGATGGGCAGGAATGCGCCGGGCAGGGCGGTCGGCGGCGGCGCTGTGGACCGCAGGGCGTCAATCGCCGCGTGGAGCTGGTCCAGGCCCTGCCCCGTCAGGGCAGAGCAGAAGACCACCGGCGCCCCGGCAAGGAAGGTTCCTGCCAGCGTCGCCTGGATGTCCTCGCGCCGCTCGGCCTGTAGATCCGGCGACGCGAGATCTGCCTTGGTCACCGCGACCAGGCCGACCCTGAGACCCAGAAGCGCGGCGATCTGCAGATGTTCCCGCGTCTGCCGGCCGAACCCCTCAGTCGCGGAGACTACCAGCAGGACGGCGCGGACGCCGGTCATGCCCGCGACCATCGCGCGGATGAAATCCTCATGGCCGGGGGAGTCGATGACGTCGATCTCGCCCGATGGATAGCCGCGCCAGGCGAACCCCGGCGTGATCGACAGGCCCCGCGCCAACTCCTCCGGCAGCCGATCGGTCTCGATTCCCGTCATGGCACGCACCAGGGCGGTCTTGCCGTGGTTGACGTGGCCGATGACGCCGAGGGTCAGGGGTGCGGTCGGGATGTGCGTCTCCCTCGGGCTGGCGACGATCAGGAGGTTCGACAGTAAGGCTCCGGCAGGCCGGTTCAAACGTCCGAATTGTCGGCGGTCCCTTGCTCGGGCGGCCGCCGGCTCGCTACAACAATATCTTACAGGAGACAGACCCGTCGCCCGCCAGGCCCCCAAGCCCGTTCATCAGGATCCCCGTCGGCGTCTGCCGGCGGTGGGCGCGATCTGCGCTGATCCGGCGGCCCTGGAGCTGGGCAAGCGGTTTGGCGACGCCGCAGTCACCCGGACAGTGCGTGCGGTGCTGACCGATGTTCGCGAACGCCTGCTGAGCGACGCCCCCCTGATCCCAACCGTGGCCTCCCTCCTGGATGAAGCGGAGCGGCGGCTGGTCGACACCACCCGCGAGACGCTGTTCGGGGTGATCAACGCCACCGGCGTGGTTATCCACACCAACCTTGGCCGTGCGCCGCTGGCGCCAGAGGCTGTAGCCGCCATGACGCTCGCCGCGGGATACGGCAATCTGGAGCTAGACCTTGAGAGTGGGCGGCGCGCCTCGCGACATGATCATCTGGAGGCGCTGATCGCCGGCGCAACCGGGGCTGCGACCGGCCTTGCGGTCAACAATTGCGCCGGCGCCGTGGTGCTGGCGCTCGCGGCGCTGGCCGCCGGGACACCTGTGATCGTGTCGCGGGGCGAGATGGTCGAGATCGGCGGCGGGTACCGGGTGCCGGACATCGTGGCCCAGAGTGGCGCGCGGCTGGTCGAGATCGGGACCACCAACCGCACCCATCTGCGGGACTACGAACAGGCGGTGGCCGACCACCCCGAGGCGCGGGTGATCCTGCGCACGCACCCCAGCAACTACCGGATCACCGGCTTCACCAGCGCGCCGTCGCTGGAGGCGCTGGCCGCCTTCGCCCACGCGCGTGGCCTGTTGCTGGTGGAGGATCTCGGGGGCGGCGCCCTTATCGACCTGGCACCTTACGGGATCGAGGGAGAGCCGCGGGTACAGGAGAGTGTGAAGGCGGGTGCTGATCTGGTGATCTTCAGCGGCGACAAGCTGATGGGCGGGCCTCAGGCCGGAATCATTGCCGGACCTCGTGAGCTGGTCGAGACCCTGGCCCGCCACCCGCTGGCGCGCGCGCTTCGGCTCGACAAGCTGTCACTGGCGGCGCTGGCGGCGACGCTGCGCCTCTATCGCGCACCGTCCGATCCCACCCTGCGGGTGCCGGTGTTGAGGATGCTGACCCAGCCGGGCGACGTGATCCGGGCGCGGGCTGAGGTGCTGGCCTCGATGGTGGCCGACATCGGCGACCTCAAGGTCGAGGTGATCGAAACCCGGAGCTATGCGGGCGGCGGGGCCATGCCGATGCACGCCCTGCCTGGCTACGCGCTCACCGTTCAGACGCCGGCGATGAACGCGGAGGCTCTGGCGCGCCGACTGCGCACAGGGCCGGCGCCGGTGGTCGGCCGGATCGAGCGGGACCGGGTGCTGCTGGATCTCCGCACGGTAAGCGACGGCGAACTCGATGCGCTCTCGGCAGCTCTTCGGCGCGCTTTGACGCCGGGCTGACCGGCAGCTGCAATTCCAGTTTTGTTTTTGTTATGATATAACATATACCCGTAACCGATCAGTCTGTTGCGGTGACCCCCATGAATCTGAAGACCTGTCTGTTGTCGGCTGTCAGCATTTCCACGCTGATGACCGCGCCTGCGTTCGCGGCCGAGAAGCCGCCCAACGAAGTTTCGGAAGTGGTCATTACGGGCGCCCCCTATGCGGTCTCGCTGGATTCCACCACCACCAGCGTCAACATCGTCAACCGCGCGCAACTTCAGGCCGCGCCGGCCGTGGGCCTCGGCGACACCCTGAACGGCATGCCCGGATTGCGCTCCACGTTCTACGGCCCGGGGGCCAGCCGCCCGATCATTCGTGGCCTGTCGGGACCCCGCGTTCAGGTGCTGCAGAACGGCGTGGGACTGGTCGACGCCAGCTCACTCTCGCCCGACCACGCCGTGGCATCGGAGCCCAGCGAGGCGACCCGGATCGAGGTGCTTCGCGGCCCGGCGACCCTGGCTTATGGCGGCTCGGCCATCGGTGGCGTGGTCAATATCATCGATGACCGGGTACCCTCGTCGGCGGCGAAGGACGGTCCCGAAGGCCACATCTCGGCCTCCTACGGAACGGCTGACGACAGCTATGCGGCCTCGGCCAACCTCAAGGGCGGCAAGGGCCCCTGGGTGATTGTGGTGGATGCGGTCAAGCGCAAGAGCCAGGACTACAAGGCGGGCGGGCGCGCCGTGTCGGAGATCCTGGCGGATGCAACTGGCGAGACGCCGCTGCCTGGCGACAGGGTGCTGAACTCCGACGTCAGCCTGGAGGCCTATGGCGTCGGCGCCTCCTGGATCGGGTCCGACGGCTACATCGGTCTGTCGGTCAAGCGCACCGAGACCCGGTACGGCGTGCCCTTTCCCCAGATCGTCTTCACAACCCCGCCGGAAGAAGGCCCGGTCTACATTGACCTGAAACAGACCCGCGTGGATTTCCGGGGCGAGCGGGGTATCGAACTTGGCCTGTTTGATCGGGCGCGGTTCTCCGTCGGCTATGCCGACTACAAACACGCCGAGGTGGAGGTCGCGAGCCGCGCGGTGGGCACGGTCTTCCGGTCAGAGGGCGCTGAAGGTCGCGTGGAGCTGGTGCAGCGCGAGCGCGACGGATGGCAGGGCGCGGTCGGATTCCAGGGACTGCTGCGGGACCTTGAAGCAATCGGAGACGAGGCCTTCATTCCGCCGGTACAGATTGACGAACTGGGTGTGTTCACACTCCAGCGTCTCGATCTCGAAAGCTGGGGCCTGGAGGGCGGCCTGCGGCTGGATCGCCGCAGGCTGGACGCTTCACTCGTCGGACGACCCACCAGCGCCGCGGCGCGGGCCAATGGCCTGAACTGGGCGACCGCCGACGCCACCCCGAGCTTCACCAACGTCTCGGCCTCCGGCGCGGTGTTCTGGCGGCCGACGGCAGATACCTTCCTCAGTCTCAGTGCGGCGCGCAGCAGCCGGGCTCCCACCGAGTTCGAGCTCTTTGCCGATGGCCCGCACGCGGGCACCGGAGCCTATGAGGTCGGTGACCCGACGTTCCGGTCCGAGAAAGTCACGTCACTTGAGCTGACGGCACGGTGGGAGAACGATCGGGCCCGCGCCGAGGCCCATGTCTATCGGGCGCGCTACAACGGCTTCATCGAACAGGCGCCCACCGGGGATATGGTCGATGACGCGGGGGTGATTGACCCGGATGGCGAACTACCGGTGTTCCTGTTCACCCAGTTCGACGCGACCTTCTACGGTGGCGAGATCGAAGGATCCTACGCGATCTGGCAAGGCGCCGGGCGCAGCCTGTCGCTTGAGGCCGCCTATGACTATGTCCATGGCGAGGCCAACGGCGCGGCGATCGCCCGCATACCGCCCTGGTCCGTCACCGGCCGTCTGGTCTGGGCCAGCCCGCGGTACGATGGCCAGCTTGAGGTTCGCCGCGTGGGCGAACAGGATCGCGTGACCACCTTCGAACTGCTGACCCGAGGCTACACCGTTGTCAACGCCCGGATCAGCTACAAGCCCGTGGAGGACCGCGACCTGCGGGTGTTCCTCGAAGGCCGGAACCTGACGGATCAGGTGGTGCGTGAGCACGCCTCATTCCTGAAAGATATCGCGCCGTCGCCAGGGCGTACGGTGCGGGTTGGACTTGCCCTGAACTTCTGACCGCCTGCTGGGCAGGCATCTGCAGCGATCAAGGGACCAATGGCCTTTGACGCCTTGATCTCGGCGGCGACGGGTGATCTGCATCAAGGCTCCGGAGCTAGCCGGACAGTATCGGGGATCATGATGCGGTTGCGACCAGTGGTGAGCCTGTTGGCCGGTCTTGTGGTGATGTCGTCGTCTGCGGCAATGGCCCAGGGCGTCTCAGCGGCGGATGCGAAGCTGCATGCGCGGCTCCTGACCCTCGACACCCATCTGGACACGCCCGCCAATCTGGAACGCGGCGGCTTCGACATCATGCGCGCCCATCCCGAACAGGGCCCGTTCTCCCAGGTCGACGTGCCGCGGATGCGGGCGGGCTGGACGGCGGCTTCTGGGTGATCTTCACGCCACAGGGGCCGTTGACCGCAGCCGGCTACGCGGCCTCGCGCGACACCGCGATTGGGCGGGCGGTGAAGATCCGCGAAATGGTTGCGGCGAACCCGAAGACTTTCGTCCTGGCCACCAAGGCCGATGAGGCGGCGTCCATCGCGGCCTCCGGCAAGATCATCGTCTACCAGAGCATCGAGAACAGCTATCCGCTGGGCGAGGACATCAGCCTGCTGAAGACCTTCTATGGACTGGGCGTTCGCATGGCGAGCCCGGTCCACACGCTCAACAACCAGTTCGGCGACAGCGCCACCGATCCCGTCAAACGCTGGAACGGGCTGAGCCCGCTAGGTCAGGCCTGGCTGGAGGAAGCCAATCGCCTGGGCATCATCGTCGACGGTTCGCACGCCTCGGACGATGTGATCGATCAGCTCGTCGCCCAGTCCAAAACGCCGATCATCCTGTCCCACCACGGCGCCAAGGCGGTCTTCGCCCACCCGCGCAACCTGGACGACGAGCGCCTGAAGAAGGTGGCGGCGTCCGGTGGTGTGATCCAGATCAACTCGCTCTATGTGGCCCCCACCACCACGACGCCGGAGTTCCGGACAATGCAGGGCGCCTTGCGGGCCCGGCTGGCCAAGTGGTCGCAGTTGACCCCGGCGGAGCGGACGGCGCTGTCGAAGGAGATCGCTGATCTCGACACGGCCTATCCGAACTGGCGCGCCTCGTTCGAAGACGTGATGGCGAACCTGCTGCATGTGCTGAAGCTGGTCGGGCCGGATCACGTCGGGCTGGGCGCGGACTGGGATGGCGGCGGCGGGGTCAAGGGCATGGAAAGCGTGGCCGACCTGCCCAAGATCACCGCGCGGCTGCGCGCCGCCGGCTATTCCGAAGCCGACCTGCAGAAGATCTGGAGCGGCAACTTGCTCCGCCTCCTGACCCAGGCCGACGCCTATCGCGAAAGTCTGGCTACGGCGCAGGGCAAGTAGCGGCGGGCGTCGCCGTCAGCCGGCCGCGACGCCCAGGTCCTTGAGCGCCGCTTCCCGCAGATCTCGTTTCAGAATCTTGCCGGACGCGGTGCGGGGCAGGGGCTGGTCGGCGAGCAGGATGTAGCGGGGGACCTCGAACCGGGCCAGATGCGCCTGCAGGAAGGTGCGCAGGGCTTCGGGATCCAGACCGGGCGCGCCGTGGACCGTGGCACCGACCTCCTCGCCCAGCCGCTCGTCCGGCACGGCGTAGACGGCGGCCTCGTGGACGTCCGGGTGCAGCAGCAGGGCCGCCTCGACCTGACCGCAGCCGATGTTCTCACCGCCCCGGATGATCAGGTCCTTGATGCGGTCGACGATGAACAGGAAGCCCTCTTCATCCAGATAGGCCACATCGCCGGTCCGGAACCAGCCATCCTCGAACAGATTGGCGTTGACGTCGGGCCGGTTCCAGTAACCGAAGAAGACCGACGTGCCGCGCACAAGCAGCTCGCCGCGTTCGCCGGCCGGAAGGCTGTTTCCCTGCTCGTCGACGATCTTGAGGTCCAGCACTGCCGAACAGCGCCCGGAACTGGCCGGACGTCCCAGATAGTCCAGCCCACCGATCCCCGTACCGATGGCGTTGGTCTCGGTCATGCCCCAACCGGTATTCGGCAAGGCATTGCCGAACGCGCCCTCGATCTGCTTGACCTGTTCCGGCGCACGCGGCGCGCCGCCCCCGCCCACAGAGAGAAGGCTGCCGAGGTCACGCGACGTGAGCCTGGCCGCCCGCACCAGATCGCCGGTCATGGCGGCGGGCGCGGTGAAGGACGAGATCTTCTCGACCTCGATCAACTCCGCCGCCCGTTCCGGGTCCCAACGGTACATGCAGACGAGTTTCCGCTGGGCGCGATAGGCCTGCAGGAAGATCGCATTGGCGCCGGTGACGTGGAACAGGGGCACGGCCAGCAGACCAGCGGGCTGAACGACCGGCGGCTCCGGTGTGATCCCGGCCAGCTCAGCGCCGACCACCAGATCCAGCTCCCAGGAGAACAGCGCCGAAAGGACATTGCGATGGGTCGAGATCACGCCCTTCGGGTGGCCGGTCGACCCGGAGGTGTAGAAGATCATGGCGTCGTCGTCAGGCGCGATGCTGGCGGGTGGCATGTCGACGTCGCCGGCCGCCGCGAGCAGGGTGTTCAGATCCGCGGGGCCGCCCGACTCCGTGGCCCGCACCGCGATCACCTTTACGTCGACGGGCGTTGCGACCTGGGCCAGCCGATCCAGCCGCTCCTGGTCCGCGAACAGCACCTTGGCGCCGCTGTCGCTGAGGCCGTAGGCCATCTCGTCAGGCTGCCAGAGCGCGTTCATGGCCACGGCGATGGCGCCGATGGACGTCACCGCCATGAAGGCCAGAATCCACTCCGGATAGTTGCGCATGGAAATAGCCACCCGGTCGCCGGGCTGGACGCCGTAGTCCTTGACCAGCAGGCCGCCGATGCGACCGGCCTTGGCCCAGGCCTCGGCAAAGGTCAGCCGGTCAGTCTCGTAGACGATGAAGGTCTTGTCGCTGACCGCATCGGCAAAGAGTTCACGCAGCGAGGCCGGCGCATTCTTGAACACCCGCAGCGACCGGCCCCGGATTGTCATCTGCTCGAGTTCGTAAAACTGCCCGGGCGCGGTCAGGGCGGCGATCGCCTCGGCGCGGGTGGCGTACTTGGGCGTAGGCGTATCAGCCAAGGGTCTGGCTCCAGGTTTCCGGATTGGCGTGGGATCGTGGCCTAGAGCAGCAGGTCCGCCAGCTTCGCCTTGTGCCACGCCGCGTCGCCGTATTGCGAGGCATGCCAGATGGCGCGGCGACGATAGAGCTGGGCATCGCAGTCATAGGTGAAGCCGAACCCGCCGTGAAACTGGATGGCCCGGTCCGCTGCAAACGAGAGGGTGGTGTCGGCCTGGGCCTTGGCCATGCGTGTGGCGATCTCGCCCACGCCCTGTTCGCCAAAGCAATGGGCGGCGCTGTAGACGTGGCTGCGGGTCTGCTCGTAGCTGACGTAGGCGTCGACAATCGGGTGCTTCAACGCCTGGTAGGCGCCGATCAGCTGGCCGAACTGCACCCGGGTTTTCAGGTAGTCGAGCGTGTAGTCGATTACCGACTGGGTCCCGCCGCACATCTCGGCCGCCGCCAGCAGGTTGGCGGTCAGATGAATATGGTGAAGCGCGGCCCCGGCGCGGTCCGGGTCCAGCAGGTTGGCCGCTGGAACCTCGACGCCGTCCAGGGACAGGCTGTACGCCCGCTTGGTCTCGTCGATAATCACCTCGCGGCGCAGCGCATCGGGGCCCAGCGTGGCGCGGTCGATCAACACCAGCGCCGGACGACCGTCCAGCATGACCGAGGCGATGATGTTGGACGCAGAGGCCGCATCGCTGACAAGCCGCTTCTCACCCGAGAGCCTCAGCGCGCCCGATACGGTCGCCGTGGCGGTGCAGGTGATGTTCGCGAGGTCCCAGTCGCCGTTCGCCTCACAGAGGGCCAGGCTGGTGATCGACCCTTCGGCCAGCCTCGGCAGCAGCGTCCGCTTCTGATCTTCCGTGCCGCCGGCCAGAATCGCCTGGGCGGCCAGGGTTGTGGAATAGAAGGGCCCGGCCAGCATGTAGCGGCCCATCTGCTCCATGACCGGAACCACCTCGGCCAGTTGCAGCCCTGCGCCGCCGTAGGCCTCCGGGATCGCGATACCCAGCCACCCCAGTTCGACGATCTCGCGCCAGACGTCGGGATCGTGTCCGGTGTCGTCCTCGATCAACTGGCGCACGCGCGCCATCGGCGACCGCTTCGCGCAGAACGAGGTCGCCACCTCCAGCAGGCTGCCCTGATCCTCGCTGAATCCCAGCCGTCCCAGTTCCTGCATCAGCCGTGTCCCATGGTGCTCGTGGCCATCCGGTTCAGCTCTTCGGCAGGCCGAGCACATGCTCGCCGATGATGTTGCGCTGGATCTGCGAGGTGCCGCCGCCGATCGTGCCCGAGAAGGCGTTCAGGTAGGACCGGGTCCACCAGCCGCCGTCGACGGCGTTGGGGTCGCCCACATAGTAGGCTCCGTGGGCGCCGTTCAGGCTGATGGCGAACTCATTGATCCGGCGCGAGAATTCCGAGTGCATCAGCTTGCCGCTCAGCGCCACGCCAGTGGGCCGGTCGGTGTTGAGCGGGCTGAAGCCCGAGCGCTGCGAGCACAGGGCGTTGCTCTGGATGTCGATCATGAAGTCCACCATCCGGGCGCGGAGCGCTGGATCTTCAAGGGCGGGCTTGCCGCCGCGGGTCATCTTGCGCGCCATCTCCAGCACGTCCCAGGCGTTGGACCCCACCGCCACATAGCCGCCGGCCTGACCGCCGCGCGCGCCGCGTTCGTACTCCAGGGTCCGCATGGCCACCTTCCAGCCGCCGCCCTCGACACCGACGATTTCGTCCGCCGGGATCCGGGCCTCGCGGAAGAAGGTCTGGGTGAAGCCATGTTCACCGGTCAGCTTCCTGATCGGGCGGGTCTCAACGCCGTCGATCTTCATCGGCGCCAGGAAGAAGGTCAGCCCGTCGTACTTGCGCTCACCCGGGGGCTGGGTCCGCGCCAGCAGGATCATGTATCGGGCGTATTTGCCCAGCGTCGTCCAGATTTTCGAACCCGTCACGACGTAGCTGTCGCCATCCCGCACCGCGCGGGTCTGGGCGTTGCCCAGGTCCGAGCCATTCTCCGGCTCCGAGAACCCCTGGCACCAGATGTCTTCCGCCGACAGGATCCCTTTGAGGTACTTCGCCCGCTGCGCCGGCGAGCCCAAATCGAGCAGCAGCGGCCCGGTCCAGTTGAGGCCGATGGCGTTCAGCAAGATCGGCCCGCCGTGCCGGCGCATGGCCCGGGTGGCCTCCGCCTGAAACGCCTGCGCCAGGCCGCCGCCGCCATATTCCTTCGGCCAGGCCGCGCCCAGATAGCCGGCCTCGTAGACCTTGTTCTGCCAGTCGCGCAGGAAGTGGAACTGCTGATCCGTGCCCACTTCCATGAAGGTCAGTGGCAGCATGAACCCTGGATCGCGGTTCACGTTTTCCTTGAACCAGGCGTCTGCAGCCTCGGCGAAGGCTTGCAGGTCTTTCGGATCGACGTCGGCCATTGTGGAACCTCCCAGGGCGACTCTCCTCCTGTCAGACGGAGGCTTCGTCAAACGTGCTGCGTCGTCAATGCGTCTGTTCCCGCCACGTAAGGCTAGATGCCCGGTCTCATTAGGTTGTCCGCAGCCAGACGGCCTCAGATTGGAGGCTTGAAGGCGGCGCACTGGCGACAGACCTCCGGTCCCGCGGTCTCCATGAACTCACGGGCATCAATCTCCGGGCGCTGATGTAGCCAACCTACCTGCGCCATGCGGCGGATCATCATGAATGTCGGGATCAGGGCTTCGTCGAAATCGGAGAGGTGTCTAGCCGCACGATAGCCTTTGAGCAGCGCCGCTTGCAGGGCGTCGAACCCGGGTTCGGTCTGGTTGTATTTGAGCGCGACGGCGATGTCGTAGACGTGCCAGCCGAACGCTGCGTCGTCGAAGTCGATCACCGTCAGGCGGTCTTGCCCAACCAGGATGTTGCCGGGGTGAAGGTCTGCGTGGATCAGGCTGAACCGCGACGGGTCCTTGCCGTACCGCTGGAGCATTCCGTGGACCTTGTCACGGGTGGTTTTCAAAAGCGCCTGCTCGGATGGAGAGAAGGCCGAGTGTTCCCAGAACGCGCCCCAGAAAGGCGCCTCGCCCATCAGCCCGTCGGCGTCCAGGGCATGGCGCGTGAACCCGGCCGGCGGGCTCCAGACGCTGGCCTGGTTGTGCAGGGCCGCGATGATCCCGCCCAGCTGTTCGAAGTGTCTGGCGGTGGCGGATGCATCCTGGGTCGCGTCGATGATGTCCGACAGCAGCTCGCCGTCGGTCCAGCTTGCCATGCCGACAAACCGTTGTTCGCTCCGGGCGGCGACTGTGACCGGGACATAGTGACCGCCGTCCCGCGCAGCCATGGGGACGGGTGCGCTGATCCCAGCCTCGTTCAGGGCCCGGGTCCAGAGTGGCTCGGAATTCAGTTCCGCCAGGGTGTGATAGCCCGGCCGATGCAGGCGCAGCACAAAGCTCGCGCCATCAGCGCGGTGGCGCACGCGGAACGTGACATTCTCGGATAGCGCGATCAGTTCCAGGTCCACCGGATCGATCGGGAATGCGGCCAGCGCCGCCTCTGCGGCCGGAGTGAACACATCGATGTCCGCCTGATCAAGTTGCGCCTCAGGCATTGAGTTCCCCTGCGGTGGCATCGAAGGCTTCAAGGAAGTCGACCGCATTCGCCTGCGAGAATACCAGAGGCGGGCGGATCTTCACCACATTACCCAGCATCCCGGCGTTGGAGGTCAGAAACCCCCGACGCATCAGCCGGTTGGCTATGTCGACGGCGCGATCCCGGTCGGGGGTTCGGGAGTCCTTGTCCCGGACGATCTCGACGCCGATGAAGAGGCCCTGGCCCCGGACGTCGCCGATCCAGTCGTGCTGCGACTGGCGCGCCTTGAGGGCCGCCTTGAGATCGCCGCCCACCCGCGCGGCGTTGCTCTGCAGGCCGTCACGTTCGATCACATCGAGGACCGCCATGCCGGCTGCCGCCTGCAGTGGGCTGGAGGCAAAGGTGTTGAAGTACCGCGTCGGGGCGCGGAACCCCTCCACCAGGGCCCGGCTCGCCGCCGTCGCCGCCAGGGGCACGCCGTTGCCCATGGGCTTGCCGGTGACCACGATATCCGGCGTGAAGCCCATGGCCTCATAGCCCCACCAGCGCCCGGTACGACAGTAGCCGGCCTGTACCTCGTCGGCGATCACCAGCCCGCCGGCCGCCCGCGCAATCTCGGCGGCGCGCGTCATGAAACCAACCGGTACGTCTGGCAGGCCCTCGTTGGCGAAGATCGAGCAGACGATCAATGCGGCAAACCCGGCGCCGCTGGCCTCCAGCCGGGCGATCGCGGCCCGCAGCCGGTCCAGATAGACTTCGCAAAGGGCGTCTTCGTCGAGATTGTCGTCCAGCGGCCGATAGAGCTCGGGCGAAGGAAATGTCGCCAGATCGGCCCGCTCGGGCTGCCCTGCGCCGAGCCGCGTCATGCCGCCCACCAGCTCGCTGTTGCCGTGATAGGTGGCGTCCGTGCAGACCACTCCGCGCTTGCCGGTGGCGAAGCGCGCCATGCGGATCGCCACCTCGTTGGCCTCGGTGCCGCTGCAGCTGAACACCACGCTCTCGATCTGCGGGCCGTGAAGGGCCGTCAGCCGTTCCGCGAGACTGACGATCCCCTCATGCAGATAGCGGCTGTGGACGTTCAGCGTCGCCTGCTGACGCCCCACCGCCTCGGCTACATCAGGATTGGCGTGCCCCACGCAGGGGACGTTGTTGTACATGTCGACATAGCGCCGCCCTCCGGCGTCAAACAGATAGACGCCTTCGCCCCGCACGATGTGCAGCGGCGTCTCGTAGAAGAGCGCCGCGCCGGCGCCGAGCGCCTGGTTCCGGCGGGCAAGCAGGTCGGCGGTCATGTGGAGGCTCCCTTCGGCGGCGGCGCTGTGCTGGCCCGGATAACCAACTGGTGCGGCAAGGTCACGTCGCGCCGATCCTCGGCGTCACCGCTCAGGATATCCAGCAACAGCCTGACCACATGACGCCCGATCTCGTGGGTCGGCTGGCTGATGGTGGTCAGCGGCGGATCGAGATAGCGGGCGAAGCGGATGTCATCGAAGCCGACGACCGAGATGTCGTCGGGGCATTTCAGACCACGGCGCCGGATCGCCGCCAGCGCGCCCATCGCCATCTCGTCATTGAAGCAGAACAGCGCCGTGGGCGCCGACGGTCGATCCAGCAGCTCGCCAGCCCGCGCCTCGCCCGACTCGATGGAGAAATCGCCGGTGGCCACGGTCAGCGCCTTGAGCTTCGCCTGACGCGGCACCGCGCCCTGGACCCCGGCCAGCCGGTCGCGGCTGATCGGGCTGATCAGCGGCCCCGTGATCACGCCGATCCGTCGGTGGCCCAGATCATAGAGGTGCGCCATCACCTCGGCGGCGGCACGTTCGTTGTCGATGTGGGCGCTGGAGACGCTCAGGTTCGGGCTGAACTCGCAGCCGTTCACGATCGGCGTGCGGGGCCCCATCCTGGCCACCATCGCGGCCAGCGCGTCCGGCAGGCGGTGGCCCAGAAAGATCAGACCATCGGCCTCCTTGCGCAGCAGCATCTGGGCGTACTGATCCTCGCGGGCCTCCTCGTGGCGGGTATCGCCCAGCAACACCGCATAGCCCGCCGCCGTCGCCGCCTCCTCCACGCCCCGGATGACCTGCGAGAAGAAGGGATTGGAGATGTCCGGCACGGTCACCAGGATCTTGTCGGTCCGCAGGGTCCGTAGTGTCTTGGCCGCCAGGTTCGGCGTATAGCCCAGGTCCGCCACCGCCGCCCGCACCCGGGCGCGCGTGTCCTCGGCCACTTGCTCCGGTGCGCTGAACACCCGTGACACCGTCGCGGTGGAGACCCCCGCGCTGCGCGCAACATCCTGTATCGTCGCCATCGCGCGGAGAGTGGCGGCGGCGGCGGGGCAAGACAAGTGTGGGCTACGGCCTTTAGCCGCCTCCTCTCCCCCGAGACCTCGCGCGAGCGAGGGCGACGAGAGGGAGAGGGTTGGGAGAGGGTTGGGAGAGGGCCGGCTGGGCTGACTCAGATGTGACGTCGAGGCCCCGCAAACCTCGCCGCCGTACCTCCTCGCCCTCCCATCAGCGGATCACATTTTCACGCGCCGGCCCTCTCCCGACCCTCTCCCTCTCGGCTTCGCCGGAGCCGAGGAAGGCTGATCGCAGGAGTCCGGGTGACATGATATCTATCCACCTGCTCAAGCCGAAAGCGCGCAACAGGTCCCATGGGGATAGGTATCGTCTCGACAATTGGATCGTTGGTGTTTTTGCACAGCCTCGACCCGTTGCAGACACTCCCCTGACGAGCCTATTCTCTTGTCGATTGGAGGCCTTGTCATGACGCAAGCGGTAGTAGCTCTGATTACCATAGCGCTTCTGACGGCAATGTCGCTGCGAGCAAATCTTCGCTTCAAAACGGAACGTCGCCTGCCAATGCAGTGGTGGCTGAATGGCTCGGTAACTTGGACTGCGCCACGCCATGTTGCGCTCGCATTCACGCCTGTGCTCGCTGCGGTCTGCCTCGCCGCAATCGTCGCCTTGACGACTTTCCGAGAACCGAGGGCCGGTCAGGAACACCTAGCCATACCCGCAAACATTGTTACCGCACTCGCTTTTCTCGGAGTGCACGCGTTTCACCTTTGGCTCGTCCAACGGACTGTACAGTCGCAACGATAGCGTTGGCTTCGACCAGCGCGGGTCAACGTCCGCTACCCCCTTGAACGCCCCTTGAGAGGGTCAGCTATCCGTCGCTGAGCCGGAACGGCTGCTTCCGGGTGCCGGCCTTGAGGCAGGTTCCGACCCTAAGCGGCTGTTTAGAGCTATTGGACTGACGGGGCTCAAGCGTTACCATATAAGGGTCTCGCGGAGGAGTAGTGGACGTGTCCAGGCGCTCACGTTTTGGTCTGCTGTTGTTCTTTGTCGTCCCACTCCTCTCAATCGACCAGACGACGAAGCTTTGGGCTTTTTCCGCGATGGCCCTAGGACAGAGTATCGCCCTGCCGGGACCTTTTGATCTCACGCTTGTCTTCAACCGCAGCAATGCATTCGGACTCGCACCGGATCTCGGCGAGGTCACCCGCTGGGGCCTGGCAGGCATAAACCTCGCTGTAGCGGGCGTTCTTGGATTCCTGGTCTGCAGTCGAGACGAGCCGAGGACCATGGCTACTGGCTTGGTCTTCATTATCGCTGGCGGCATTGGCAACGCAATTGACCGAATATGGCTCGGCGCTGTCATCGACATGCTTGACGCAACAGAGACAGGTTTCATCTGGGTCTTCAACGCCGCCGATGTCTTCATCAACGTAGGTATCGGTCTCGTCCTGTTGGACATGCTGGTTCTGAGTCGAGCGGGAGAGCGGAGGCACAAGGCGTCGAGCAGCTCTCTGGCACCTTAGGGCCGCACCCCCATTGCGGTCGTCCCCGGAGTCCGCTCCCGGCGGTCGGTCGCCACCACGCGCCCGACCCTCACCCCCTGTTGCCCCCCACTCCACCGCTTGCTATCCCTGAAATCGATTACATCGGACCCGCAGAAGCCGCCCCAATGAGCTTCTGAGCCGCGTAAACCCGGGAGCGCAGACATGACGGTGCAAGTGCGGCTGTTCCTGATGATGGTGCTGCAGCTGGCCGTCTGGGGGGCCTGGGCGCCGAAGCTGTTTCCCTACATGGGCCTGCTGGGGTTCGCGCCCTGGCAGCAGTCGCTGGTGGGCAGCTGCTGGGGCGTCGCCGCCCTGGCCGGGATGTTCTTCTCCAACCAGTTCGCCGACCGCAACTTCGCTGCCGAGCGGTTCATGGCGGTCAGCCACGCCTTGAGTGGTCTGGCCCTGATCGGCGTGGCGTTCTCCAGCACTTTCTGGCCGTTCTTCGCCTGCTACATGGTCTACAGCCTGCTCTATGTGCCGACCCTGTCGGTCTCCAACTCCATCGCGTTTGCCAATCTGAAGGACCCGGCCAAGCAGTTCGGCGCGGTGCGGATGGGCGGTACGGTGGGCTGGATGCTGGTGAGCTGGCCGTTCATCTTCCTGCTGGACGCCGAGGCCGACATCGAGCAGATCCGCTGGATCTTCCTGGTGGCGGCCATCGTGTCGTTCGCGCTGGCGGCCTACAGCCTGACCCTGCCGCACACCCCGCCACGCCGTGAGGCCGAGGGCGTCGACAAGCTGGCCTGGCGGCGTGCGGTGAAGCTGCTGGGTGTGCCGTTCGTGGGCGTGCTGTTTGCGGTCACCTTCATCGATAGTGTGATCCACAACGGCTACTTCGTGATGGCCGACGGGTTCCTGACCAACCGGGTGGGCATCGCCGGCAACCTCAGCATGGTGGTGCTCAGCCTGGGCCAGCTGGCCGAGATCGGGACCATGCTGATCCTCGGCCCGGTGCTGGTGAAGCTGGGCTGGAAGATGACCATGATCATTGGCGTGCTGGGCCACGCGGCACGGTTTGCGGTGTTCGCCTTCTTCGCCGACAGCCTGCCGGTGATCGTCGCCGTCCAGCTGCTGCACGGCGTCTGCTACGCGTTCTTCTTCGCGACGGTCTACATCTTCGTGGACGCCGTCTTCCCCAAGGACGTGCGCTCCAGCGCCCAGGGCCTGTTCAACCTGCTGATCCTGGGAATCGGCAGCGTGGTGGCCAGCTTCCTGTTCCCCACCCTGATCGGCCGGTTGACCACCAAGGTCACCGACATCAGCGGCGCCGAGACGCAGATCGTCGACTACCAGACCCTGTTCCTGGTCCCGACCGGGATGGCGCTGGCCGCCGTGGTGATCCTAGCCCTGTTCTTCCGTCCGCCCACGCGGGCGCCCGAAACCCCCGACATCGCCTGACCATGACCTTCAAGGGAGACGCCGCATGCGCCCGATATCGTCCGACCTGCACCGACGCGGGTTCCTCGCCGCCGGTCTCGCAGCCATGACGGCCACCGGCGCGGACGCCGCCGCCAAGCCGTTCTTTGCGCAGCGCAAACTGCCGATCAGCATCCAGCTCTACACCCTGGGTCCGGACGTAGCGAAGGACCTGGATGGCACGCTCGGGACGGTCTCGAAGATCGGCTACAAGGCCGTCGAACTGGCGAGTTTCCTGGGCCGGACCCCGACGGACCTGCGGGCGGCCATCGACCGGGCCGGCCTGATCTGCCGCAGCGCCCATATCCAAGGACGTGGCGGTCTCGACGGCGACCTGGCCAAGCTGGCCGGGGACCTGAACACGCTGGGCGTCACCAACGCCGTGATGCCGATCTTCTACATTCCGGACCGGTTCGGGCGGGCGCCGGCGGTCGGTGAAACCTTCCCCGGCTTCCTGCGTCGCATCGCCGAGGGCATGACCGCCGACGACTGGAAGATGAACGCCGACTTCCTCAACGCCAAGGGCGCAGTGCTGAAGACGTCCGGGATCACCATCGGCTACCACAACCACAATCCGGAGTTCGCTCCACTGGGCGATACCACCGGGCTGGAGATCCTGATCAAGAACACCGACCCGGCCATCGTCTCCTTCGAGCTGGATGTGGGCTGGGCGGCGGCCGCCGGGGTCGATCCGGGCGCCCTCCTGACGAAGCACAAGGGACGGTTCACCCAGATGCACGTGAAGGACCTCAAGGCCACCACCAAGCCCAACTATGTCCTGAGCATGGATCCCACCGAGGTGGGCTCCGGCGCGCTCAACTGGAAGACCCTGCTGCCGGCCGCCTATGCGGCAGGGGTTCGCGGGTTCCATGTGGAGCAGGAACCGCCCTTTGCCCGTCCCCGGATCGAGGCGGCGAAGATCAGCCATGACTTCCTGGCCGGGGTGGTCGCCTGACCATGGCGGCGCAGGCCCCTTTGCGGATGGCGATGGTCGGCGGCGGGCCGGGCGCCTTCATCGGGCCTGTCCACCGCATGGCCGCCGAACTGGACGGTCGCTTTCGGCTCGTGGCAGGTTCGTTCAGCCGCGACGCCAGCCGTAACGCCGAGGCGGGACGGATGTGGGGGGTCCGCGAGGACCGCATCTACGCCGACTACCATCAGATGATCCACGCCGAGGCCGCCCGCCCTGACGGCGCCCAGCTGGTGGCCGTGGTGACGTCCAACGACACCCACTATTCCATATCGGCGGCCGCGCTCGATGCTGGTTTGCATGTCATGAGCGACAAGCCCGCGACTCTCAATCTGGCGGAGGCCAGGGCGCTGGCCGGCAAGGTGGCGGCCTCGGGCAAGGTCTACGGCCTGACCTATATATACACCGGCTATCCGATGGCCCGTGAGGCCCGCGAGATCGTGCGGCGGGGCGACCTCGGCGCGATCCGCAAGGTGGTGGTGGAGTATGCGCAGGGGTGGCTGTCGCGTCCCATCGAACGTGACGGGGATCGCCAGGCCGGCTGGCGGGCGGACCCGGCGCAGGCGGGCGTCGGCGGCTGCATCGGCGACATCGGCGTTCACGCCTTCAACATGGCCGAGTTTGTCAGCGGGCTGAGGGTGGAGCGGCTCTGCGCTGACCTGTCCAGCATGGTTCCGGGCCGGGTGCTGGACGATGACTGCAACATGCTGCTGCGGTTTGCCGGCGGCGCCCGGGGCGTGCTGATCGCCTCCCAGATTTCGGCGGGCGCGCGCAACGGCATGACCATCAAGGTCTATGGCGAAAAGGGCGGCCTCTGCTGGTCGCATGAGCGGCCGGGCGAGCTGGCGCTGGACCTGCTGGATGCGCCCAGCCAGATCCTGCACGCCGCGTCCGGCTACCTGAGCGCGCCGGCAAGGGCGCGGGTGCGGATTCCGACCGGCCATCCGGAAGGCTTCATCGAAGCGTTCGCCAACCTCTACGCCGACCTTGCCGACGCTATCGCTGAGGGCCGGACCGACCCGGCTCCGCTTCCCGGTATCGCCGACGGCGTTCGCGGCATGGCCTTCGTGGAGCGTGCTGTCGCCGCCAGCCGTGATGGCGAAGGCTGGGTTTCATTGGAGGCTGCGCCATGAAGACGCTGAAGGGGCCGGGCATATTCCTGGCGCAGTTCATCGGGCCCGAGGCGCCGTTCAATTCGCTGGACCGCATTGCCGAATGGGCGGCGGGACTGGGCTATGCTGGCGTACAGATGCCCACGGGAGACTCGACGTCGTTCTTCGATCTGGAACGCGCCGCCGACAGCCAGGATTACTGCGACGAGATCGCCGGACGGCTGGCGCAACACGGCCTCGTCATCACCGAGCTTTCCACCCACCTTCAGGGCCAGCTGGTGGCGGTGCACCCGGCGTACGATGAGCTGTTCGACGGCTTCGCGCCGGCCGATGTCCGGGGACGACCGAAGGCGCGGCAGGAATGGGCCGTCCGTCAGCTTCTGGCGGCCGCCAAAGCCAGCCAAAGGCTGGGCCTGAACGCCCACGCCACCTTCTCCGGCGCGCTGGCCTGGCCCTACCTCTATCCCTGGCCGCAGCGACCCGCCGGCCTGATCGAGGAGGCCTTCGCCGAGCTGGGCCGGCGCTGGCGGCCGATCCTCGACGCCTTCGACGAGGCCGGCGTCGACGTCTGTTACGAGATTCACCCGGGCGAAGACCTGCACGATGGCGCCACCTTCGAGCGGTTCCTGGACGAGGTCGGCGGCCATTCCCGCGCGAACATCCTCTACGACCCCAGCCACTTCGTGCTGCAGCAGCTGGACTATCTCGACTTCATTGATCGCTACCACGACCGCATCCGCGCCTTCCACGTCAAGGATGCCGAGTTCCGGCCGAACGGTCGCTCCGGCGTCTATGGCGGCTATCAGGGTTGGGTCGACCGGCCGGGCCGGTTCCGCTCCCCCGGCGACGGCCAGGTGGACTTCCGGGCGATCTTCTCGAAACTGGCCCAGTACGACTATCCCGGTTGGGCGGTGCTGGAATGGGAGTGCGCCCTGAAGCACCCGGAGGACGGCGCCCGCGAAGGCGCGCCCTTCATCCGCGACCACATCATCCGGGTCACCGACCGTGCCTTCGACGACTTCGCGGCTTCGGGTGTTGATGCGGACCAGAACCGACGGTTGCTGGGGCTTTAGGCTTCCGTAGGTGTCGGGCGCGGACCCCAGGGTGTCATCGCCACGGACGCAGCGGTCACAACGCCCATCACCACCATGCCGGCCGCGACCAGGGCGAACAGGCTCCATGACGGTGCGCTGTTGGCCACCAGGATCCAGCCTCCGGCCGCAACGACCGCCATCCGCGCCGTGCCCGCCAGCAGTGGTCCCATGATCCGCCCCGCCCCTTGAGAGGCGAAGTAGAGCGCCAGGCCAAGGCCGAAGAAGGCGAACGTCGGGCCAGCGAAGTGCAGGTAAAGCGCTGCCGCCGTACGCACCGCTGGATCTTCTGTGAAGATCGAAACCCACAGGTCCGGAGCCAGGCTGAGCACGATGCCGACAGTCCCCAGTCCGGCCGCGCCCATGGCGCCCGCCGTCCACGCCACCCTCCGCGCGCGGGCTACGTCGCCCGACCCGATCGCCAGCCCCACCATCGGGATCGAGGCCACGCCCACAGAGAACGCGATTGGCACCAGCAGAAACTCAAGCCGCGAGCCGATGCCGTATCCGGCCAGGGTCTCAACCCCGAAGCGGGCGGCGATGGCTGTGATGATCAATACCGTGGCCACTGTCTGGATCGGTGACAGCAGGGCCGGGCCGCCCACCTTCAGGATATCCATGAAGAGATCGCGCCGCAGCGGGCCGATCACCTGCAGCCTCACCTTGGCCTTCGGAGACCGCAGCATCAGATAGAGCAGCACCACGCTGAGTACCGAGGTGATCACCTGGCCAAGGCCCACCCCCGCGATCCCCAGCTGCGGCGCGGGACCCCAGCCGAAGCAGAGCGCGCCGCCCACCACCACCTGCAGGGCCGCGCCGGCCATCATGATGGCCGATGGGCCGACCATGTTTCCGGAGCCCCTCAGCACCGAGGCCAGGATGTTGACCATCCACAGCGCCGAGGCCGCAGCAAACACGATCCCGGCGTAGAGCGCCGCCAGCCTCAACGTATCGCCACGTCCGCCCAGAATGTGGAAGATTGCGCCGCCGAACACGGTCAACAGCAGGGTGAAGAGCAGACCCATCGCAAGGCCGATCACCGTGGCGTGCCGGGCCAGCGCCTCGGCGCGATCCGCATCGCCCCCGCCCAGCGCCCGGCTGATCGCCGAGGAGACGCCGCCGCCCATGGCACCCGCACTCATCATACCCATCAGCATGATCAGCGGCAGCACCAGCGCCGCCGCCGCCAGGGCCTCGGCCCCCAGCCGACCGATGTAAACGGTCTCGGCGATGGACACGGCGGTTGTGGCCATCATCCCCAAAAGATTGGGCGCCGCCAGCTTCGCCAAAGTGGGCGCCACGGGGGCGATCAACAGTGGATGGATGGGGCGCTCAGTCGAAGGGACGTCAGACATGGACCCACCCTAACGCCGTTCAACTGATCGCTGATAGGCAGTAAATCTGCGAACGCTTCCAACGGAGCCGCGACGCCCCTCAGAACGTAGTCTAACGCCGGGACTTGATCACCTGCACCTGGATATCCCTGAACTCGATCGGATGGCCCTCGCTCTGGAGCGCGATGTAGCCCTCGGTGACCGGCAGGACACCGCCGCGCTCGGCGATCAGGCGGCGTGCATCGGCGGCAGCCATGGGGTCGGCCGGGTCGAGCGCGATGCTGGCGTAGCGGTGAACGACTACGCCATTGATCTTTTCGGTGACGTCGCCGTCGGGAGTGACCTCCAGCTCGAGCGCCGTCCAGGTTCCGTTGGGAATGGTGGGACCTGAGGACGTGGTGCAATGAACCGGCTGGCGGACGCCGCCCAGGGTGATGCTGACCCCCGGCGTACAGACCGAGCCGGTGGGTCTCGGGCCGGGGCCGTCAGCGCCCAGGATCTGGAATTCTACCGACACAGGGAACGGCTGCCTCAAGCCCATGCTTTCGGCGCTCTGGCTGTGAAACATCACGCCGCTGTTGCCCCGGGCCCAGCCGGGAGTGTCGGGAAGCGGCGGCTCCAGCACCCGGTAGTTGAGACGCAGCCGATAGGCCTTGAACGGGGTCTTGTAGAACAGGTGTCCGAACCGCGCGCCGAACCGGTCGTAGCCTGCGTAGGAGACCTGGATCGCGCCGTCCTTGACGATGAAGGTGTTCTGGAAGTTCTCGCCTGCAGGGTAGCCGACGATCTTGGGGGTCCAGCCGTTCAGGGTCTTGCCGTCGAAGATCGACCGCCAGCGCGGCTCCGCCTGCACCGCGGAGCCGGTCAGAGCCAGGACCATGGCCGCGCCGCAGAACGCCGCGATCCGGCGCTGGTTGAAACCCGTCATCACGTCCTCCCGGGGGCTGGCCGGCGAACGTTGAATCGACCGTCCGGCGGGTTGAAATGTAATCGATTTCATGGAAGCTACCAGCGCAATGAGTGGCGGACGTGAAGACCGCTCAATCCAACTGCTGATTCCGGAACAGCAGGGCGCAAGGGAGCGACATGGCCAACCTCAACACCCGCGCGCGCCGCAAGAACGGCTACGACGCCATCGTCGTTGGCAGCGGCATCACCGGCGGCTGGGCGGCCAAGGAGCTGACGGAAAAGGGGCTCAAGACCCTGGTCCTCGAGCGTGGCCGGATGGTCAAGCATCTGGAGGACTATCCCACCGCGACCATGAGCCCCTGGGAGACCCAGTATCCCGGCGGCAGGTTGCCGCCGGCCGAGCTGAAGGCCCACTACCGGGTGCAGCAGCGCACGGGTTACACCATTACCGAATACACCCGCCCCTTCTTCGTCAAGGACGACGAGCACCCCTACACCGAGACCCAACGGTTTGACTGGATCCGCGGCTATCACGTGGGTGGTCGTTCCCTCCAGTGGGCCCGACAGACCTATCGCCACAGCCCCATGGACTTCGAGGCCAATGCCCGTGAGGGCATCGCGGTAGACTGGCCGATCCGCTACGAGGACCTGGCGCCCTGGTACGATTATGTGGAGCGCTTCATTGGCGTCAGCGGTCAGAGCGAGGGTCTGGCCCACCTTCCGGACAGTCAGTTCCAGCCGCCGATGGAAATGAACTGCGTCGAGAAGCACCTGAAGGCCCAGGTCGAGGCAAAAATCCCGGATCGAAGGATCACGATCGGCCGGGTGGCGCACCTGACCGCGCCAACCGAAGAGCAGCTGGCCCTGGGTCGAGGCAAGTGCCAGAACCGCAATCTCTGCATCCGGGGCTGTCCCTTCGGCGCCTACTTCAGCTCCAACTCTGCGACCCTGCCGGCGGCCGAGCGGACGGGGAACCTGACCTTGCGGCCGGACTCCATCGTCACCTCGCTGATCCTGGATGAGCGCAAGGGCAAGGCGACCGGGGTCAGGGTGAAGGATGCGGTGACCGGCGAGGAAACCGAGTTCTACGCCGATGTCATCTTCCTCTGCGCCTCGGCGATCAATACCGCCTGGATCATGCTGAACTCGACCAGCAAACGGTTCCCAAACGGCTTTGGCAATGACAGCGACCAGGTCGGCCGCAACATCATGGACCATCACCTGGGCGTCGGCGCCCAGGCCGCGGCGCCGGGCTACGAGGACATGTACTATTCCGGCCGCCGACCGAACGGCATCTACATCCCCCGGTTCCGCAATCTCGGTGACAAGGCCAGCGCGCGAGGCGACTATCTGCGCGGCTTTGGCTACCAGGGCGGCGCCGGGCGCCCTGGCTGGGAACGCGGTTTGAACAGCCCGGGCTTCGGCGCAGACCGAAAGGCCGAGCTCACCCAGCCAGGCCCGTGGGCCGTCCGGCTCGGGGGCTTCGGCGAGATGCTGCCCTATGCCGACAACCGCATGACCCTGAACACCTCACTGAAGGACCAGCACGGTCTGCCGACCATCACCTTCGACGTCAGCATCCGCGACAACGAAAAGGCCATGCGCAAGGACATGCGGCTGGCGGCCATGGAGATGCTGGATGCGGCCGGTTTCAAGAATGTAGTGGGCGGCGACACCGGATACGGTCCGGGTCTCGGTATCCACGAAATGGGCACTGCGCGGATGGGACGTGATCCGAAAACCTCGGTGCTGAACGCCCACAATCAGGTGCACGCCTGCCGAAACGTCTATGTCACCGACGGCGCGGCGATGACCTCGGCGTCCTGCGTGAACCCGTCATTGACCTACATGGCTCTGACCGCGCGGGCGGTGGATCACGCTGTGGCGGCCAGCAAGAGGGGTGAGCTGTGAGGCCTTTCGATTTGCCGAACTCACCCGGCCGCCGCGACGCCTTGATCGGCGCCGGCCTGAGTTTTGGCGCGCTGTGGGCCACCCTGATCCTGCCGTCCTCTGCCTTTGCGCAGCCGACGCTGACCTGGATTCCGAGGGCCCTGACCTCGGCGCAGGCGCAGATCCTGGACGCCGCTGTCGAGCTGATCGTGCCGGCCACGGATACACCCGGCGCGCGGGCGGCCGGCGTCGCGCCGTTCATCGATCGCGCCCTGGCGACCTTCTATGATCCCGACCAGGTGAAACGACTTCGGGACGGCCTCGACACCATGCAGGCCGATGCCCAGGCCGCCTACGGCATGGCGTTCACCGCCCTGAGCGCGGCGCAGCAGACGGAACTCCTGAGACGCTACGATGTCGAGGCTGCCCAGAAGCCGGTCTCGCATTTCTTCGCGCTCATGAAGCAGGCCACGTTCACCGGCTTCTTCACCTCCGAAACCGGCGCCACGAAGACCCTGCGCTACGATCCGTTTCCGGGTGACTACCGGGGCTGCGTGCCCCTGAAGGAGATCGGTCGCGCCTGGGCGACGTGAGGGCGGGCTACTTCAACACCCGGATCTTGATGTTCCGGAACCCCACGTCGTTCCCGTGGTTCTGCAGGGCGATGCCGCCCGTCTGACCGGTGGCGAACTGGGGCCAGCGTCGGAACTTGCTCGCCGCCACCAGGGCCTTGAACTCGGGTGAGCCGATCTCGTAGCGGGCGACTTCCATGCCGTTCAACCAGTGCTGGACCTTGCCGCGGTCCACGATCAGTCGGGCCTGATTGAACTCGCCCACCGGCTTGGTCTTGTCCATGGTGGGGGCGACCAGGGCGTATAGCGCTCCCGCCTGCTCCCTGGGCTGTACGCTGCGGCTGTTGTCGAGGATCTGGTACTCCGGCCCGCTCTCGTACGTCTCGGAACCTTCCGGGATCACGTGGAACATGACGCCGGAGTTGCCGCCCTTGCTGATCCGCCACTCGAACGAGAGCTCGAAACTGGCGTAGTCGCCCTTGGTGACAATGTCCTTCGCGACCTTGGGGTCCGGGAACAGGACGCCGTTCTCGACCTTCCAGCCGGGCCCGATTTCCGTCTGTTTAAAGGCCCGCCAGCCATCGGTGGTCTTGCCGTCGAACAGCAGGGTCCAGCCGGCCTTCTTCTCGGCGCGCGTCAGGGTGTTGTCGGCAGCCAGGGCGCCTGTGGCGAAGGCGGTGAGGGCGAGGCCAAGCATCAGGTGCTTCATGGGTTCATCCTCAAAGGGCGCGTTGCGGAGTCTGGTTGGTCGTGCAGACGGCCCAAACACCCCTTCTCCCCTTGTGGGAGAAGGTGGCAGGCGAAGCCTGACGGATGAGGGGTCGATGATCCTGGCCAGTAAATCCCTGAAATTCATTCGGATAGATAAGCGAGACCCCTCATCCGACCCGCTGCGCGGGCCACCTTCTCCCACAAGGGGCGAAGGGCTGCGTGAGCTGATTCCTGCGCCAAACTGGATCACGCAATCCTCTCACAAGGGGCGAAGGGGCTCGCTCGCCAAGCGGGAATTATGCAACGCGCCCTCACAGACCAAGCTTCTTCAGTTCCCGCTCCAGCGCCGCCTTCACCGCTTCCGAAGGCCCGGGATCGCTGACCCGCGCCACATTGCCGATGTAGCCGATGTCCTTGAAGCCTTCCTTGGTGGTGTAGTAGGCGCCGATGGTCAGCTTGCGGAAGCTGATGAAGAACGGCGTGGCGAGGATGGCGCTCATGGCGGCGGCTCGATCCGCCGCATTGGCCTTCAGAACCTTGCGGCCCAGTTCCGTCAGCCCCTTCACAATGACCGCGCGGCTCTTGACCTGATCGGGGTAGGGCGCACTCACCCATTCGTCGACGAAGTCGGGGATGCCCAGCGCGCTGGCCGAGGGGGCCGTGGCCGAGGCCGGCAGGATGTAGTCCGCCAGGATCGCCGCGGTCTGAAGCTGGTCGGGGGTGAGGATGCGGGGCCAGGGGGCCTTGGCCGGCTCCACCAGGTTGGGGTCTGTCCCATAGCCCTTGGCTTCGACCTTGCCGCCCGTCTTGGGGCCGTAGACCACGACACCGGCCGCCGCCGCCGTCGCCGCGCCGACCACACCGATCCAGGTGATGGCGGTGCGGCGGTCAATCTTCGACACGTAGGGCTTGGGGGCGTCGTCGGACATCACAGCGCTCCCTGTTTGGCCAGGCTCGCCAGATGGTCGCTCGAACGCCAGGCCAGGGCCAGGATCGACAGGGTCGGGTTCTTGTCCGGGCTGGAGACCAGCACTGCGCCGTCGGTCACGAACAGGTTGGGGACGGCCCAGGACTGGCCGTACTGGTTGACCACCGAGTCCTTGTCGTTGTGGCCCATGCGTACGGTGCCGACCTCATGGATCATCTCGCCGCCCTTGGAGATGGCCTTGCGGCCGTCGGTCTCGTAGCCGGGCACGGGCGTGCCGCCCAGACGGTCGATGACTTCGAGGAAGGTCTGCACCATGTGCGCGGCCTGACGGATCTCGGCGTCGCCCCATTTCCAGTGGAACCGCAGCACCGGGATGCCCCACCTGTCCTTCACCTTCGGGTCAAGTTCGCAATAGCAGTCATCGTTGGGGATCATCTCGCCGCGCCCGTCGAAGCCGATCACGCTGCCGTATCGGTGGCGAAGTTTGTCCCTCAGGGCGTCGCCGACCAGGGTCTCGTCATCGCCCACATAGCTGCCGATGCCGAGCGAGGGCATGCGCCGGCCTCCGCCGATCTCGATGTGATAACCGCGCGGGAACCCCAGCTCTTTCTGTTTCCCGTAGCCCCACCAGGGCACATAGGTGTGCTGCGTGCCCTGGCCGTCATCGTTGGTGGGCGGCAGACCCTCAAGAGCAGGAAAACGGCCCTGAACGCCAAGGCCGACGCTGTCCATGAGGTAGCGCCCGACCATGCCGTTGGTGTTGCCAAGGCCATCCGGGAATGCGGCGCTCTTGGAGTTCAGCAGGATCCGCGCCGTCTCGCCCGAACCGGCGGCCAGCACAACTGACCGAGCGGTCACCGAATGGTGCTCTCCCGTCTTGCGATCAACGTATGTCACGCCCTTGGCCTTGCCGGCCTTGTCGAGATCCACCTGATAGACCAGGGCATTGGTGGTGATGGTGAGGTTTCCGGTCTCCATCGCCGGGGGCAGCAGGACGGTGGTGCTCTGGAAATTGGCTCCGATCGAACAGCCGCGACCGCAGGGCGTGGCGAAGATGCAGGTGTTCCGGCCCTCCATCGCCTGGGTGACGACGGCGCCATGCATGGGGATCACCGGGATGCCCATGGCCCGGAAGGCGCGCTCGTAGAAGATTTCGTACGCCCGCGGCGGGGCGGCTTCCATCAGGCAACCGGGCGGAGAGTCCGGCGTGTTCAGCAGGCCGCGCGGCGGGGCCGCGCCGGACACGCCGATCAGCCGCTCGGTCCTGTCGTACCAGGGCGCCAGGTCGTCGTAGGTGATGGGCCAGTCGTAGCCCAGGCCGTCGCGGCTGCGGGGCTTGAAGTCGAGCTCACCGAAACGCAGCGAGATCCGGCCCCAGTGATTGGTGCGCCCACCCAGCATCCGCGGCCGCCACCATTTGAACGGCTCGGAGCCCTCGGCGACGGTGTAGGGCTCGTTCGGAACCTCCCAGCCCCCATCCACCGTGGCGTCATAGAATCCGAACGGCTTGTCCGGCGTTCCGACCCCGCGCAGGGGCGCGTCCGCCGGGATGTTGAACATCGGCGTTTCGGTGGCCGGGTCATAGTGCCGCCCGGCCTCCAGCATCAGCACCTTCAGGCCCGACCTGGTCAGGTGGTAAGCGCTCATGCCGCCGCCGGCCCCGGAGCCGACGATGATCACGTCATAGGGTTCAGACGCCATGGGTCCCGTTTCCAGCCACCGTGGCCCTTGTGGACCGCGCCCGCCCTGCAGTTTCGGGAAGAGGCTAGCTCAAGGCGTTGGCGTGACCAATGACTATTCGGGGTTCCGGCTTGACGTGTCCCGGGCGTCAGAGGACGCTTCGCGACCATGACCCATCGATCATCGCTGCGTTTCGCCCCTGTCCCCGCCGTCTTCGGCAGCCTGATGCTGTGCCTTGCGCCGGCGCAGCCCTTGGCGCAGGTCGCGAAACCTGCGGACACCGAGGCCTACCAGCCCGTCCCGCCGATCGTCACCCCCGGCCGCCGCGATGGCGATGCCCCCTCCGACGCGGTGGTGCTCTTCGACGGCAAGGATCTGGCCCAGTGGGTCGCGGTCCGGGGCGGGGGGCCGGCAGGCTGGACAGTGGCCGATGGCGCGATGACGGTGAACAAGGCTTCCGGCAACATCCAGACGCGGCAGGTCTTCACCGACTACCAGCTCCACATCGAATGGAAGATCCCTGTGGGTATCACCGGCTCAGGCCAGGGCCGGGGAAACAGCGGCCTCTTCCTGGCGTCGACCGGCGCCGGCGATGGCGGCTACGAGCTGCAGATCCTCGATTCCTTCGAGAACACGACCTACGTGAATGGTCAGGCCGCCAGCATCTACAAGCAGTCGATCCCGCTGGTGAACGCCAGCCGCAAGCCCGGCGAATGGCAGTCCTATGACGTGATCTGGACGGCGCCGGTGTTCGGCGCCGACGGGGCGCTGGTGACGCCGGCGCGGGTGACAGCGCTGCACAACGGCGTACTGGTGCAGAACAACTTCGTCCTGCCCGGCGAAACCCGCTTCATCGGCAAGCCGACCTACAAGGCTCACGGCCCCACGCCGATCAAGCTGCAGGCCCATGGCGACCCCAGTGCGCCGATCAGTTTCCGCAACATCTGGGTCCGGCCGCTGACCCGCTGACTATCCCAGCTTGAGCCCGCCGGTGAACACGGCGTCGGCAAACCGGTGGCCCATGCGGATATAGCCCTCGGGATTGGGGTGCAGGTCGTCGGGCAGGTCGCCGGCATCATCGGCGCCGAACAGGGTCAGTCCATCCAGGTAGTGCAGATTGGCGTCGCCCGCCGCATGTCGCGCCGCCACCGCCTCAGCCAGGATTTCGCGCACGCGCACCAGGGTCAGACAGCCGGTCTGGATTTCCTCATGCCCCGGCAGGGTGACGAACCTGCCGCTCGCATCCGGCACGGTCGGGCCGGGCCGGGTCTCGGCGCTGGGGCAAAAGATCGGCGAAACCAGCACGATCGGCGTGTCGGGTTTGCCCTCGCGGATGGTGTCCAGAAACCCGTGCAGGGCCGGGGTGAAGGCCCGCTCGCGCAGGGTGTCGCCGTTGATCACATTTATGCCGACCTTCAACGAGATCAGGTCGGCGTCAGAGTTGCGGATCGTGCGGGCTACGAACTGGTCCAGGTGGCACTGTCCGCCGAACCCCAGGCTCTGCAGATGCATGCCCCCCAGTCGCGCGGCGACGGCGGGCCAGACGCCGGTGGGCTGGAGGGCCTCGAGGCAATGGCTGATCGAACTGCCGTAATGGATCCAGCGTCGCGTGGTCGGGGCCGGGACCGGCGAAAGTGTCGCACCATCATCGATCTCCAGCGCCCGCAACTCCACATAGGCGTTGTGGGGCAGCCAGATCTCGCAGGCCTTCAGTCCAGGGGTGAGGTCGTTGAAGACAACCTCGTCGGGCTCGCCACGTATGAGCTCGAACTTGCCCGGGTCCGTGCGGTCCAACCGGATGGTGTTGCCGGCGACGGTCGCGTGAGACTGGACGACGGCGCCGTCCACCACCAGATCGAACACTGCCGGTCGCGCGGGCTGCGGCGGGAACTCCAGTCGCGAGGTCTGCACAGTCAGGCGGATCTCCCGCGCATCCGTGCTGAACGCCAGCCGCACGCCGGACGGCATCCGCACCATGGCGTCCATCACCTGGGGAACCTGGAGACGCGTCCAGTCGGGAAGGCGCCTGGGACTGACGCCGTTGGGCCGAACGTCGAAGTCCAGCGCGCCGAAGACGCTGACTGCACCGGCCCTCAGCGCCTCGCCCGGGTAACGTGTCACCGTCTTGCTCTCCTAGCTGTAGGCCACGCCCTGGGTTTCGACGTAGAGTGAATAGATCGACTGTGAGGCTGTGATAAACAGCCGGTTGCGTTTCACCCCACCAAAGCAAAGGTTCGCTGCGCCCTCGGGCAGGTGGATCACGCCGATCTTGTCGCCGTCGGGCGCAAACACCTGCACGCCGTCATCGTCGGGATCGCCCCAGCCGGTCCCGCACCAGAGGTTGCCGTCCACATCCACGCGGAAGCCGTCCGGCGACGACTTCCCGAAGTCGCAGAACACGCGCCCGTTAGCCAGGCGCATACCGTCGATCACGTCGTACACATGGATCTGCCGCGGGTGCCCGCGTTTGTGCGAGGCGCCGGTGTCGGCGATATAGAGCCGCTGGTAGTCCGGCGAGAACGCCAGGCCGTTGGGACGTTCCAGCGCCTCGTCAACCACGGTGGCCACGCCGCTCAACGGGTCAAGGCGATAGGTGCGGGTGGGCAGTTCGAGCTCGCCCTTGTCGCCCTCGTAGTGGCCCAGCGTGCCGTAGCCGGGATCCGTGAACCAGATGGCGCCGTCGGGATGGGTGACCAGGTCGTTGGGGCCATTCAGCAGCTTCCCTTCAAACCTGTCGAGCAAGACCCTGACTGTTCCGTCGATCTCGGTTCGCGTGACGCGGCGGCTGCGATGCTCGCAGGTGATCAGGCGGCCCTGCCGGTCGCGCGAGTTACCGTTGGCGTTGTTGGCCGGCTGGCGAAACACCGTGACCGCGCCGGTTATCTCGCACCACCTGAGAAGGCGATCGTTGGGAATGTCGCTCCAGATCAGGCAGCGCTGGTCGCCGAACCACGCTGGCCCCTCGTTCCAGCGCCCGCCGGTCCACAGCCGCTCGACCGCAGCACTGCCCAGTCGATAGCGATGGAACCGCTTGTCGATCACCTCGACGGCCGGGTCAGGATACCGCGCGGGCTGGCTCCAGTCGCGGTCGAGCATGCGATCCGTCATGGCGCCTTCCGGATGGCCACCGCCAGCGCGCCCTGACCGATCGCATCCCTGCGTCCGGTGTCCATGGTCTTGCCTCCCCCGCGCGGGAGACTGTTCGTCGCCCTGTCACGTCCTACTTTCGCCCATGGATCGCGGCTGGCAATGGGAATAATCCATGACGGCCTAGGTGCGATCTTGGTGCCCGACAAACTGGACCGCGCTGCCGATCAGTGGAGAGGCGTCGGCAGAACCTCCCCTTCGTCCGCCGCGCCATCCACCGTCTGGATGTTGGGCAGCAGCAGGTGGATCCAGGCCAGCGCCATGAGGTACGAGGCGCCCGCAAACACAAACAGCGGATAGTAGCCAAGCCCGGCCGTCAGCACGAGGCCCGCCACCTTGACGATCGTCATGCCGCCGATGTTGCCGCAGAAGGCCGCGAAGCTGGTCACCTGTCCGACCTTGGTCTTGTCGGTCACATCGGCAATGAGCGCGAACAGATTGGTGGAAAAGCCCTGATGCGCCGCCAACACCACGGCCAGGATCGCGGCCGCGCCCCAGGCGCTGTCTGCCTGTGAAGCCAGGGGCAGCACCAGCACCATCAGGCCGCTGATCAGCATCGCCAGCTTGCGAACGCGGTTCACCGGATAGCCGCGAGTCAGGAAATGGGTGGCGGCAGCCCCGCTGACCAGCGCGCCCAGCGCGCCGCCGGCGTAGGCCAGGGCCAGGGGCGGGCCGATGGCGACACCGCTGATCCCGTACTGGCGGTGCAGGAAGTCCGGCATCCAGAACAGCAGCAGCCACCAGGTGGAATCGCTCAGCAGCTTGGCGCCGGAGATCGCCCAGGTGGCCTTGTCCTTGAGGATAGAGAGTTTGGGTCCCGCGGGTGCGGCTGCGACCTTTGGCGGCGCCTTGACCGCGACGTCGCCGAAGTTGGTCTTGCGGGTGGAAACCAGCCAGACCACCGACCAGACAATTCCGGCGATCCCGGCGATCACGAAAGCCCCGCGCCAGCCGAACGGGATGGCCATGAACGGTATCAGGATCGGCGCACTGATGGCGCCGACGCTGGAGATGGCGTTGATCAGGCCAAAGCCCACCGAGCGCTGGTTGGGCGGCAGGATGGTGGCCACTGTCTTGACCGCGGAGGGCGTAGCCATGGCCTCGGTGACGCCCAGGCCGATCCGGCACAGCACGAACTGGTTCATGGTGTGGGCCAGACCGTGGAACATCGCCGCGATGCTCCAGGTGAAGACGCCCAGCACATTGGCCCACTTGACGCCGATCCTGTCGACCAGCGGTCCGGAAACCAGCAACGCCACAGCCATCGAGCCCTGGAACCAGGCGCCGAGCGTGCCGTAGTCATCGTCAGTCCAGCCCAGCTCGGCGGCCATCTCCGGCTTCAGCACCGAGATCACCTGCCGGTCCACAAGGGCCAGGATGCCGGCGATCGCCAGCAGGATGAACAGGAACCATTTGTTGAAGCTGACGGGTTTTGGGTCGCTCATGCGCCAATCCCATCGTTATGGCGGATCCGCCCCGTCATGCTCCGGCCCTCCCTGGATATCCGGCGACGCGACCGGCCCCCGTTCTTACGACTAAAGGCTTGCCCGGCGCATCAGACTGGAGAATGCTCATAATAAGTCAGCGCTGTCATATTGGTTTTTTGTGGAGATGCAGGTGCCGCAGGTGGTTCGATACGGTCTGGTCGGGACAGGCATGATGGGGGTCGAGCACCTCAACAATCTGGCTGTGACGCCGGGTGCGGTGGTCACGGCCATCGCCGACCCTGTCGAAACCTCACTGGGCTGGGCGCGGCGCGCGCTGGGCGACAGGGCTGACGGCGTGGCTGTCTTTGCCGACGGCGCCGCGTTGGTCCGCAGCGGACAGGTGGATGCGGTGATCGTGGCCAGTCCGAACTACACCCACCGCAGTGTTCTGGAGCCGCTGCTCGACGCCGGTCTGCCGATCCTGTGCGAGAAACCGCTGGCCACCACCCTGGAGGACGCCCGCTGGGTGGCGGAGCATGCGGCTCGCTCGCCCGCGCCGTTCTGGACGGCGATGGAGTATCGCTACATGCCGCCGGCGGTGGAATTCATTGACGAGATCCACAGCGGCCGCATCGGCGCGCTTAGGATGCTGTCGATCCGCGAGCACCGGTTCCCGTTCCTGAAAAAGGTCGGGGACTGGAACCGCTTTTCGCAGAACACCGGCGGCACCATGGTGGAAAAGTGCTGTCATTTCTTTGACTTGATGCGTTTCATCATCCGGTCCGAACCCGTGCGCGTCTACTGCTCGGGCTCCATGGATGTGAACCATGTGGACGAGAACTACCAGGGTCGCCGGCCCGACATCATCGACAACAGCTATACGACCGTCGAGTTCGCCAACGGCGTCCGCGCCATGCTGGACCTCTGCATGTTCGCCGAGGGCGCCGAGAACCAGGAAGAAATCACGGCCGTCGGCGACAAGGCCCGTCTGGATGTCCTGATACCGGAAGGCGCCATCGTCTATTCGCCGCGCGTGGGGTTCAGGAATCCAAAGCAGGTGGAGCGCCGGGTCGTTGATGTGGACGCGACGGCGCTGGCGGCCGGCACTCATCACGGTTCGACCTTCTACCAGCATCAAAAGTTTATCGCCGCCGTGCGCGGCGAGGGCCCGGTTGAGGTTTCAGCGCACGATGGGCTGATGGCTGTTGCGATTGGAACCGCCGCCGAGATCAGCGCTCGCGAACGCCGCGTGGTCGAAATGACCGAACTGGGGTTTTTGACGCATTGAGCACAATTGCGCTGTCATGTATGACAGCGTAGGACAGAGATTAGATTCAAACAAAAAGTGCCGGGGAGGCGACATGTACAAGTCCAAATTGGTGGCAGGTGCTGGCATAGCAGCCGTTTTGCTTGGGCTCCCGGCGGCCGCGCAGTCGCAGGAAGCGACGTCGTCGGACTCGGGTATCAATCAGATCGAGGACGTCGTGGTCACCGCCCGCCGACGCTCAGAATCGCTCCAGGAGGTTCCGATCGCCGTGAGTTCGCTGGGCGGCGATGTCGTGCGCGAGCAAAACCGAAACAGCGTCCCTGACCTGATCACGCTCATCCCCACGATCACCCTCCGGCCTCAGAACTCGGCCAAGGACACCGTCCTGCTGATCCGTGGCTTGGGGACAATTACGACATCGCCGGGTGCGGAGCCCAGCGTGTCGATGGTTCTTGATGGCGTCGTGCTCGCGAGGCCGGGCCAGATGGTTTCGGAATTGGTCGACCTGGAGCGCATTGAAGTTCTGCGCGGTCCCCAGGGAACCCTGTTCGGCAAGAACGCGTCAGCCGGCGTGATCAACATTCTCACGGCGAATCCGACGGCCGATACCAGCGCATTTATCGAGGCCAGCTATTATGGCGGTGACGAGCATCGGCTTACGATGGGCGTCAACGGTGAGATCATCCCGGGCCTGCTGAGCGGCAGGCTGTCCGGCGTGA
>NZ_JBILRO010000062.1:0-14311 GCF_044372605.1 Phenylobacterium sp.
GGATCGGCAAGTACGACAAGCGGACCGGCGAGAAGGTGGGCGAATGGGTGGGCGACCGAAACATCATTCGCCACATCAACGATTGCCGGCTCATCGCCTCGGAGCTGGTCTGTTCGAATTCCAACTTCCCCGAAATCCCGATGGCCAGCTCCATCGAAGTCTTTGATCCCGGCACCATGACCCACAAGCGCTCCCTGAGCCTGGGCATGGGCTATGGTTCGCTCACCTGGCTGGACCGCAAGGACGGCTTCTGGTGGGCCGCTTTCGCCAACTATGACGAGTCCGGCGGAGAGCCGGGGCGCGGAAGCCGCTTTACGCAGGTCGTGAAGTTCGACGACCGGTTCCAGCGCCTCGAGGCCTGGATCTTCCCCGACGGCGTGCTGGAGGCCTTCAAGCCCACGTCCAGCTCGGGCGGCGGCTGGGGACCGGACGGACTGCTTTACGTGAGCGGCCACGACAGGCCTGAGCTCTATGTGATGCGCCTGCCGAAGATGGGGCCGAAGCTCGAGCACGTCGCCACGATCAAGGTCGCCTTCGCCGGCCAGGCGTTCGACTTCGACGAGAGCGATCCTGGCGTGATCTGGTCGATCAACCGACCAACCCGCGAGGTGGTGGTCACGCGGCTGCCGAAGGTCACAGCTCCTTAGAGCATTTTCCGCCGAAGTGGACACCGGTTCGGCGCAGAAAATGCTTCAAATTCAAAGAGTCGTGCCTCGTTATCTGCGGGATCAGGAAACCTCACGCACCCTGATCCAGCGGGAATCTCGGTGACGCTCGGAGCAACCCCCAATACCACGCGGCGTACCGGAGGTTGGCAGTCCGGGGGGCTGGCCGCCGTTGCAGCTACCCCCGATCAGACCCCTTCGAGCGCACCGACCGGCACGAGCGGCGGCTGGTTCAAGGCTTCGCGATAGTTCCTGTGGAAGTGGTGCAGGGCCGGCTCGTTGCGGCCGAGGATGACGTCCTTGAGCTGACCGCTCTCGGCCGTCCTCTGCTGGAGGGCGCCCATCACATAGTCTTCCTGCTCGATGGTGCTCTTGAACACCTCGAATGAGCCCTGCAGGCTCGGACCCCGTTGCGCGTTCAGGTCGTATACGGCGCGCGGGTCAACGCCGGCGGCGTCCCGGGCCGCAGCCTCGGCGGCCGTCTCGGGCGAGAAGTAGAAACTGACCTGGGTGATCGAGCGACCCGGATCAGCTGGGTCGGGGTAGATGCGGATCAGCGTGGCGCTCTCGCTGCTGCAGATCAGCTGAATGTTGGGGAACAGGTAGTAGAGCACGAAGGTGCTGCCGAGGACCTGCCACTCAGACTCCGGCAGAGTGCGCAGTCGGTCAATGCCGCGGCTGGCGGTCACGAAGCGATGGTGCCGCCCGAATTCCTTGAAATGGAGGTTGTTGCCGTAGAACACGCGGCCCAGCGTGTCCTTGTGCAGCTTTCCGAAGTGGTAGGTCTCGCCGAACGTATCGTTGGCGAACTTCCAGTTGAGATCTCCGGGGATCGGCGTTGCGCCCGCAAAGCCGTGGCGTCCCAGACCGAAGGAGGCGATTTCCGCCGCCAGTTCGGCGCCCAGAAGTTCGTCGACATCCAGATGACCGTCGGCCTGGGGATGCACCCAGAGCAGGCCGTCGCGCTCGACCGCCGGCAGGGCGATGAGGCCGTGGCATGACTTGTCGATGGCGCCGAAGTGATCCTCATTCGGAATGGCGATGAGGTCACCGGTGTTGGCGTAGCTCCAGTTGTGGAAGGGGCACATGAAGATCGACTGCTTGCCGCGCGGCTCGGCGGCCACCTTCACGGCCCGATGTCGGCAGGCGTTCACAAAGGCGCGGAAGACGCCATTCCTGTCGCGGGTCGCCAGCAAGGGTGTGCCGAAGTCGTCCATGGTGAAGAACGTGCCTGGCTCGGGCAGGTCCTGCGACAGGCCGATCAGCTGGGGATGGTTTCGGAAGAACGCCTCCCACTCCTTCGATGCGTGATCGCGGCAAACATAGGACGTCGTCGGCACGCGGTACTGCACGCCGGCGTCGACGTTCCGGCCCTCGTCGAGCTGCTGCATCAGCTCTTTCAGGATCTCGACCTGGAGTTCGTGTCTCATGCGGTGATCTCTCTTGTGCGTTCGGAACCCGTTGGGGTGGCGATGGCGTTCCGCACCAGGCGGAACGTTGTGGCGATGGGCTGCAGGCGCGCAGCGCCCGGCGTCGGGCGGCGGGCGGATACCCGGACGCCCTCGAGGAGCAGCATCAGCATGGCCGCGAGGTCCTCCGCGAGCGCCGGTGTGGCGCCGGCGTCCTGCAGGAAGGTCCGGAAGAGCCGCTCCACCCGGTCCAGGTGACGGCTGGCGTGGGCGGCCAGGTCGTCATCGACGCCCGCCATCTCGAGCACCGTGTTCACCAGCATGCAGCCCCATTGGTTCCGGGCGCCCCACGCGCCCATGAAGTCGGGTTCGAAGAAGGCCTGCAAGGCGTCTGCCGGCGGCATCTCGGCGCGGGCGCGCTCCAGCAGGTCGATTGTGCGCCGGGCGAAGAGATCGAGACACTCGACGAACAGGCGGCGCTTGTCGCCGAACGCCGCATAGAAACTGCTGCGGCTGATGCCCATGGCGGCCACCAGGTCGACCAGCGAGGTGGCCTGGAAGCCCTGGCGCCAGAACAGGGCCATCGCCCTTTTCACGACTTCCGGACGATCGAACTCGATGGGACGCGCCATCCCCGAATTATGGACCGATCAGTTCAGAATGGCAACGCTGCCGAACGACGCGGTCAGGGTCTCCCGGGCGTCGACATTCCCGAGATTTGCGGCTGTCACCGCAGTTAACGATCCTCGCAGTCGCGGGGCACCCTGGCTTTCTCATGTAGCATGTCGGTCCGCATGCGACTCGCACCCATACAGCGGGATCAGCTTGCCTCGCTTCGCTTCAACTCCTATCCGCACGTCATGACCTCGGACATGGCCCAGCCGTCACCGCCGCGCACCCGGCGTACCCCGCCCCCGGAACTGGATGGGCGGATGGAGCGCAGTCGGGTGACGCGCCAGAAGATCGTCGCCGCCCTGCTCGACCTCATTCGCGCCGGCAATCTAGGCCCAACCGCCGAAGACGTGGCGCAGTACGCGAGCGTCGGCGATCGTACGGTCTTCCGACACTTCCAGGACATGGAAGCGCTGTTTGCGGAGATGAACGACAAGGTCCGCGTGCTGGTCCAACCGATGCTGACGGAGACCTACGACGAGGGACCCCTGGCGCAGCGGATCGAGCAGCTGGTCTCGGCCAGGGCGGCCACGTTCGACCAGATAACCGCCTACTACCTGTCAGGCGAAATCCGGCTGCACAGTTCGCCAACACTCCAACGCGCCAGGGTTCAGTTCGCGGCTCAGCAGCGCCGCCAACTCCTCGCCTGTCTGCCTGAGGTGGAAGCACGGCCCGAGGTCGCCGCCGCGATAGAAATGCTGACGTCCATGGAGGGTTGGCTCAGACTTCGACGCACGCAGGGCCTGAGCGCGAAACAGAGCAAAATGGCCATCGTCACCACCGTGGCCCGCTTGCTGGACGACTGAGCGCCAAAGCCGGTCCTGGCGGCAATCATCTGTTCTGGTCGCCGGCTCCGGCGGCCTGGCCGCCAAGATCGATAGCCCCTGTTGCCAAACGCTATTGCGCCATATATCGACACTCATACTGTCAATATATTCCACGGATTGAGCCGTCCCGGGTTCGATTCCGGGCTGGTGGCGCGGGAGGCCGGATGATGGGGAGTTTCTGGGTCTGGGGCGTCGCCTTCGCGGGCTACGCGATTTTCCTGGGCTGGTACCTCAACTGGCGCGGCCCCCTGGCAAAGGCCGAGATCGAGAGCTTCATGGCGCGCATGCGCGCCAACAATGTCGGCCACGGCGACCAGGACGAAATGCCGGTCCTGCAGCGGTTTCTGGAAGAGGACGATGGCCGCGAGTTCTTCATGTTGAACGTCATTCGCATGTCCGACGGCGACGTCGCCGATCCTGTGACAGGAAACATGCGTCCGGCGCGTGAGATCATGGCGGGATACACGCGCATGTTCATGCCGGCGCTGTTCGCCCGGGGCGGCCACCCGGCTCTGGCGGCACGCCGCATTGGCGGCATGGTCGACACCTGGGGGCTAAAGGAGGTCCCGGAGTGGTCGATGGTGGGCTACATGCGCTATCGAAGCCGGCGCGATATCGCCCATCTGGTCTGCGACCCGCGTTTCGGCGGCGCCCACGCGTTCAAGTTCGCCGCCATGCCGCAGACGTTCAATTTCCCGACCCGTCCAATGATCATGACCCTTGCAGGTCCAAAGGTCTGGGTTGGTCTTTCGCTGGCCCTCGCCGCCGCCCTGGCGCAGGTCGCCCTGCTGCTGTCCACCACACAGATCTAACGGCCGGCTACGGCTGACACCCGACCTTCAGACTGGAGTGAATCCATGAAAATCCTGCGCACGCCCGACGATCGGTTCGATAGCTTGCCCGACTTCCCGTGGGCCCCCCACTACATGACCGTCAAGGACAACGACGGGACGGAAATCCGCATCCACTGTGTTGATGAGGGCCCGCGCGACGCCCCGCCGATCCTGCTGATGCATGGCAATCCGTCCTGGGCATACCTCTATCGCCACATGATCCCCGGCCTGCTCGCCACCGGGCGTCGGGTGATCGCCGTCGACCTCGTCGGCTGCGGACGGTCGGACAAGCCGGCGGCCAAGAGCGACTATACCCAGGCGCGGCACTACGACTGGATGGGCAAGTGGCTCAGCCAGATGGACCTGACCGATATCACCCTCTTCTGCCAGGACTGGGGCGGCACAATCGGTCTCTATCTGGCAGCGCAGCACCCCGAACGCTTCGCCCGCGTGATCGCCGCCAACACGGGCCTGCCGCTTGGCGAGGGCGAAAGCGAATTCATGAAGATGTGGGTCGGCATGATGCACGCCGCGACCGCCTTCCCCTGGCAGATGCTGGAAGCCGGCATGCAGCGCAAGCTCACGGAGGGCGAACTGGCGGCCTACCGGGCGCCGTTTCCATCAACGGACTATGAAGCGGGCATCATCCAGTTTCCGGTCCTGATCGCGGTCCAGACCGACAACCCCGGTGCGCCGCTGAACCGCGACGCCTGGGCCAGGCTTGCCACGTTCGACAAGCCCTTCCTGACGCTCTTCGGAGACCTCGATCCGGTGGCGCAGGGGTGGGACAAGCGGGCGCAGGCCTACATCCCCGGCGCGGCCGGTCAGAAACACCAGAACATCCCGACCGCCAACCACTTCCTCCAGGAAGACGCGCCGGATGAGCTCGTCGCCCACATCATTTCCTTTCTCGACGTGAATTGAGGAGGCTTCCGCCGTGGCTCTGCTTCCCCCCAGCACAAACGCCGCCTATCGGGGTTCCATCCTGGCTGCCTGGTTCCTGGCCCTGTCCTCCGTGACGACCATCGTGCCGGGTATGATCCACTATTTTCTCCCTGACGGCGGCGCGGGCGTCATCGGCGGCGTAGACCTTTCGACCCGCGCCGACACCATCATCGCGATCTTCGCCTGGTACGGGGCCATGCAGATCCCGTTCGGGATTCTCATCCTGATCATCGCCCGGAGATACCGCACGCTTGTGCCACTGGTGTTGTTGCTGACGATCTTCATGCAGGCGCTCGGCGCCTATTCGGCGTGGTTCGGGAAGGGCTCCCGCGGCGACCACCATCCGCCGGAGCACTATGGGAGCGCGGTCTTCGTCGTACTGGGGGCTATCTTCTTCGTTCTCTCTCTGCGCGATCGCCGCGCCCAACAGGAACCCACAACATGATCACCCAGGTCCAGGTACGCCGCTCGGCCTTCTCCGAAGCCCGAACCGTTTCCGTCGAGACGCCTGAACTGGCGGACGGCGAGATTCTCGTGGCCATCGACAGGTTCGCCATGACCGCGAATAACGTCAGCTATGCCCTCTCCGGCGACATGATCGGCTACTGGAAGTTCTTCCCGGTGGCGGAACCCTGGGGGATCGTCCCCGTCTGGGGGTTTGCCGACGTTGTCGCCTCACGTGCACCAGACATTGTCGTGGGCGAGCGCATCTGGGGCTTCCTTCCCATGGCGAGCCACGTCGTGATGCGGCCGGCCGCTGCGACCGACCGAAGCTTTTCCGACGCCGCCGCCCATCGCGCGGACCTGCCGGCCATCTACAACAACTATCAGCGCACCAGCGGCGATCCGCCCGCGCTGACGGCCATGGAAGACGAACGGTGTCTGCTCTTCCCGCTCTTTTCGACCTCTTACGTCCTCTACGACTATCTGGTCGACAATGCCTTTTTCGGCGCAGACCAGGTTCTGGTCGGCAGCGCATCCTCCAAGACCGGCCTGGGCCTGTGCAACCTGCTCTCACGCCACGGCGACGTCCGCCCGCGGGTCATCGGCCTGACGTCACCCGGCAATGTCGGCTTCGTCACGCGCCTTGGAACCTGCGATGAAGTCGTCACCTACGACGCCATCGACGCCATGGACCCGAACCTTTCGACCGCATTCGTCGACATGTCCGGCGATGGCGATGTTGTTGCGGCCATTCACGCCCGGTTCGGTGCGAACCTCAAGCTCAGCTGCGCCGTCGGCGCCACCCATTGGGGGGCAGGCCGCTATCGGCCCGAGCATGCCGCAACACCGCATGCCTTCTTCTTCGCGCCGGCCCAGTTCGCCAAGCGTGACGTCGATTGGGGCCCCGGCGAGATTATGCGCCGCGCTCAGACAGAGGCCACACGCATGTCGGCGGAGCTGAAGGGCATACTCGACATCCGCCAGGAGCATGGGTCCGAGGCGGTGACGGCCGCCTGGCGCGGCCTGGTCGACAACGCGATCGCGCCAAGTGTCGCCATAATGGCCTCTCTCGCCTCGAAACAGGGCGGCCAGCATGAAGACGGCTAGGGAAAGTTGGGCGTTCGGCGCGGCCGCCTGCCTGGTGGCGTGGACCTCAAGTCCCGGAATAGCCGCCGCCGGGCCGCGTGAAGCGGAGGTATGTGCGGCGCGTCTCGCCATACCGGGGCAGAAAATGTTTCACGCCATCGCCGGGCAGGTGAAGGGCGACTCCGACATCGCCTCGCTAATGACCAGGATTGTGCGACCGATGGTTATGGCAGGCCGTATCAGTCGCGCTGAGGCGGAACAGAACGCCCCATCGGTGGCCAGGTGCCTGTTGCTTCAGAAAGGGGACTGACGACCTTACTCAAGCCAACCACAGAACCCCCTTCATCGCAAAAAATCTCTCCCGCCTCCGACATCCTACGTCCGGAACTGTCGTAGCTCTGTGGTCCTCTCCCGGACATGACCGCGACAACCCCTGATCGTGACGCACAGATGCTGGCCGAGCTGGCCGAGCTGGACCTCAGCGCGGTCCGGCACGTCCATGCGCAGCTGATGGCCGCCAGCGAGGCCGGCGAGGTTGCTGATCTCAGCCGGTCCTATCAGCGCGCCTCGCGTTGCCTGCGCCAGACCCTGGCGCTGAAGGCGAAGCTGGCCGCCGACGCCACAAACCTGAGGGTGCGCACCACACCCCGGCCCGGGATCGACCTGGCCGCGCAGAAACGTGACCTGCTGGCCGACGACGCCGAGGGCGACCGGATCATGGAGCTTCAGGCGGCGGTGGGCGAGGTGATCCACGCCCATGCTGCCGACGCCGCGACCCGCGCCACGCTCACCGAGCGCCTGGATCGTGAGATCGACGACTGGACCGAAACCGACGACTTCACCACCGCCGACCTGGACGCCCAGGTGCGGCGCGCCTGCTGCACCCTGGGCCTGCCCGAAGACCTGGCCGAGCAATGGCGCGATCTCCCGGCGCGGCTCCTGGACGATCAAGGCGAAGATGATGAGGGTCCTGTCCGCGCAGATGACCCCGTCGGCGAAGACGCCCCCGCCACCTGGGCCGCCGCCGCCGACACCGGCTGACCACGCGAGGGCCCGCCGTCGCGCCTTGCCTTCGCAGGCCCCCGCGACTAGGTTCCGCGCCCTTATCCCCTGCCGAGATCTTTCACACCGTGAGCACCCAATCCGCCCTTCTGAAGGTGATGAGCGACGCCGCGCGCAAGGCGGCGCGGGGGCTCAATCGTGATTTCGGCGAGCTGGCCGAGCTGCAGGTGGCCAAGAAGGCGCCCGCCGACTTCGTCACCGCCGCTGACCTCAAGGCCGAGCAGGTGATCTTCGAGGAGCTGTCGCGGGCCCGGCCCGGCTACAGCTTCCACGGCGAGGAGCGCGGGCTGATCGAGGGCACCGACAAGACCCACACCTGGATCGTCGACCCGCTGGACGGCACCACCAACTTCCTGCACGCCATCCCCCACTTCGCCATCAACATCGCCCTCCAGCGCGACGGCGCGATCGTGGCGGCGGTGACCTACAATCCGATCACCAACGAGCTGTTCTGGGCCGAGAAGGGCCGCGGCGCCTTCGTCAACGACCACCGCCTGCGGGTGGCGGCGCGGCAGAAGCTGGATGAGGCGGTCGTGGCCACGGGCATCCCGTTCCTGGGCCACGGCCAGCACGCGAAGTTCCTGAAGGAGCTGCATCAGGTGAGCCAGCGGGTGGCGGGCGTGCGCCGGTTTGGTTCGGCGGCGCTGGATCTGGCCTGGGTGGCGGCGGGCCGCTACGACGCCTACTGGGAACGCGATCTCGGCGCCTGGGATCTGGCGGCCGGCCTGTTGCTGGTGACGGAAGCCGGCGGCAAGGTGACGGACGCAGACGGTGGCGACACCATCCTGTCGTCCGGCTCCATCCTCGCCGGCAACCTGGATATCCATCCCGTCATGCTGAGTCGTCTGACTGCCGCAAAGTAGCGCTAGGATGTCCGTCATGATCACACGCCGCACCCTCACCGCCGCAACCCTGGCCGCCGCCGCCGCAATGCCCGCCCTTGCAAAATCGAAGTCAAAGCCCCTGGTCATCGCCCATCGCGGCGCCAGCGGTGAACGGCCCGAGCACACCCTGATGGCCTATCGCCTGGCCATCGAAGAGGGCTGTGATTTCATTGAACCCGATCTGGTGGTGACAAAGGACGGGCATTTCGTGGTCCGCCACGAGAACGAGATCGGCGGCACGACGGATGTGGCCGCCCGCCCGGAGTTCGCCGCCCGCAAGACCGAAAAGGTGATCGACGGCGAAAAGCTCAGCGGCTGGTTCACCGAGGACTTCACCCTCGCTGAACTCAAGACCCTGCGCGCCCGCGAACGCCTGCCGCAACTACGGCCCGGCAGTGCGAAGTTCGACGGCCAGGACGTGATCCCCACCTATCAGGAGGTGATCGACCTGGCGAAGGCCGAGAGCCGCCGCGTGGGCCGCGTGATCGGCACCTATCCGGAAATGAAGCACCCGACCTTCTTCGCCAGCATCGGTCTGCCGATGGAGCAGCGGTTGGCTGACCTGCTGAAGGCCAACGACCTGAACAGCCGCACGGCGCCCGTCTTCGTCCAGTGTTTCGAAGTGGCGCCCCTGAAGGCCTATGGCCTGATCGGCAAGGCCCGCCGGGTGATGCTGGTGAGCCAGGGGCCTGCGCCCGTCGACGTGAAATCCGCCGCCGGGATCAAGGCGATCGCCGCCTTCGCCGAGGGCCTCGGGCCAGAGTGGCCGCTGGTGATCCCCACCGCCGGCGGCGTGTTGGGCCAGCCCACAACCCTGGTGGGCGAGGCGCACGCCGCAGGGCTGGCGGTGCACCCCTGGACCATCCGGGCCGAGAACGCTTTCCTGCCCAAGAGCCTGCAGCGCGGGACCTCCCCCGCCGACCACGGCGACGCCACCGCCGTCGTGAAGGCCCTCTACGCCGCCGGCGTCGACGGCGTCTTCAGCGACTTCACCGCCTTGGCCGTGGCGGCGCGGGGTTAGGCCGCCTCGAACTGCAGCGCTGCCAGTCGCGCGTAGAGGCCGTCCTTCGCCACCAGATCGGTGTGGGTTCCTTGCTCCACCACGCGGCCGCCATCCATCACCACGATCCGGTCGGCCTTGAGCACCGTGGCCAGCCGGTGGGCGATCACCAGCGTCGTGTGGCCCTTCATGGCCGCATCCAGCGCGCGCTGCACCAGTTGCTCGTTCTCGGCGTCGAGCGCGCTGGTCGCCTCGTCCAGCAACAGGATCGGCGCCTCGCGCACCAGGGCCCGCGCAATCGCCAGCCGCTGACGCTGGCCGCCGGAGAGCGTGCGGGCGCGTTCGCCGATGGGGGTGTCGAGGCCCTGCGGCAGGGCGGCCAGGAAGGCCTCGGCCTGGGCGGCGCGGACCACGGCGCGGACCTCGTCTTCCGTCGCCGCCTCGCGCCCGTAGCGGATGTTATCCAGCGCCGAACCGGAGAACAGCGGGCTCTCCTGGGCCACCAGCGCCAGCCGTGCGCGCACCTCGGCGGGCTCGGCCTCACGCAGGTCGACGCCGTCCATCAGCACCCGTCCGGCCTGCGGATCATAGAACCGCAGCAACAGCCGGAAGACCGTGCTCTTGCCCGCGCCCGAGGGGCCCACCAGCGCCACCCGTTCGCCGGGCCTGACGATCAGGTCGAAGTCCTTCAGCGCCGGCAGATCGGGCCGCCCGGGATAGGCGAAGGTGACGCCTTCAAAGGCCACCTCACCGCGCGCGGGAACCGGCAGCGGCGTGGGATGGACCGGCGGCGCGATCCCGGGCCGCGCGTCCAGCAGTTCACCCACACGCTCCATGGCCCCGGCGGCCTTCTGTACCTCGCCCCAGGTTTCACCCAGCGCCCCGACAGAAGCAGCCGCCATCACCGATAGGAACGCAAACTGGAACAACGCCCCCCAGGTGATCTCGCCGCGCAGGCCCGCGTGGACGCCCAGCCAGAACACGCCCACCACCCCGCCGAACACCAGTACAATTACCACCGCTGTCATCAGGGCGCGGGTGGAAATCCGCCGCAGCTGGGCCTGGAAGGCCTGCTCGACTGCCGAGCCGAACCACTTGGCGGCGGCCCCCTCACGGCCAAACGCCTGCACGGTTTCCAGCGCATCCAGGCTCTCGCCGGCCGCCCCCACCGCGTCGGCGAACCGGTCCTGGGCCGAGGCCGTCAGCTTGCGCACCTGCCGGCCGAACAGGAACACCGGCGCGATCACGAACGGGAAGGTCAGCAGGACCAGGCCGGTCAGTTTGGCGCTGACGAACACCAGCAGGATCAGGGCGCCCACCAGCATCAGGAAGTTGCGCGCCGCCACCGAGACCGAGGTGGCCACCAGGCTTTCAACGATCGCGATGTCCGTCGTCAGCCGCGACAGCACCTCGCCGGTGCGGGTCTTCAGGAAATAGGACGGATCCAGCGTCAGAATATGCGCATAGGTGGCCTTGCGCAGATCGGCCACGATCCGCTCACCCACCTTGGTGACAAAGAAGAACCGACCGGCGGTCGAGATCGCCAGGCCCACCGCAACCGCCCCGAGGATCAGAAACTTCTGGTCCACCGTCGACGGATCCAGACCCTTGTCGGTCAGGTGATCCACCAGCAACCGGATCGCGCCGGATATGCCCAGGGTGGCGCAGGTGGAGAGGATCAGGAACAACCCGGCCAGGCTGGCGTCGCCCCAATGCGCCCGGGCGAACGGCGCCAGTCTGCGCAGCGCGCCAATGTTACGGCTGCGGCCCCGTTTGGCCGCGGCCTCGGACAGGTTCTGGGCCAGCGCCTGGCCCGCGCTGGGTCTCCCCGGGGCAGAAATGTCGGCTCCGGCGTCACTCATCGGTGTCGTACCTTGCATTCACCCACACGTTTCTCTATACGCGCGGCTTCCTTCGGGCGGCCCTATCCGGCGCCCGTTCCAAATTTGGCCGCACCTTTACGTCAGGCGCCCGTTCGATGAAACAAGACACGCACCCCGATTACCACTTCATCACCGTGGTGATGACCGACGGGACCAGCTACCAGACGCGCTCTACCTACGGGAAGCCGGGCGACACGCTGAACCTGGATATCGATCCCAAGACCCACCCGGCCTGGACCGGCGGCGGTCACCAGATGCTTGATCGCGCCGGACGCGTCTCGCGCTTCAACGCCAAGTTCGGCGCCTTCACCCGCAAGTGAGCCGGCGCTAGCCGGACACATCCCGGCGAAAGCCGGGATCCAGAGCGGGAACGGGCAGAATCTCAGACGCCGCGAGGGGCAACCGTCGCGGCGTTTCTGATTGTGGCGGTGTGTAATCCCAGGAGGACGCCTGGGACGGTCGAACTGGCCGCGCCGGTTGGCGCTGCGCCCCGCGCCTAACTCCCGAACGCGGTCTTCAGGCGGTTCATCTGGCCCAGCACGGCGTTGGTGCGCTCGTCGGCCGGGTTCTCGACATACATGCGGCGGTCAAGATGGCGCACCCGTTCATAGAGGCGCTCCGCCCGATCGGCCAGACGGGTGAGGCTGGTGGGCAGTTCAGTGCGCGAGGCCAGCACCTCGGCGCGGACCACCGTATCGGCGTTCAGGCGATAGCGGTCCTCGCAGGCCGCCGCCGGCGCCATGTCACCCTCACGCACGGCGCGCTGCACCAGCAGCCAGGAGGCCACCTGCATCAGCCGGGTGGTGAGCCGCATGCTTTCCGCCGCATAGGCCAGCGCGGCATTGCGCGACAGCAGCTTGGATTCCTGGCGCCCGCCGCCATCCAGATAGGCGGCGGTCTCCTCGACCAGCGCCATACCCTCCTTAAATGTCCGCTCGAAAAGCTCCGAACGGGCGAAATCCTGGATGACGTCATCGCGCCAATCGGGGCTCTCGGTATCCTGCATGGTCTGAACTCTACACGATTATCGTTGCCACACGCTGAACGAATGGTGCGAAGGCCCGCCCCTGCAACGGCCATGCCACGGGATCATCAGCCCTTGGGCAGGGAAAACAGCGCGTCGGCGGCGGCGCGGCCGGATTTCTTCTTGTCAATCTGGGCCCGAACACGGGCCATCTCGGCTTCCAGCACCTCCAGCCGCTCTTCCAGTTCGGCCACGCCATAGAGCTCCAGATCCTCGCGCACGGCTTCCACCAAGCGCTGGCCCCGGCCAATCCGCACCTCCGCAGGCTCTTCCATGGGTGAACCCTCCTTTGCGGTCCCGGCATAGGGCGCTATCTGAGCGCGACAGCCCCGCAAGCGCAAGTTTCAGGAAACGCCCATGAGCCCGCTCGAAGCCGAGACCATGACCGCCATCGCCATTGACGGCGGCAAGGGACCCGCCTCTGCCCTGAGGCCGGAGCGGTTGCCGATCCCGCAGCCGAAGCCGGGCGAGATCCTGATCCGCGTCCGCGCCGCGGGCGTCAACCGTCCCGACATCATCCAACGCATGGGTATGTATCCGCCGCCGCCCGGGGCGCCGACGACCATGGGCCTGGAAGTCGCCGGTGAGGTCGCCATCGGCGCCGGTCGCTGGAAATCCGGAGACCGGGTCTGCGCCCTGCTGGGCGGCGGGGGCTATGCGGCATATGCGGTCTGCGACGCCCGCCATGCCCTGCCGGTCCCGGACGGGTTCAGCTTTGCAGAGGCCGCAGGCCTGCCCGAGACGGTATTCACGGTCTACGCCAATGTGTTCGAGCACGGGTCGCTGAAAGCCGGCGAGACCCTTTTGCTGCACGGCGCCACATCCGGCATCGGGGCCACCGCGATACAGATGGCCAAGGCCGCGGGCGCGCGAGTGATCGCGACGGCCCGCGGCGCCGGCAAGGCCAGGGCCGCCCTCGCCCTGGGCGCCGATGTGGCCGTCGACGCCACCTCGGAGGATTTCGCCGAAGTCGCCAAGGCCGACGGCGGGGTCGATGTGGTGCTGGACATGGTCGGCGGCGACTATTTCCCCAAGAACCTTGACGCCATCCGCACCGGCGGGCGGATCGTCTATATCGCCAGCCAGGCCGGCGGCGAGGTCACCCTGCCCATCTTCCGGATCATGATGAAGCGGGCCGTGATAACCGGCTCCACCCTGCGCCCGCGCGACGCGGACGAAAAAGCGCGGTTGGCGGCTGAGGTCGAGCGCGTGGTCTGGCCCTGGATCGCGGCCGGCAAGATCAAGCCCACCATCGACAAGACCTTCCCCCTGGAAGAGGCCGCAGCCGCCCACGCTCACCTGGAGGGCGGCAGCCACGTGGGCAAGGTGATCCTGCTCGCGGGCTGACGGCCTGCGCCAATGTGTCATCGGCGAAAGATCATCGGCGTTGACGCCCGCTCTGACACGCCCCAACGTTCGATCAAGGTCCGTGCCAAAGGGGGAAGTGCGCCCGGTCCAGCAACACCGCCATACGGGCGGGGGAGGATCGGATTGACTGCAGCGACCCGCGAGCCGCCGCCTTTGCGCATGGGAACCAAGCTGCTTTACGCAGTGGGGTCGGCCGCCACCAATCTGAA
>NZ_JBILRO010000060.1:0-14644 GCF_044372605.1 Phenylobacterium sp.
AGGAGTTCGTTCGCCGGTACGTGAAGGCCGCGATCAGACCCACGATCGCCAGCAGCGGAATGAACTGGATCGCCACGATTACGTTCAGTGGCTCCTTCGGCGTCGCCAGCAGGCCGGTGGAGAACAAGGTCGCGTACTGCCAGACCACCAGCGCCACAAACCCGCCTGCCATGGCGACCTTGGCCCAGCCCAGGGCGGCGACAATCCCCTCGCCCTTCACAGCCAGGTCGGTGGCCAGTGCGCGCAAGGACACCAGGAAGAACAGCGTCCACAGCACCAGGTAGGCCGGCAACTGGAAAGCCCGCGTCGCGTCAAGCGGCTTCAATCCCAGCACCCAGATCCGGTAGTCCACCTTGAACACCGCATCGACGATCACCAGCGACAGATAGGCTACCGCTACGGTGGCCAGCGCCGCCCCCGCCGACAGCGCCCAACGGTTGGAAAAGGCGGGCTTGCCACGCTTCAGCAACAAACCGATCAGCCAACCGATCAACGCGGTTCCCAGGGCCCAGACCAGCAGCTGGTTCTGGATCCATTGGGGGAACGGCGGCATCGGGAAGAACACCTGCCCCACCTTCATCAGCGGGAAATAGGTCAGCGCCGGCAGGGCTGCGGTAATCAACAGGTTCAACCACCAGCGTCCGTTGCGGCGTTCGGCGAGAGGTTGCGCCGCCTCGTTCAGCTTCGCGAAGGCCCCAAAGCCCAACAACAGGTCGAAGGTCGCCAGGATCAGCCACACCATGCCGACGAAAGCGATCAGGGTGCCGATCTCCTTCCAGATCCAGACCTGGTTGTTGGACGCCATGGCCCGGGGCGCCGGGAGGGTTTTCTGGAACCACTCCACCGCCCCGCTGATCCCGGCCTCGGAAAAATGCTCGCCGGGATGGGTTATAGGCGGGTTGAGTAGCACCCGCGCCGTCCCGTCGGCCACCGAACCATAGATACGGCCCACCTCGATCGGTCCCGCGACGCCGAACACCTTGGCCAGCTTGGGCGAGGTGGCCACCAGCGAGCCCTTGGGCACGCCCCACATCAGGCCCGCGAACTCATCGTACTGGCCGAACACCACCGCCAGGTTTCTCGGACTGGCCGGCGCCTTGGCGCCCAGCAGGCCCGGGGTCGACCCCTCCAGCACAATGGAACGGTAGCCATCGGGAACCTCGACCGCGGCCGCCATCACCGGCCCGCTGCCCATGGAGTGGCCCTCCATGCCGATGTTGGCCTTGTCGACAATGGGCAGACCCCGCAGCCAGCGCAGCGCCGCCGGACCGCCGAAATCGGCCGTGCCGACAATGCCGCCCGAATAGCCGTGGCCGGTCATGTCCATGGCCAGCACCACAAATCCACGCCGCGCCAGCTCAATGGCGAACGGGCTCTGCATCTCGCGGGTGTTGATATAGCCGTGGGAGACCAGAATCGCCGGCGCCGGCGTCTGCGCCGTCGCGTTAGCCGGCGTATAGAGCAGGCCCGAGACCACCACGCCTTGCCCGGCGGGTATCCGCACCTCGGTGACTGTGGTTCCACCTGCCGTCTGGACGGAGTGCGCCAGCCAGGCGCCGGCAAATATCACCGCCCAGGCCAATCCAAACGCCAGCCACTTCCGCATCACCCCGCCCCCCGACTTGTCTTGTTGTTGAGTGGACGATGCGCCGGTCAGGGACGAAGCTCAAGTTGATCCTCACCTCCCCCACGCAGTGGCGGGAGGGGGACCGCCCGCCGAAGAGCGGGGGGTGGAGGGGGCAAGCCAACGCGCCAAACCTTTGTCACATGCCCTTATATCTACCGGCCTGCCCCCTCCACCACGCCCTCTGCGGGGCGCGGTCCCCCTCCCGCCGCTACGCGGGGGAGGTAAGCAACCGCAACGTCATCGGCATTCCGCCCTGGGGCCGCATCGACACGCGCATCAGCGGCCGAACCCTGTGACCGGGATCGGGTTCAAGCACCGCGCCGCGCATCAGGGTGGCCAGGATGGCGACGGTTTCGGTCTGGGCGAAGGCCTGGCCGATACAGACGCGGGGGCCGGCGCCGAAGGGCAGATAGGAGAAGCGGTGGCGCCCGGCGCTGCGTTCCGGGCTGAAACGGTCAGGGTCGAAGACGTCCGGCTGGTCCCACAAAAGGCGGTGACGATGGATGGCGTAGATCGGAATGAACACGAACGTGCCCTTCGTCACCTTCAGGCCTCCCGCCTCGACATCTTCGGCGCACATCCGGCTCATCAGCGGCAGGGACGGATAAAGCCGCATGGCCTCCTGCACCACCTGGCGGGTGAAGATTAGGCGCTCGACGTGCGCGTCGGTGATCGTGGCGTCGCCGGCCACCCGGGCGATCTCTTCGCGCACCCTCGCGGCAGTCGGCGGGTGGGCGCCCAGAAGGTAGAGCGACCAGGTCAGCGCCAGCGCCGTGGTCTCGTGGCCCGCGCCGATGAAGGTCAGCAGATTATCCCGCAGCAGCACGTCGTCCATCTGGCGCCCCGTCTCCGGATCCTTCGCCTGCATCAGCATCTCGACCAGGTCATCGCGCGACGGCGACTTGCGACGGGCAGCCACCATGCGGTCGACCATGGCTTTCAGCGAAACCATGGCCCGATAGCCGCGCGGGGCCAGGGCGACACGCGTCCAGGTCGGCCATTGCAACAGGTCGGCGGGCGTGATCTTGCCCAGGGTTTCAAGATAGTCAGTGATCATGCGTGCGGCGACGGGGACGTCGATACCGTCGCCACCCGACAGCATGGTGTCGAGGATTACCTGAAAGGTGATGCCGGTCATCTCGGTGGCTATGTCGAGACGGACGCCGTCACCCCGGTCGCGCCAGCGTTGCAGGGCGGCTTCCGCAGCGGAGACCATCAGCGGCGTCATGGCCGCCACCGTGTCGGGCCGGAAGCCGGGCGCGGCCGCACGCCGCTGCCAGCGCCAATGGTCGCCTTGCGCCGTCAGCAGACCCTCACCCAGAGCCGGCTTGGTCACCCGATCGAACATCCAGTCCTTCGGAAAGGCCTCGGCCTTGTCCAGCAGGATATCCCTCAACATGGAGGGGTCAGCCGCATAGAGGAACATCTGCCGGTCATCGCCGCGCAGGAAATACGGCTCCTCATAGACCGCCCGGGGCCAGGTCTCGATCGGGTTGTCCATCAGCTTCCACAGGGCGTGGAAGAAGGGCAGCGGCTCTTCCGGCGGGATCACGCCGGGCGGGATAAAGGGCGGAACAGTTTCGGCTTCGTCGTTCACAACTGCGATTTAGGCCGGACTGTTGGGCTCCGCCATGCCTGATCGACGTACAGGCTCGCCGCGAAGAGGCAAATCCTCGCAATCCATCTCTCTTCTGAAAGATTGATCTGCTAAGGAAGGCCGGAAAGACGGGAGGACGTTTCGCCAAGTACGGCCACACAGGTCGCCCTCAGGGGGCAGCGGAGCCTGCTGAAGCAGATCCGGGAGGCGCTGGCCGGCGGCGGGCCCGCGCAGCAACGCCTGGACATGGTCGTGCGCATCATCGCGCTGTCGATGGTGGCGGAAGTCTGCTCGATCTACCTGCGCCGCGCCAATGGCGAGATGGAATTCTTCGCCACCGAGGGCCTTGACGACAAGGCCGTGCACGTCACGCGCATGAAGCCAGGCGAAGGCCTGGTCGGCGAGATCATGAAGCAGGGGAGGCCGCTCAACCTGGCCGATGCGCCCGCGCACCCGGCCTTCTCCTATCGCCCTGAGACCGGCGAAGATCCCTACCACGCGTTCCTGGGAGTGCCGTTGCTGCGCGGCGGACGCGCGATCGGCGTGCTGGTGGTCCAGAACCGCACGGAGCGCATTTATACCGAGGATGAGGTCGAGGACCTGCAGATCGTCGCCATGGTGCTGGCCGAGATGGTGGCGTCTGGCGAGCTGATCAGCGTCGAGGATCTCGACGGCGTGGAGCTGTCGCCCAAGCGGCCCGAGCGACTGATCGGATCAAAGTTCGCCGAGGGCCTGGCCTACGGCGTGGTCGTGCTGCACGAACCCCCGGTGGCTTCGTCACAATTGCTGTCGGACGATGTCGCCGCCGAAGAGCAGCGCCTGGCAGACGCGCTGGCCGCGCTGAAAGCCCAAATCGATCAGATGCTGGAGGGTCAGCACGGTCTCGTCGACGCCTCCTATGATGTTCTCGAATCCTATCGGATGTTCGCCCATTCAACAGGTTGGAACCGGAACCTCGAAGATGCGGTGAAGAATGGCCTGACCGCCGAGGCCGCAGTCGAACGGGTGAGATCCGAGCACCGGGCCCGTCTGGGCCAGGCGCGTGACCCCTACCTGCGTGAACGGTTGCACGATCTTGAAGACCTGAATGATCGGCTGCTGCGGCATCTGGCGGGCGCCGGCAGCGTGGCGCGGGAACTCCCGGCCAATGCCGTCCTGATCGCCCGGAACCTGGGGCCCGCCGACCTGCTGGAGTACGATCGCACCAAACTGCGCGGGTTGTTGCTGGAAGAAGGGTCGTCCGCCAGCCACGCCGCCATTGTGGCCCGGGCGCTGGACATCCCTTGCGTTGGCCGCCTGCAAGGCCTGCGCGATCGCGTCAATGAGGGCGATCCCGTGATCGTCGACGCCGAGACAGGCGAAGCCTACCTTCGCCCCCGGCCCGACGTGGTGAAAGCCATCCAGGCGCGCATCGATGTGCGCCGCCAGCGGCAGGCCGAATTCGCCAAATTGAAGGACACACCGGCGTTCACCCGTGACGGGGTGAAGGTCACGCTGCTGATGAACGCGGGCCTCGACGTAGATCTCGAAAGCCTGGCCGACACCGGCGCGGAGGGTATTGGCCTGTTCCGCACCGAGTTTCAATTCATGGTCTCCGAGGAGATGCCGCGGTTCAATGCCCAGACGGCCCTTTATGCCCGGGTTATGGATGCGGCGGCCGGTTTGCCGGTAACCTTCCGCACCCTGGACCTCGGCGGCGACAAGGTGCTGCCGTACATGGAGGCCGAACGCGAGGATAACCCGGCCCTGGGCTGGCGAGCCATTCGCATGGGCCTCGACCGTCCGGCCCTGTTGCGCCTGCAACTGCGGGCGCTGATCGCTGCGTCCCTCGGGCGCCCCTTGCGGATCATGTTCCCGCTGGTGGCCAATGTGGATGAGTTCCGCGCCGCGCGCGCCCTGGTCGAAACCGAAGTGGCCTGGGCCCAGCGACGCGGGCGCCCTGCCCCGTCACGGCTCGACGTGGGCGCCATGATCGAGGCGCCGTCGCTGATCTGGCATCTGGACGCCTTGTTGCCGATGACAGACTTCGTCAGCGTCGGGACGAATGACCTTATGCAGTACCTGTTCGCTGCAGACCGGGGAAACCCCCGGGTGGCCGACCGGTACGATCCTTTGTCGCCCCCCGCGCTGAGGGCGCTTGAAGCGATCCAGCGGGCCTGCGCGGAAACCGGCACCCCGGTCAGCGTTTGCGGCGAAATGGCCGGACGCCCATTGGAGGCTTTCGCGCTTGTGGCCCTTGGCTTTGAACGGCTGTCGATGCCTCCGGCCGGTATCGGGCCGGTCAAGCAGATGGTTCTGGGCTGTGACCGCGAGGCGGCCCGCCGTGGAGTATCGGCCCTCCTGAAATCCGGCGCCGGTTCCGTGCGCAATGAAATTGAAACCCTGGCGCGCCGACTCTACGTCGCGGTCTGACTCACGCCATACTCAGGGCGTTGGGTCGATCCCCGTCCATCTGGAGCTCTCAAGACCCGCGTGCCCGGCAAACGCACCTTCACACTGTCGCCCGGACGATCAGACCGGGAGCGGGCGCGGAGCCTGTTCAACCGTCCTGCGCCGGAGCCCGCCGACACGCCCGCAACCCATGAGGCGCCGGGCGCCGCGGTGCCGTCCGCGCCGATAGACCCCTTGTTGCAGCATGCCACGCTCGGGCAAGCGCTGAAGGCGGCGCGGGAGGAGCGCGGCCTGACCCTGCAACAGATTGCCGACGATACGCGGGTGCGACGGGTCTATCTGGAAGCGATCGAGGAGATGCGGCTCGACGCCCTGCCATCTCGCCCCTTCGCCATCGGTTACATCCGCGCGTTCGCAACGAGTCTTGGTCTTGACCCGGAACTGGCTGTTGAACGTTTCAAGACTGATGACCCGGTCCTTGACCAGCCGCTCCAGGCGCCGGTGGGCGTGCTGGATGAACGTGACCCGCGGGTGGCGGCCTTTCTGACCGGGGGTCTGGTGATCGTCGCCGCGATTGTGCTCTGGAACGTTGCCCAGCGCGCCATGATCGCCAGCGCGCCGCCCTCGTCCCTGACCCCTGAAACGGTTACCGCCAAGGCGCTTGGCTTGGTGAAGACCGGCGTTATCCAGTTGGGGGCGCCGCTGCCGGCGCCGGTGGAGTCGACCACACCGCCGGCCTATGAAACCCCCGGTCTGGCGGCCGCCATGGGCCTGAGGTCCGAGACCGCGGCGGCCGGCCCCGCGCCCGCGGCGAGCGAAACATCAGGGGTGGACCTGACGACACTGCCGCCGGTCTTCGCCCCACAGGGCAAGGTCTATGACTCCGGCGCGCCCGGACAGGCCTCGATCATCACGGTCCAGGCGCTCAAGCCCGCGTCTTTGATCCTGCGCGGGGCCGATGGATCGGTTTACTTCGCCCGCCAGCTTGCAAAGGGCGAGGCGTTCCGCGTCCCGCAGGTCGATGGCCTGACCCTGGATGTCTCGAAGGCCGACGACATCCAGGTCTTCGTCTATGGCCGGTCCACCGGCGTCCTTCCGGCCCAGCAGGTTCTGGCTTCCAAGCTGGCGACACCGCCGCCTGTTGTTGCGACGCCCCGGCCCGCTGTGGTGAAACCGCCGATCCCCTGACGCGCCGCTTGGGAAATCGGGTGAAATCCCCTATTTCCACCAGATCATGACCGCCGAAGCTCATACATCCGTCCGCCCCTGGCGCGCGATCCATCGCAGGCCCAGCCGCAAGATCCGCGTGGGCAATGTAGAGGTGGGCGGCGATGCGCCAATCACCGTGCAGTCGATGACCAACACCCTGACGGCAGATGCCCAGGCCACGATCGATCAGGTGCGCGAGCTGGCAGACGCTGGCTGCGACATCGTGCGCGTGTCCTGCCCGGACGAGGATTCCACGGCGGCCTTCAAGGCCATCGTCAAGGCGGCCACTGTGCCCCTCGTGGCGGACATCCATTTTCACTACAAACGCGGCATCGAAGCGGCCCAGGCCGGCGCCGCCTGCCTGCGGATCAACCCGGGGAACATTGGATCATCGGCGCGCGTGAAGGATGTGATCCAGGCCGCGCGTGATCACGGGTGCTCCATGCGGATCGGGGTCAATGCGGGGTCGCTGGAGCGCGATCTGCTGGAGCAGTATGGCGAACCCTGCCCCGAGGCCATGGTGGAGAGCGCCCTGCGCCACGCCCGCATCCTGCAGGATCACGATTTCCACGAGTTCAAGATCAGCGTGAAGGCCTCCGATCCCTTCATGACCGTGGCGGCCTATCAGCAGCTGGCGGAAGCCATCGACTGCCCACTGCACCTTGGCGTGACCGAGGCGGGTGCGTTGCGGACAGGCACAGTCAAATCCTCCATCGGCATAGGCTCGCTGCTCTGGGCCGGCATCGGTGACACCATCCGCGTCAGCCTCGCTGCCGATCCGGTCGAGGAGGTGAAGGTCGGTTTCGACATCCTGAAGTCACTCGGTCTGCGTCACCGGGGCGTGAACATCATCGCCTGCCCCTCTTGCGCCCGGCAGGGCTTCAACGTGATCAAGACAGTCGAGACTCTGGAGACGCGACTGGCCCACATCTCAACCTCGCTCAGCCTGTCGATCATCGGCTGCGTCGTGAACGGGCCCGGCGAGGCCCTCATGACGGACATCGGCTTCACCGGTGGTGGCAAGGGCGCGGGGATGGTCTATCTGGCCGGGAAGGCCGCCCACAAGATGGACAACGATCAGATGGTCGACCACATCGTGGAACTGGTCGAGGCCAGAGCGGCAGAGATCCGGGCCGCCGAGCTGAACGCCATGTCCTGAGGCAAGTCAAAATCACAAAAGTGACGCCCGCGTCACTCTTGCAAACCGGCCGCTTCCGGTCTTAGGTGGCGGTCCATTCCCCCGGAGTTAGAAAATGTCTGCAGACGGCAACTGGAAGATCACAATCAACACGCCGATGGGCGCGCGCACGATGGATGTCACCATCGCCACCAGCGGCGCCACCTTCACCGGCAAGGTCGATAGCGACATGGGTTCGCAGGAAGTCACGGGCGCCGTCGACGGCGACACCCTGACCTGGAACACCGAAATCACCAGCCCGATGCCGATGAAGCTCGACTTCTCGGCCAAGGTCGAGGGTGACAAGATGAGCGGCAACGTGAAGCTCGGCATGTTCGGCAACGCCGCCCTGACCGGCGTCCGCGCCTAGAGCCTGTCCGGTTCAGATGGAATCATCTGAACCGGATAAACAGGCTCGTTATCAAATGTTTAGAGCACGACGGGCGCTTGAACCGGTATCCACTTCAAGCTGTCGTGCTCTAGGAAACAGTCGCGCTTCAGCGCGGTGAGGCCCCCTCCGGCGACGGAGGGAGCCTTTTCTATGGCCGACGGCGTGGTGGGGTCACGTCCGCGAAATCCGGATAGGTTTTCCAACGCGGCTCGTCAGCCGTAACGCCCGCCTTTGGCGTATCCGAAGACGCGCGGCCCGTGGACATATCGGGTATGTATCTCGGGCAGTTGGGGAATATGTCGGTTGGCGTCACCTTGACCAGCAATTGGGCGCCCGGGATCTCCGCCATCAGGGGATCGTCCGAGACGACGTCAGCCCGGCCGTTTACCCTCAGCCGGGCCGGGCGCTCGGTCATGGAGATGAACAGCAGTCCCACATGCGGGTTGGCCAGGATGTTGCCCAGGCTCTTGAACATGCCATTGCCGTCATAGTCGGGAAACACCAGCAGGTCTGGCGCCACGACGCGTGCAAACCCGGGCGCACCGCCCTTGAAGGAACAGTCCGGTCGTCCGTCGGCATCTGCTGTCGCCAGGAAGAAGAAGGGCTGCGCGGCGATGAATGTCGCGTCAGCCTCGCTGAACACTGTGTGCCCCAGCTTTTCTGCCAACCGATCCGCCAGGGCCCGACTGCCGAACGCGTCCTGGAGCGCACGGTTGCCTGGGTGATAGTTTGGCATGTCAGGTCTCCCGGTCCGGTCGGATCATGATAACCGAAATTGTCGTGGCGGCATTGCTGAGCTAGAGACACGCCCCGCCCTCAGGACAACCCCCTTGCGACTTCCCCAGGCCCGACTCGATCAGGTGCTCGAACGCTTCCGCGAGATCGAAGCGCGCATGGGCGCGGCCAAGGACGGCGCCGAGATCGTCCGTCTGTCCAAGGAGCACGCCGAGCTGAAACCGGTGGCCGACGCGGTAATGGCGTTGGAACGCGTGAAGGCCGAGGCCCCCGAACTTGAGGAGATGGCTGCCGCAGGCGATCCCGAAATGGCCCAGATGGCGCGCGACGAACTGGAGGCGCTGAAGGAAAAGCTGCCCGCCCTGGAGCGTGAGGTCGCCCTTCTGCTGGCCCCGAAAGACCGGGACGAGAACGCCTCGGCTATTCTGGAAGTCCGGGCGGGAACTGGTGGCGACGAAGCGGCGCTGTTCGCCGGCGACCTGTTCCGGATGTACCAGCGCTACGCCCAGTCCCAGGGCTGGCGAGTGGAGATCGACAGCCTCTCCGAGGGCGAGATGGGCGGCTTCAAGGAAATCGTGGCCGCGGTCACCGGCGACGGCGTTTTTGGTCGGCTGAAGTTCGAAAGCGGTGTTCACAGGGTCCAGCGCGTACCGGCCACCGAAGCCCAGGGCCGCATCCACACCTCGGCGGCCACGGTCGCCGTTCTGCCCGAGCCGGAGGAGGTGGAAATCGAGATCCGCGATCAGGACCTGCGCATCGACACATATCGCTCGTCCGGAGCCGGCGGACAGCACGTCAACAAGACCGACTCCGCCGTTCGCATCACGCACCTGCCCAGTGGGATCGTGGTGACATCGTCGGAAAAGTCTCAGCACCAGAACCGCGCCCGCGCCATGAAGGCGCTGAAGGTGAAGCTGTACGACCAACAGCGCGAAGCCCTGGATACCGCGCGCTCGGATGCCCGGAAGAGCCAGGTCGGGTCCGGCGACCGTTCGGAGCGCATCCGCACCTACAATTTCCCTCAGGGACGCGTCACCGACCACCGGATCAACCTGACGCTCTACAATCTTGCCAAGGTGATGGAAGGCGACGCTCTGGACGACGTGATCAAACCGCTGATCGCCGAGGACCAGGCCGCGCGGCTGGCCGCGCTCGAGGACGAGTTTGGCTAGAGTGCGACAGTCGCGGGCTTGCCCAAACACCCCCAGTCCCCGATTGTGACCCTTGGTCAACCCTCGAACCGAGACCTGAACATGCGCTTAGCAGTCACGCTCGCCATCGTTTCCCTGTTCGCCACGACAGCCTTGGCGGCTGATCCCCAGCAGACTGGCGACGCCCAAAAGGCGACAGAGGTTTCCGGCGTCACGGTAACCGGCGCCCCCGCGGCGCCGAAGGCCGAAGACCCGCTGGTCTGCCGCTCATCGCCCACCAGCGGCTCACGGGTTCGGGCGACCAAGATCTGCAAGAAGCGCAGTGAGTGGACCGCCGACGCAAAGGCGCGGGGACGTGGAAATCAGGACATCAGGATCGAAGGGTGCGACAGCGGCGGAAGTAACTGCGGCATCAGCGGCAGGCCGCCGGGCTGACCGCTGGCGGGCCAGCTTGTAGAGACCCCGGAATTCCGTCAGAAGCCCCGCCATGAACGGTCATGTTGCAGCGATCTTTCGCCACCCTATCAAGGGCTTCACACCCGAGGCCCTGAAGCAGATCGCCCTGGTCCCGAATGAGGGGCTCGCGATGGACCGGGTGTGGGCGGTTGAGAACGGGCCATCGGGCTACAACCCGGAGGCGCCAAGCTTCACACCCAAGCAGAAGTTCACGGTGCTCGCGGCCCTCCCCCGCGTTGCAGCCGTCCGGACGCGTCTGGATGACACCACCGGCGCACTGACCGCACAGGCTCCAGGGGCGGAAACCTTTTCGGGCCGTCTGGCCGAAGCCAGTGAACGGGAAGCTTTTGCGATCTGGCTGACCCGCGTCCTGGGCGACGAGGCGCGCGGGCCTCTGAAAGTGGTGGATGCGCGCGGAGCCTTCCGCTTCACCGACCATCCGAAGGGGCAGGTCTCCATCATCAACATGGCCAGCGTCCGCGATCTGTCAGCGAAGATGGGCGTGGAGCTGGATCCTTTGCGCTTCCGCGCCAACCTCTACGTCGAAGGCTGGCCCGCCTGGGTTGAGAACGACTGGGAGGATCGCGACCTGATGCTGGGTTGGGCCCGGGCCCGGGTGTTCAAGCCTATCGTCCGCTGTGCCGCGACCCACGTCGACCCCACCACGGCGGTCGCCGATCTGGATGTCGTGAAGGCGCTGTTCGACAACTACGGACACATGTTCTGCGGGATCTACGTCCACGTCACGGCGGCGGGAACTGTGGGTCTGGGCGATGCCGTCACCGAACCGCAGGCCCGATCGTGAGCCTGACGCTGGTCAAGGCGTGGGGCCAGGCCAAGGCACGGCTTCAGGCCGCCGGCCTGAATGGACCCGTCATCGACGCCCGGCTTCTGGTCGAGGCCGCCGCCGACGCCACCCGGGTCGATATTGTTACCGATCCCCATCGCCTGCTGACCCCGGAGCAGGAAGCAACACTGGATAGTTATCTCTCTCGCCGGGAACACCGCGAACCGGTCAGCCATATTCTGGGCCGCAAGGGCTTCTGGAAGATCATGCTCAACGTCACTTCCGACGTACTGACGCCAAGGCCCGACACCGAAACCGTCGTCGAGTTTTCGCTGCGCGAGTTTCCGGAACATGCCGCGTGGTCAATACTCGACCTGGGGATCGGATCCGGCGCGATCTTGCTTGCGCTGCTGGCAGAGCGTCCGGCCGCTCGCGGGTTGGGTATCGACATCTCCGAGGACGCCCTGGCCGTCGCCCGCGACAACGCTGCCGCCCTTGGCCTGGCAGGTCGCATCGCCCTCCTGCGCAGCGACTGGACGGCGGGTCTCGGTGAGAACCTGTTCGATCTGGTGGTGTCCAATCCGCCCTACATCGCCAATCACGTCATCGAAACCCTGGAGCCGGAGGTACGCGATCACGAGCCCCGGATCGCCCTTGAAGGCGGCCCTGACGGGCTCGATCACTACCGGGTGCTCGCACCGGAGATCCTGCGTGTTCTCAAGCCCGGCGGTCGCTTCGCGGTGGAGATCGGCTACGACCAGAAGGCCGAGGTCGAAGCGTTGTTCCGTGCCGCCGGCGCCCAAGGCGTCCAGACCATCCGGGATCTGTCGGACCGGGACCGGGTGGTGGCCGGAATGAAAAAGGCCTTGGAAACAGTCGCCTGACTCGCTACACGTCTCCTTGTCTCCACCCTAATTCGTCGGTGTTGCCGGTAGAAGCGTCCCCATGAAGGACGCCCGCCCGACCCGACAGGCGCGACGCTTCCTCAAAAAAGGCCTCTCGCTGACGAGCTCCAGGGCGGAAGACGGGGAACACAAACGTCTTCAACAATCTGATCGGGCAAGACGCTCGCCAAGCTGAAGGCAAGGCCGCCGAACTGGCGCTCAGGAAAGAGCCTAACGGTTTTCAAAATATGAGAGATTTCAAGGGTATGAAGCGCCAACGTGGGCGCAATCGGGGCGGCGGCGGCGGCGGGGGCAACATGAAGCCCACGCAGAACGCCAACCGGGCCTTTGATTCCAACGGTCCCGAGGGCGTGAAGGTGCGGGGCAACCCGCAGCACGTCTTCGAAAAATACCAGCAGCTGGCGCGAGACGCCAACGCCGCCGGCGACCGGGTCCTGGGGGAAAACTACCTTCAGCACGCCGAGCACTATTTCCGCCTCCTGCGCGCCATCCAGCCGAACCGGCCGGCAAGCGAGATTCTGGGGCGGGACCACTTCTCGTCCGGCTACGACATCGATTTCGAAGACGAGACCGGTCAGGCCCAGGCGCTGGCCGCTGATGAGGCCGCCACCGCCGCCGGCGAACCTGCTGAAGATGGCGATGTCCGCGATCAGGCTCGCCCTCGTGACCGCAGCGAATGGCAACCGCGTGAGGATCGCCCAAGGGATGATCGCCCCCGCGAGGACCGCAACCGTGACGACCGTCCGCGCAACGACGGGACCGGCAACCGTGAACGCTTCAGCCGCGACAATAACCGCGACCGGGATCGAAACCGCAACCGTGATGATCGCCCGCGTGATGACCGGCCCCGTGATGACCGCCCCCGGGATGATCGGCCGCGCGATGACAGACCCCGCGCCGAGGGCGACGAGGTGCGTCGCGAGGAGCCGCGCCGCGAACGCTATGACCGCCAGGATCGCGGCGACCGACCAGAACGTGTCGAGCGCGAGCCGGCTCCCGTTGTTACGGTACAGGCCGTGGAAGCGCCGGAGCCGCGCGGCGCCATGCTGCGGGATTCCGACGGGGGGGCCAGCCATGCGCCGGCCTTCCTGCAGGCTCGGCCAGCGCCGGCGCCCAGTATCGAGGCAGATGTCGAAAAGCCCGTGCGCGTTCGTCGGCGCAAGCCCAAGACCTTCGAGGGCGGCGAAGGTCCCGGCGCGTCAGAGACCGAAGAGGCCTGAGCCCGGATGGCGCGAGGCATCCGGGTTGCGGATGACGGCTGAACTGAGTTAGCTGAGGTTCATGACGGACGCCTGCGACCATCACGGCCAGCACGTGCATCACGGGCTCAAGGACCTAGCGCTCAGCCGTGCTCTCGACGCCGCCGGCGACCGCTGCCTGGCGGCGCAGGAGCGCTTCACGCCGCCGCGTCGGCGCGCCCTCGAATTGCTGCTGCAGGCAGACGCCCCCCTCAAGGCTTATGACTTGATCGCCGCGTTCGGCGCTGGGGGCCAGGCGGCAAAACCGCCTACGGTCTACCGCGCACTTGAGTTCCTGGAACGACTGGGATTCGTTCATCGAATCGAGAGCCTGAACGCCTATGTGCCCTGCCGCCTGGAGGGCGGGCACGCGGCCGCCTTCCTGATCTGCGACTGCTGCGGCGAGGCCGAGGAATTCGCCCCCGACTTCGCCGCCCAGCTTTCGGCCGCCGAAGCCGCTGGCTATGCGGTGCGGCGGGTAACGCTGGAAGCCAGAGGCCTTTGCGCCGCCTGCCAACAGAGTGTGACAGACTGAAACGAACGGGCTTCAGGGCTGACTACCAGAAGATGTTGCGAACCACCTGCACGACGCGACCGGTGTACTCATCCACCAGCAGGGCGTCGTAGCCTACCCGAACCCACTCATAGCCGGGCGGCGGCCAGGGCAGATCGTACCGCCAGGGGTCCGAAAGCCAGGAGCCGGACCCGTACCAGTTCCGCGGCAGGAAATCACCGAAGGACCAGTTGTAGGCGTAGTAGCCACTTGGCGGCCGCCAGGCGTAGCGATAGCGATAGGGGCTGAAGTAGACCGACGGATACCGTCCTCGCTCCCAGCGCTGGCCGCGGTCGTAGCGATCACCGCGGTGGCGGCCATTGTCGCCTCGATCCCAGCTTCGGCGGTCATCGCCGCGACCGCGATAGTCACCGTCGCGGCCACGTTGATCGTCGCCACGATCAGATCCGCGGCCGCGTCCATCATC
>NZ_JBILRO010000285.1:0-3919 GCF_044372605.1 Phenylobacterium sp.
CACGACCAGGGCGAAACTGGAGACCACAAAGAAATAGGCGAAGGCCTTCAGCGCCACCCCGCCCACCTTGCCCAGGTCGCGCATGCCCGCGATGCCGGTGACCACGGTCAGGAAGATGACCGGGGCGATGATCATCTTCACCAGCTTGATGAACGCGTCACCCAGCGGCTTCAGCGCCTCGCCGGTCTGCGGCCAGACGTAGCCGATCAGAGCGCCCGCCGTGATCGCTACCAGCACCTGAACGTAGAGCTGCGTCCAGAGCGGCTGTTTTCCCGCTGGCGCCGGGTTGGTCGCCGCCACTGTTGGTGCCACGTGATTCCCCTTGGTTTGCCGCGAAAGCCTAGCCTGAAATACCGGCTGCACGCGCCAGAAACATATCCGCAAAACGCAGGGTCCAGACTTGATACTCGGGGGAAGTTTTCCCTGAACAGAGTCCGCATACGGACCGGATGCCGGGGAGAAACGCTGATGACCACAATGGACCGCCGCAATCTGATGTTCGCCGGCGCTGGGGCTGCGGCGTTCGCCGCCCTGCCCGCATGGGCCAGGATTTCGGTTCAGCCGCCCGCTTCGGCCGGATTCAGCGCCACCGGCGTGGCCGCGCTCAACGCCGATATGCACGCCCTCGTCGACCAGCAGAAACTGTCCGGGGTGGTTACGCTGCTGGCGCGCAAGGGCAAGGTCGTGAACCTCGACGCCTACGGTCGCCAGGACATCTCCACGCAGGCCCCGATGGCGATCGACAGCATCTTCCGCATCGCCTCGATGACCAAGCCGATCTGCGGCGTGGCGATGATGCAACTGTGGGAACAGGGCAAGTGGAAGCTGGACGATCCTGTCGCAAAACACATCCCCGAGTTCGCTGGCCTGAAGGTCAGAACCGCAGACGGCGGGCTCGTCGATCAGGCCAGCCCGATGACCATGGCCCAGATAATGAGCCACACCGCGGGCTTCGGAACCAGCGCCCGCTATGAGGCCGACGCGCTTTTCGCCACCGACCTGCAGGGCATGATCGACAAACTGTCGACGCTGCCCCTGTTCAGCCAGCCGGGCACGGACTGGGCCTATGGTCCCTGCGTGAATATCCAGGGCTACGTTGTTGAAAAACTGTCCGGAAAGCCGCTGGATCGCCATTTCCAGGATCACATATTCACCCCGCTGAAGATGCCGGACACCGGCTTCTGGGTCGATCCGGCCAAGGTCTCGCGCGTGGTGCGGATCCACACCTATTCGACCGGCAAGCTGGTTCCCGCGGGCGAGCCGCGCGTCCAGACCACCAGGCCGCGCTTCCTCTCCGGCTCAGGCGGCCTCTCGTCCACCGCCGCCGACTACTTCCGGTTCTGTCAGGCGCTGCTGAACGGCGGTGATCTGGATGGCGCGCGAATTTTGAAGCCCGAGACAGTCAAGCTGATGCGCAAGTCCGTCCTTCGCCCCGGCGTCGGGGTTGATCTCTACGGGCCCGTGCAAAAAGGCATCGGCTTCGGGATGGACTTCGCGGTGCACGAGAACCCGGCGATCAGCGGCATTCCCCAGGGCGTCGACAGCTACTGGTGGGGCGGAGCCTTCGGGACATGGTTCTGGATCGATCCCACCCACGACATCGTCTTCGTCGGCATGATCCAGAACCTCAACGGCACGATCCCCGGCGCCGGTACGCCGGCCGTCCACGACATCAGCCCCCGGGCCGTCTACGCCGCCCTGACCGACAAGAAGGCCTGACCCCCATGCGCCGGCTTATACTGCCTCTGCTGATCGCCGCCCTGGCGACGAGCGCCCACGCCCAGACCTGGAAGACCCCGCGCAACGGCTTCGGCCAGCCGGATCTTGAAGGGACCTGGACCAACGCCTCCCTCACCAGCCTGGAGCGCCCGGCCAGTTTCAAGACGCTCACCATCACCGAGGACCAGGCCAGGGCGGCCGAGGCGGCCCGCGCGCGAGGCATGGCGGCCTCCAATCGGCCCACAGACCCCAACGCCCCTGCGCCGCCAAAGGCCGACGATCCAGGCGGCTACAACACCGTCTGGATCGACCCCGGCGTCAGCTACGGGCGCATCAATGGCGAGGTGCGCACATCCTGGCTGATCGACCCGGCCGACGGCAAACTGCCCTACAGCCCGGCGGGCCGGAAGCTGTTCGCCGACACCCTGGCCAGCGCCCGGACCAACTTCGATGGCCCCGAGGGTCGTCCTCTGGGCGAGCGTTGCGTCCTTGGTTTCGGCTCCACCGCAGGCCCGCCGATGATGAATGTACTCTACAACAACAACTACCAGATCCAGCAGTCGAAGGACCACGTGGTGATCGTGGTGGAAATGAATCACGACGCCCGCGTGATCCCCATCGTCGACCGGACCAAACCCCGCGTCAGCCTGCAACAGTGGATGGGCGACTCGATCGGCTGGTGGGAGGGCGACACGCTCGTGGTCGAGACCACGAACTTCAACCCGCAGGAAAGCCTTCGACCCTACTTCGGTGCCAGCCTGTTCCTCTCGCCCGACGCCAAAGTCACCGAGCGCTTCACCCGCACGTCGGCCAGTCAGATCCTCTATGAATTCAGCGTACAGGACCCCAAGGTCTACACCCAGGTCTGGCGCGCCCAGATGGCGATGAACGCCACCCAGGGCCCGATGTACGAATACGCCTGCCACGAGGGCAACTATGCCCTGCCCGGCATCCTCGGTGGCGCGCGCCTGGCGGAAAAGGAAGGCCGCAAGGCCGAGGCGGTGGAAATCTCGGAGTAGGCGCCCACACGGCGGTGACGGCGCAAACGTGGCGAAATCGCGTCCGCAATTCGGCAGCCCGGGACACATTGCGACAGAATTTCGCCTTGATCTGTTGACCTGACGTCCGCCATGCCGGACATTCGAAACCAAGCGCGGCAAACGCGCCGTGTCAGAATACGCTTGGGGGAAACGTCCAGATGAAATCCAGAAAGAGCATACTGCTGTCTTGTGTGTTCGCGATGAGCACAGCGGCCAGCGGGGCGGCCTTCGCCCAGAACACCAATGAAATCGAAGAATTGGTGGTCACCGCCGAGAAGCGCGAGCAATCGCTGCAGGACGTTCCGGTCGCCGTTTCAGCCTTCACCGATGAGCGTCGCGAGCTCGTCGGGATCAACTCGGTTCAGGACCTGACCAACTTCACGCCCGGCTTGTCCTACTCCACCAACAATGACCGGATCGCCCTGCGCGGCATCGGTCGTTTCTCCAACAATCGCTCGGTTGAAGGTGGCGTGGCCCTCTACAACGACGGTGCCTACACCTCGTCGGTGACGGCCTTCGCCCAATCGACCCTCTTTATCGAGCGCACCGAGGCGCTGCGCGGTCCCCAGGGCACCCTCTACGGCAAGAACGCCATCGGCGGCGCGCTGAACATCATCTCCAAGCGACCGACCGACGAGTTCTACGGCGAGCTGCGCGGAAGCTACGGAAGCAACGACCTGAAGGTCATCGAGGGCGCGGCGTCGGGACCGCTGCTGTTCGGGACCCGCGGCCGCCTGGCCGCCTCCTGGAGCGACATCGGCAAGGGCACCTACACGAACCTCAACCCCAACGGCGAGGACGAGGGCAACCGCGGCACCTACTGGACCGTCGAAGGCCAGCTGGATGGAACCATCACAGACCGCCTCGAATGGTGGGTGAAGGCCTCGACCACCGAGTGGCACACCCTTGGCCGCGGTCCCGGCGGGCGCACCACCGCCACCTACGGCATCCGCGACAACCTCAACCCGCTTCAGGCCAGCCTGACACCCAATGCGGCTGGTTTCGGTGGCCCCCTGGCGCTGCCGGGCAACACCTGCCAGCTCTGCTTCGACACCGATGACGGCAACTACATCAACCTCGAGAGCAACACCTACGCCGCGAACGTCACCTTCCACGCCGACACCTTCGACGTGAAGTACACGGGTGGATACAACTACTAC
>NZ_JBILRO010000286.1:0-3909 GCF_044372605.1 Phenylobacterium sp.
GCGGCCCGGAGCGCACTCGATTGCGGGTCCGGATAGAGGCGAAGATCGTCCGTCGCCCCTGCCCGCAGCGCTTCCAGCACCCTGGGCGACGGCCCGAACGGGCTCTCATTGGTGTTGAGCTTGACGAGCCCCTCGATACGCGGCTGCTCGCCCGGCACATAGGGGTCAAGGTCGTGGGTCAGGCGGCTCCAGAACTGGCTCATGGACGGGTGCTTAGCCTAGAGACGGGCCGCCAGGCAAAAAGCGATGCGACCCTACCCCCCAACCGGCTTCGTCCATTCCTGCTCGCTCGGCGGCCGGTCGATCAGGTTGATCAGCACGCCGTCGGGGTCGCGCAGGCAGACTTCGTATTGCTGGCGGTGGGGCATGACGAACAGGCTGGGGTCCGGCGACCAGCTGGCGCCCGCCGCACGGGCGGCCTCCACCGCCGCGTGGATCGGCGTGGCGTAGAGCACCAGCGCCACCTCGCCCAGGCGCGGCGGACCGTCGCCTTTCGGGATAGCCTCCTGCGCTGGAGTCAGTTCGAACAGGCCGATCATGCCGAAGTTCGGACGGCCCTCGGGGCGCAGGATGCGGCAGCGGCAGGCGGTGGCAGGCGGCGTCTTCAGCGCGGCGGCTGTGGACGGTCCGTCCAGCTCGCCCTCGAAGTAGACGGAGGTGAACCCCAGCGCGCGGTAGAAGGTGGTGGATCGCTCCAGGTTAGAAACGAACACCGCGCTGCGGATCAAGCTGGAGACGTCGTGGCTCATGCGTCGGCTCGCGAGACTTCGACCGCCACGTCTTCGGAGTAGAGGTCGCCGGCGGCGTTGGCCTCGACCGCCTCGGCCTCCTGCTGGACGATGCGCAGCACCCGGGTCAGATACTCCTGCATCCACAGCCCGCGCTCGGCGGCCTGGTCGGCCGTGGGCGCGAAGGTCTCGATCTCCTCGCGCCGCACCACGCCCCTGGCTTCCAGCAGGCGCTCAAGCGTATCGATCCGCTCGCGCGCCACGGCCAGTTCCTGGACGGCGGCCATGGTGATGGCCAGCACCCGCTCGGTCTCCGGCGTCAGAAAATAGGGCCGTTTGCCGGCCGGCTTGGCGGACGAGCGGGCCAGGGCGTCAGCTGTACTCACTTGCGCGCTCCGATCACGTGCCAGGCCGCCTTGCGCCCGTAGTCTTCGCCTTCATCGTCGGCGGCGTCGGGAAAGACATCGCGGTCGACCACGGCGGTGACGCCATCGTGGATCAGCCTGTCCTTCGAGAAGCCGGCCTCGACCATATAGGCGTCCAGGTCGATCTCGTGAAGCGTGCTCCAGAACGGCTCGTTGTTGTAGAAGGCATCCCAGTCGCGCATCGCCTGTTCGAACAGCGGCATCTCCGGCGCGTATTGTGGTTGCTCCACGTGCAGGACAATCCCGCCCGGCTTCAGCACCCTGAAGCTCTCCCGGAAGATCGCCCGCATCGAGGCGTAGCTCAGCTCATGCAGGAACATGGTCGTCTGCACCCAGTCGAAGCTCTCGTCCGGATAGCGCGACAGGTCCGAGGCGTCGGCCTGCACGAAGCGCACGTTCTCCACGCCCATGGATTTGGCCCGCGCCAGCCCGTAGCGCAGCATCGGACCGCCTACATCCAGCGCCACGACCTCGGCGTCCGGGAAGGCCTGGGCGATCGGGATCATGTTCTGACCGAGCGTCGCCCCGATATCGAGGATCCGGGTCGGCTTGAAGTCGGGCAGGTGTTTGCGCACCCACTGCACCACCGCATGGCCGCCGCCGTCGGAGTAACGACCCAGGGCCCCGCCCGTCGTGGCGAAGATCGCGTGATCATAGTTGGCGGCGCCCGAGACGTCGCCGGGGAACAGCTCCTTGTGATAGCTGCCGGGCATGCAGTGGTGGTCCACGGCCGAAATGTAGCGCGGGATCGTCAGCGCAGAATCCAGCTCCAGGCGCTTATCGCCTTCGGTCAGGGTGCGGGTGATCGCGGCCAGTTGTTCGGCCTGGCGGATTGTGGTCCAGCGACCAGCCTGCTGGCGCTGTTCCATGGTCATGCGGCGCAGCGCCGACCAGGTCTGGTAGGTCGGATCCTTCAGGAGCGCCTTGCGCACATCATGGCGGTTCCTGGGGCCGGCGCCGGTCTCGGCCTTCAGCTTCGGCTCCGCGCGCTGCTCCCAGGCCGTCTTCACGTGCGGCATGACCCGGGTGGCGAGATGCCTATTCATATGGGCCAGGAAGTTCAGGCGCGCGATCTCGTCATGACTGGTCTGCGGGAACACCCCGTGGCGGCCGACAGCCCGATAGTCGGGCGGGCCATCATAGGCCTGCGCCGGGCCTGCATTTTTCAGATCACCGCTGCCGTCCATTTCGGGTCTCCTTCAACACCACAATACGCCAAGGGCTTCACGATCCAAATGGTCTATGTCTATATCATTTCGACCCAGCCCGCGCCTTGGAGGATTCATGGCGACCACCCGCATCATTGCCTTGTTCAATCTCAAACCCGGCATCAAAGTGGCCGAATACGAGGCCTGGGCCCGGGCCAAGGACCTGCCGACCGTGAACGGCCTGCCCTCGATCCGCAAGTTCGAGGTCTTCAAGACCAAGGAAGTCATGGGCGGTGGTCCGTCGCCCTATCGCTACATTGAGATCATCGACGTGCGCGACATGGGCCAGTTCGGCAATGACGTAGCCACCCCGGTGATGCAGGCGATCGCCGGCGAGTTCCAGGGCATGGCCGAGGTGCAGTTCCTGATCATGAAGAAGATCGGCTGGAAGCGTAAGAAATGACCGGACGTTTCGCGGGCAAGACCGCCGTCATTACCGGCTCGGGACGGCGCGCGGGCCTGGGTGAAGCCATTGCGCGGCGACTGGCCGCCGAGGGCGCCGCGGTCGTGATCTCCGATATTGGCGCCTCGCGGGACGCCGCTACGCCGGGCGCCATGATCGGCGCTACAGCCGAGATGGAAGCTATCGCCGCCGATATCCGCACCTCGGGCGGCCAGGCTTCGACCTGCGTCTGCGAAGTGCGCGACTTCGTTGCCACCCAGGCGCTGGCGAAACATGCGGTGGATACGCATGGCTCTCTCGACATCTGGGTCAACAACGCCGGCATCGGCTACATCATGAAGCCGCTGCTGGAGGTGACCCCCGACGACTGGCGGGCCGTCATCGACGTCAACCTGACGGGCTCGTTCTTCGGGCTCCGCGCCGCGGCCGAGATCATGGTGGCCCAGGGCCGCGGCGGCCGGATCGTCAACATCGCCAGCCAGGCGGCAAAGTCGGGCTTCCCCCACGCCCAGGCCTATACGTCCTCCAAGCACGGGCTGGTCGGGCTGGCGCGCTCTGCTGCCATCGAACTGGGCCCACACGGCATCACCGTCAACAACGTCTGCCCGAACCACGTGACCACCGGCCTCGGCGCCTGGCAGAACGAATACTTCGCCAAGGTGGTGGGCGCGGCCTCGGTCGAGGACTATCTTAAAGCCATGGCCGACCGCATCCCCCTGAAGCGCCCCGGCCTGCCGGAGGATACCGCCAAGGCGGTGGCGTTCCTCTGTTCGGACGAGGCCCAGTATATCACCGCCGAAAGCCTGAACGTCTCAGGCGGCGAGGAGCCGCACTAGCCCATGCCCGCCCCGCCCGATTTCCGCTGGCCCAACGGCTCAAAGTTCGCCCTCTCCGTCGTCGTCAACGTCGAGGAAGGCGCCGAGCAGAATATCCGCGACGGCGACAAGGGGCCTGAGCCCGTCGACGAACTCAGCGCCGTGCCCAAGCGACCGATGCGGATGCATGGCAATGAGAGCAACTATCAGTACGGCATCAAGGCCGGTGCACCGCGCATCCTGAAGCTGCTGGATGACCACAGGATTCGCGCCACCTGGACAGCGGCGGCGCTGGCGCTGGAACGGGCGCCCGAGATCGCCCGGGCGATC
>NZ_JBILRO010000005.1:0-38686 GCF_044372605.1 Phenylobacterium sp.
CTGCTGCATGAGAGGGTGGAGCGGGCCGCGCTGCGCGGCCCGCCGCAGGGACTTGCGGCGGCTGGACCATGGGTCCTGCGGACAAGCCGCGGGATGACGGGGAAAGGGGGTCAGCCGAACCGGTAGGGCGGCGGTCGCGGCCTGCCGTGGAAGGTCGGCGGTGGGCCGGAGAGTGTGGATGCGCCGCTGAGCAGAGCGGCTTTCGGCAGGGCCTTGGACCGGGTCATCAGGGCCACGGCGGCTGCGGGTTGGGCCGGGGGCGCCGCAGGGCCCTTCGCGCGGGCCAGAAGGGTGTCGAGCTTGGGGAGGATGTCGGCGCGGACGTGGGCGGGCAGGGCCTCGATGCGCGCCGCCTCAGAAGCGACCACGCCCAGGGTGGAGAGGAACCTTGGAAGGCTGACCGGCTCATAGTCGCGGTCCCGCTCCCGCTCCAGGGCGGGTTCGTCGCGCTCCAGGCGGTCCAGCAGTTGTTCTGTTTCAGGGCGCTCGGCCTCGGGCCGTTCCCGCTCGGGCGCTTCCCGCGCCGGCTCTGCGGCGGGCCGGGCGACGGACTTTGGCGCAGCGCGCAGCATCAGCGACAGCCGGATCCCCATCCGCACCGCCAGAAAGCCGCGCTGGAACGCCTCGAACATCTGCAGCCGGAGTTTGCCGTCAGCCTCCGCCTTCGCCGCCTCGGCCACCGCCACGCTCAGCGCATGCGCACAGTCGACCAGCGCCTCCACCATCCGGAGCTCATGTTCGGTGCGGGCGACGGCGGTGTCGTACATGAGAACAAAAGTAGAACATTGAGAGGCAGTTGTAAAGCTTTTGCGGAATCAACATGGCCCGTCATCCCGCGACTCGTCTGCGGGACTCATGTCGAGGCGTGCGTGTGCGGAAGGATGGGTCCCACGGAAAAGCCGCAGGATGACGGCGCGGGATGGGTCCGATTTACCCCAGGCAACTCCACGGCGGCGTTGTCAGACGCGCGCCTGCGCGCGCCGCCTGCGGCGGTTCTGCGGGCCGTTATTGACTTGGCCTGGACGTCAGGCTCGCATCATCCGTGAGATTTAAGGCGGGGAGGCATCTGACGATGCGCTCTCGACTTGGGCGTGGGAGCTACGGAGCGGGACAACCTGTCCCGGTATTTCTCGTGCGCCGAAACCCCGCCGTACCGAAAAAGGGGTTGCCGCATAAACTCTACATATGTAGAGTTTATAAATGGCTCGACGTAACAACATCTCCAGACAGACCCGCACCACCTCGTTGGCCTTTATGGAGAAACCGCATGACTGGCGGTACGGTTACGACCTGATCGGGGAGACGGGTCTCAAATCCGGCACACTCTATCCCCTCCTGATGCGCCTTCACGACCAAGAGTACCTAGAGGCCGAGTGGCAACCATCGTTGCAGGCTGGCCGACCGCCGCGGCACGCATACCGGTTGACCGCGTCCGGTATTGCACTTGCGAGACAGGCGTGCCGCTCCGAAAATCCGAGACCAAACAACATTCTGGGAGTTTGCACATGAGTTCTGCTTCCATGCGCCGCGCCAATGCCGTGATCCGATTTGCAGTGTTGGTCGCCCTCCCTGAGCGGCGTGAATGGGCTAAAGCCATGCAGGCAGAGATCAAGCACCTTCCGGATGCGGCAGCATTACAGTTCGCCCTCGGCTGTCTCATGGCGACCCTTCTTGCCCGCGTAGTCACCAGCACCTTCATTCTCCAAACTGCACGCTGGACGTTGATACTGGGCGCTGCTGCCTGGAGTGTTCTCAATATCTGGCTAGCCGGACGTCTTGCCGCGTCAGGTGCGGCGTCGCCCGCGATGCTCGCCTATGTCGCGGCGACGATTTTCGCATTGGGCGCCTGTTTTGCGGCCTGGTGGGGATTAAGCGCGACAGCCGTTCTGGCAACTCCAGTCCTGACCTTGGTCGGCATCGTGGCGGTCGCTGCGGATGCCTTGCTGCCAAGTTCCCCCAACAACAAATTCTATCAAGCAATCGCCATTGAGTACTCCGCCATACTTTTGGTGGCGCTACTGATTGCAATAGGTGTTCCCCGCTGGGTCGAAACGCGAGAAAGGATTAATCAGTGACGCTGCGCGGCCTAACTATTGCCTTGGCGACGGCTGCCGCTCTGCTTGGTTTGGGGCATAGCGCATTGGCAGCGCTGCTATATCCGGGCTGGACAATAAACGCCTTATGGTTCGTTGGGACGGGTCTGGCCATGTTGATAGGGGCAGCAGCAAACCTTATCGCGCTCGGCTCGGCGGGCGGGATGAGCCGCGGCTTGATCATGATCGTCAACGTAGCGATGACGACTTTCTTCGTCGCTGCATGGCCAGTACTGCCGGAGCCGCAGGTTATAGTCGGAGGTGTCCTGTTTCTCGCCTTGGCCGCCTGTAGCGTACCCCGTGGCGTGCCGCCGGTCAGACCCAACGTCTCCAATTGAACGGTTCCAGTGACAACATACCTATCGCCTTTCGCTAGCGGAAAGCGTCGACATCGCGCCATTGAGGCAGGCCCATCCAGGCTTGGGGATACGAAATCGGAGCGCGTGGATCGCTGCGTATTTCGAAGTGGGACAGCGACCCTTGCCGGCCCGCAGTTGTGGCCTGCGCCGACGCGCGTCTATCAACGCAGATCGCGGCTCTACCGCCTCACTCCCGGCGCGGCGCGCCGGACGGAAACTATGGGCTCACCCTGCTTTTGCATAGGCTCCGTGGGTCCCCACTTTCGCGAGGAAGACCGGGATGGGGGCGGCGAGGGTCATCCGACCGCCCTCCTTAACCCCTAAAGCCCCCCGAAACTTGCCATCGAGACGCCGCCGTCCACGGCGATGGTCTCTCCCACCACATAGTCCCCGGCGCGGCTGGCCAGGTAGATGGCCACGCCCTGCATGTCCTCGTCCGTGCCGATCCGGCGGCCTGGGATGCGCTTGGCGATCTCGTCGCCCTGGTCGCGGGCGACCTTGTTCATTTCAGACGCGAAGGCGCCGGGCGCGATGGCGCTCATGACGATGTTGTCCTGGATCAGCCGCGCCGCCATCCGGCGGGTCAGGTAGATCAGGCCGGCCTTGGAGGCGTGGTAGGAATAGGTCTCCTGCGGGTTCAGGCGAATGCCGTCGATGGAGGCCACATTGATCACCTTGGAGGGACGCTCGTGCGTACCCGCCTTCGTCAGGGCACCATGCAGGGCCTGGGTCAGGAAGAAGGGCGACTTCAGGTTCAGGTCGACGACCTTGTCCCAGCCGCTCTCGGGGAATTCATCAAAGTCAGCGCCCCAGGCGGCCCCGGCGTTGTTGAGCAGGATGTCGAGCTTGTCCTCTTTCGCCAGGTAGGCGGCGGTCAGAGCCTTGCAGCCCTCCACGGTGGAGACATCCTGCGGAAGGGCGATGCACTGGGAGCCGAGCTCTTCGGCCGTCTCCAGGCAGGCGGGCGCCTTTCGCGAGGAGATATAGACCCTGGCGGCGCCGGCCTCGAGGTAGCCCTTGGCGATCATCTTGCCGATGCCGCGCGAGCCGCCGGTGACCAGCGCCACCTTGCCGTCCAGTGAAAACAGGTTCGAGCCCATGCGCAGTTCCTCTTTGTTTCGTCCCTTTGAGCCGCCTTCATAGTCCATCGGCGCGTCGTGCAAAGCCTTGCTGCACATTTGACTTTGACCCGCCCGGCGGGGCCTATAACAAGCGTTTGAATTCAGAGGCCGCCAGGGTTTCCAACGTGCGGCCCGCAACCAGATTGAGGACGCCCCATGACCGAGATCAATTCGGTGACCACGCTCACCCACGACGGCGATGTCGCCGTGATCACCCTCAACTCACCGCCGGTGAACGCGCTGTCGGGCAATGTCCGTCAGGGCCTGTATGACGGCTTCAAGGCGGCGGGCGCGTCCGACGCCAAGGCCATCGTGCTGATCTGCGAAGGCCGCACCTTCATCGCCGGCGCCGACATCAGCGAGTTTGGCGCGGCGGCGGGAACGCCGACCGCCTCGCTGTTCGACGTTCAGGACATGATGGAGAACGCCAAGGTTCCCGTGGTGGCTGCGATCCACGGCACGGCGCTGGGCGGCGGGCTGGAAGTGGCGCTGTGCGCCCACTACCGCGTGGCGGTTCCGTCGGCCCGCCTGGGCCTGCCGGAAGTGGCGCTTGGTCTGCTGCCGGGCGCCGGCGGCACCCAGCGCCTGCCCCGGGTGGTCGGCGTCGAGACCGCGCTGGAGATGATGACGTCCGGCCGACATGTGCCGGCGCCGGAGGCTGCGAAGCTGGGTCTGGTCGATGAGCTGGCGGAAGAGGGCAAGCTGAAGGAAGCCGCCCTGGCCTTCGCCAACAAGTGCGTGGCCGAGAACAAGCCACTGGTGAAGATCAGCGAGAACAACACGAAGCTCGAGGCCGCCAGGGGCAAGCCGGAGATCTTCGCGGCGTTCCGCAAGGCTAACGCCCGCAAGTTCCGGGGCTTCGCCGCGCCGGAAGCCAACATCAAGTGCATCGAGGCGGCGGTTAATTCGGCCAGCTTCGACGAAGGCCTGAAGGCCGAGCGCAAGCTGTTCGGCGAACTGATGATGGGCAGCCAGTCGGCGGCGCAGCGCTACTACTTCTTTGCCGAGCGTCAGGCCCAGAAGATCCCCGGCATCGCCGATGACATTCCGCTCAGGCCGATCAAGAAGGTGGGCGTGATCGGTGCAGGCACCATGGGCGGCGGGATCGCGATGAACTTCGCCAACGTCGGCATCCCGGTGGTGATCGTCGAGCAGCAACAGGCGCCGCTGGACAAGGGCCTGGCCACCATCCGCAGCAACTATGAGCGCTCGCGCACCGCCAAGCCCGAGGAGACGGCCAAGCGGATCAGCCTGATCACCGGCTCGCTTTCGATGGAAGAGGCGTTTGCGGACGTCGACCTGGTGATCGAAGCCGTGTTCGAGCGGATGGACATCAAGAAGGACATCTTCACGAAGCTGGACGCCATCTGCAAGCCGGGCGCGATCCTGGCGACCAACACGTCGGGCCTCAATATCGACGAGATCGCCTCGGTGACGAAGCGTCCTCAGGACGTGATCGGCCTTCACTTCTTCTCACCGGCCAATGTGATGAAGCTGCTGGAGATCGTCCGCGCCGACCATACGGCGGACGACGTGATCATGACCTCGATGAAGCTCTCGAAGCAGATTGGCAAGATCGCCGCCCTGGTGGGTGTCTGCCCCGGTTTCGTGGGCAACCGGATCCTGGGTCAACGCCAGCGTGAAGCCCAGAAGCTGGTACTGGAAGGCGCCATGCCCTGGGACGTGGACCGCGTGCTCTACGACTTCGGCTTCCCCATGGGCCCGTTCGCCATGAGCGATCTTGCCGGTCTCGACATCGGCTGGGTGAAAGAAAAGTCCAACGGCGAGACGATCCGCGATGTGCTGTGCGAAGCCGACCGCCGCGGCCAGAAGACGGGCGCCGGTTACTACGACTACGACGAGAACCGCAACGCCCAGCCCAGCGCCTTCACCGAGAAGGTGATCCACGACTTCATCGTCAAGTCCGGCGCCAACCCGCGCAAGATCGACGATGAGGAAATCCTGGAGCGTTGCATCTATCCGATGATCAACGAGGCGGTGAAAATCCTCGAGGAAGGCAAGGCCATCCGGGCGTCAGACATCGAGGTGGTCTGGGTGAACGGCTACGGCTGGCCGGTCTATCGCGGCGGCCCGATGTTCTACGGGGACCTGATCGGCGGCCCGGCTGTGGTGCTGAAGAAGATGCAGGAGTTCGAGGCCAAGATGGGCGATCAGTTCAAGCCGGCCGCCCTGCTGGAAAAGCTGGTCGCCGAGGGCAAGAAGTTCTCCGACCTGAAGGGCTGAGGCTCCAGGGCAAGAAACGTCGCGGGCGGTTCAGTGATCTGCCCGCGATGAGTTTCACGCAGCGCTACGGGACAGCCTTGAATTCCACGTCGATGGTCAGCGTCACGTTGTCACCGATCGCCGGCACGTAGGCGGAGACGCCAAAGTCAGACCGCTTGATCGTGGTGGTCGCGGCAAACCCCAATGAGTAAACCCTGTCCAGCGGGTTCGCGCCCGCCTGATTGAACACCGCCTTGAGGGTGACCGGCCTGGTGACATCCTTCAGGGTCAGGTTGCCCAGAATGTCCGCCGTCATGTCGCCGGTGCGGGTGACCTTCGTCGACTTGAACGAGGCCGTCGGGAACTTGGCTGTATCCAGGAAGCCCGGCGCCTTGAGGTTCTTGTCGAGGGTGGCGTTCAGCGTGCCGACCTTCGTGGTGTCGATGGTCACCTGAAGGTCGGTAGCGCCCAGGTTGGCGGGGTCGAGCTTCATCGTCCCGTTTACATCCGGGAACTGGCCCACATAGCTGGAGAAGCCGAAGTGGGTGACGGCCCAGGTCACTTTCGAATGGCTGGCGTCGAGTTTGTATGCCCCAGCCTTCACCTCGGCAGGCGCCTTGGTCATCTGGGCATGGGCAGCGGAGGCGAGGCACAGCGCGGCGGCGAGGCCGAGGGTCAGGGGTGAGCGGCGCATGGTGGAGCCTTTCGAAGCTACGGAACCCAACCTCACGCGAAATCCCGCGTCAGTTCTGCACGACTGGCCGGGGAAAGTGCGGCCAGGTGACCGTACCGCTCATGCTCGCAGCCCACCATGATCTGGGTGGCCGGATCGCGGAACACGGCTATATGGGCGGGGCTGAGGGGGAACCTCAGGAAGTGGACCGCAGACGTCTTGCCATCCTCGCGGGTGCGCTCGATATCGCCTTCGGGAACGCCCATCACCTTGTCGGATCCAACCTGCAGGAAGAGGCAGTCCTCGGCGCCGCCAAGACGCCCCAGAACCGCTTCGCGCCGAACCGGATCATCGATCTCGAACATCACCGTGGCCACCAGTTCGGACCCATTGGGGATCAACGGGTTGTAGGCGGCCAGTTCGTCGGGAACCTGGGCCGCGCCACCCTTTTCCACCAGCAGCATCTCCTGAATCTGGAAGAGCATGGTGTCGTAGCTCTCGAAATAGAAGGTGCAGTAGGGGCCAAGCGCCACCCGTCGAAGCCGCTTGGACGGCAGCAGCTCGGCCCGCCACGCCTTCCGACGCTTTGCGAACTCTGCGTCAGGCAACAGGTCGTTCTTGGTGATCATACGGCTTTCCAACGGCATTAGCGGATCCCATAGGCTTGGGCGAAAATCTCGATGGGGTGAGCTTCGCGGGGGGCTTTCGGACTGTCTGGTTTGGCTTCGTCTGCCAGAATCTGGCCCAGGTGTTTGCAGGCTAACGGACAGTCGGAACAAAGGATTGCGTTGGCCTTGGTCGCAACCTGGCGCGCCGCCGGCCGCCCGACCTTCAGCGCCATCGGACGTGTGTCTTTCATCACGCCGAAGGTGCCGCCGTGGCCGGAGCAGCGCTCGACGATGTCGACTTTGGTCTCCGGAATGAGGCGCAGCATCTCCGCCGATTTGGCGCCCATATTCTGGGCCCTGGAATGGCAGGAGTGGTGGAAGGTGACGCCACCTTCGACCGGCGTCAGACCGGTAGCGAGCCCGAGCGACTTCGAGAGCTCCACCACATATTCGGAGATGTCCCGCGTGGCGGCCGACAACTGTTTCACGGCGACGTCCCCGGGCAGGATCAGCGGCCACTCGAACTTCATCATCAGCCCGCAGGAGGCGGTCAGCGCGACGACCTGGTAGCCCTCGTCAATCAGGGGGGCAAAGACGGCAGCCACCCGCCGGGCTTTGCCGGCCACGTCTGCCACATCGCCGGCCTCCAGCTGGGGCATGCCGCAGCACTCGGGATAGACGAGCTTGACCTCAACCCCTTGCAGCGCCAGCACCTTGGCTGCGGCGACGGCGGTATCCGGCGCATTGTAGTCCACGAAGCAAGTGGCATAGAGCGCGACCTTGCGCAGTCCGAATGCCGGGCCCTCAGGGTTGGGCGCCAGCGGTGTCTTGAGGCGGTCTGCCGCTGTCTTCGAATGGTATTGCGGCAGACTGGCCTCAGCGTCGATCCCGGCCACGGCGTCCAGCATCTTGCGCAGGGGCGTGTTCTCGCGGGCGCTGGCCCAGTTGGCGAGGCTGGCGACCGGCTTTGCCAGCTTGCCGTTGCGATCCGTCAGGCCCAGTTGCTCGCGCACGAAGTCCTTTTCACCCGCGCGGCGCTTGGCCGCCCGGTAGCGCAGGATCAGGTGCGGGAAATCCAGGTCGAACTCGTGCGGCGGCACATAGGGACACTTGGTGAGGAAGCACATGTCGCAGAGCGTGCAGGCGTCGGCGACCTTGGCATATTCTTTCTTGTCGACACTATCGAGTTCGCCGGTCGGGCTCTCGTCGACCATGTCGAACAGTTTGGGGAAGCTGTCGCAGAGATTGAAGCAGCGCCGGCACCCGTGACAGATGTCGAATATACGCTCCATTTCGGCCTCGACCTTGGCGAGGTCGTAATAGTCCTCATCCTGCCACAGGATGGGACGTCGGAACGGCGCGTCGAGGCTACCTTCGCGAGGCGGGGATGAGGTCGGATTATCGGTCATCGAATTTGCCCTTCTCCTCGCCCAAAAGCGGTCGCGGCATCACGCGCCACTGGTGGAGGCCACCGCTTGCCTTCTCCCCTTTCGGAGGAAGGTGAGCCGCGCGAGCGGCTCGGATGAGGGGTCGCGCGGCAGTTGAACGTTCAAGTTTTGAAGACTTTTCGTCGAGGGCTATCGATCCCTCATCCGAACTCCTCCGGAGCCCACCTTCTCCCGCAATGGGAGAGGGTGAAGCCCGTGTGTTTTCGCCTAGTCCATGGATTCCAGGGCGCGCTGGAAGCGGCCGGCGTGGGACTTCTCGGCCTTGGCCAGGGTCTCGAACCAGTCGGCGATCTCGTCGTAGCCTTCCTCGCGCGCCGTGCGCGCCATGCCCGGGTACATATCGGTGTACTCGTGGGTCTCGCCGGCGATGGCGGCCTTTAGGTTGTCGCCGGTGGGGCCGATCGGCAGGCCGGTGGCCGGATCGCCGACGCTTTCCATGAACTCGAGGTGGCCGTGCGCGTGGCCGGTTTCGCCCTCGGCGGTGGAACGGAACACGGCGGCCACGTCGTTGTAGCCTTCAACATCGGCCTTCTGGGCGAAGTAGAGGTAGCGACGGTTCGCCTGGCTCTCGCCGGCAAAGGCGGCCTTCAGGTTCTCAATAGTCTTGCTGCTGGCAAGCGACATGGGTCATCTCCTGTTGGGGTGCGCGAGGCTCCGGGCCTTCGCTGCGCGTCTGACGCGGGGGTTATGGACCTGCGATCAGGAGAACGACAACATGATATCCTCTATACTGTGCATAGAGCCGCTCTATGTCCCCAGGCCCCGGAACATAATCACCCTGCCGCGCCGGATTTAGGGAAGAAGATGCTACCTGAGATATGCTGTGTCGATAACGCGATCTTAAAGGGCGTTGGTTGAATATCAGACTTGATATCCATTTGCGTACTTGATTGAGGCCCGATCTGGCATGCGAAACGCGAATGCGAAGATCCTGATCGTCGACGATCAGGCGCCGCTCCGGCAGGTTCTGCGCGCGGGCCTGCGGGCTCTGGGGTATCGGGATATCCAGGAGGCGGAAGACGGCCTGGAAGCGCTCGACATACTAACCCGGACACGCCCTTCGGTCGTCGTGCTCGACTCCCTGATGCCAAGACTGGATGGACTGGGCGTCCTGCGCGCCATCCGGTCTGACCCGGAGCTTGTGAAGTTACCGGTCATCATGATGTCAGCCATGTCGGACACACGCTATGTGGGCGAGTGCACGAGCCTTGGCATCGCAGCGTTTCTTATCAAGCCGTTCACCATCGAGGCGCTGGCGAGCCGGGTCGCCTGGTGCCTTCAGGATGCCCGCGGCAAGGCCGCAACGCCCACGCCCTCGCAGGGGGCCGCCGGCGACAGCGCGAACGCCGCCTGAGGCTCCACATCTAGCCCAATCGGCGGATGGCGTCGGCCACCAGCGCCGGGCGCTCCAGGGTCACCATGTGGCCGGCCTCGGGAATCGAGACCAGTTCCGAGCCGGTGATCCCTTTCTTGAACCCATGGGCATAGACCGGCGGGATCAAGCGGTCTGAGTCACCCCAGATCACCACCGTCTTCGCCGTGATCCGGTACATCCGCGGCTGGAGCCCGCGCTCGGGGATCGGGAAAAGCAGGCGTCCCGCCATGCCCAGCTGGCGGGCGTTGGTGACCAGATAGGTCTGCAGGAAATTAGGGTCCGTGACATTGCGCCCGGCGGTCAGCATGGCGGCCCCAGCCGCCGCGTCATGGAACAACAGGGCCGGCATCTCGTAGGGCATCGTCGCGAACAGATCGGCGATGGGGTGTTCATCGTCCCACAGGCCCGCCGGGCAGATCAGGGCCAGGCGCGAGACATCGTTGGGCGCCACAGCGGCCATTTCGGCGGCGATCATGCCGCCCATGGAGTGGCCCACAAGGACCGGATCCTTCAGTCCCAGCGCCGCCACCACGTCCCAGGTGTGGAGTGTGAAATCCAGCATGTCGCGGATCTCGGGACATTCCGCGCTGTCGCCATAGCCGGGGATCAGCGGGGCGTAGACGTGGTGCGTCTTCGCCAGCTCGGCCAGCAACGGATCATCGGCGGTCACCCCGCCGGCGCCATGCAGAAAGACCAGCGGCGGGCCCGATCCGCCCTCAAGGTAGCGGACCGCAACATGGTGGGTCGATACGGTTTTCAGGTCCATGGTCTAGGCCTCCACGCCGTAGGTGGCGGCCAGTTCGGCGCTGGTCGGGGCCTGTTTCGGCAGGCTGCCGGAGGTGACGCGGGTCTTCAGCGGCTGGGTCCAGAAGCGGTTGTCGTCCTCCCAGTCGGGGAACATGTTCCGAAGCTTCGGCATCACCTTCTCGGCGAACAGCTTGGTAGAATACATGCACTTATCGGCCGGCATGTTGCCCACGTGCATCAGGCAGAAGATGTTGCCGACGTTCAGACCCTTGATCAGGTCCTCCATCCGCTGGCGCACCGTCTCCGGCGAGCCGGCGATGACGTGGCCGCCCTCTGTCAGTTCCTTCCAGGTGAGCTGGGTGTAGCCGCCGGTGGGCGGGGCGTATTGCGAGAGCGCTCCGGTCTGGATGGTCTTGATGGTGCGGTAGCCGGGCGCGTCGGCGAAGCCCGGATAGACGTGCAGGCAGCGGTTATAGAAATAGCTGACGTGCTCGGAATAGAGGCGCTCGGCCTCCTCGTCGGTGTCGGCCACCAGGATGGTCTGGGCGAAGCCCGCGCGATAGGGGCTCTTGTCGACGCCGCGTTCCTCAACCCGCTTCCAGTAGCCGTTCATCAGCGCCTGGGCGCGCAGGTAGCCGGAGAAGCTGAGGTAGGAATAGGAATAGGTGTTGTCGATGCAGAAGTCATAGGTCTCCACCGACCCGCCGCCCGGGATGTGCACCGGGGGACGCGGCGCCTGGATCGGGCGGGGCCAGATGTTGACGTGGCGCAGCTTGTTGTAGCGGCCGTTGAAGGCGAAGGGCTCGCGCGTGGTCCAGGCCTTGATGATCAGGTCGTGGGCCTCGTTGTACTTCTCTCGCGTCAGCGACGGGATCTGGCCGTAGCAATAGTTGGTGTCCATGGAGGTGCCCACCGGGAACCCGGCCACCAGCCGCCCGCCCGAGATGCAGTCCAGCATGGCGAACTCTTCGGCCACGCGCACCGGCGGGTTGTAGAGGGCGATGGAGTTGCCCAGCACCACGATGGCCGCGTCCTTGGTGCGGCGCGCCAGGCCGGCGGCGATGATGTTGGGGCTGGGCATGATGCCGTAGCCGTTCTGGTGATGCTCGTTCACCCCCACGCCGTCGAAGCCCAGAGTGTCGGCGTACTCCAGCAGGTCCATGTAGGTGTTGTAGACCTCATGGCTTTTGGCCGGATCGAACAGCTTCTGGTCGATATCCACCCAGACCGAGCGGTTCTTCTCCCGGAAGTCATCCGGAAGGTAGGGCCAGGGCATCAGGTTGAACCAGGTGAACTTCATGGGGGTCGCCTCCGGGCGCAGCCTCTGATGGGCTGTCGTGGCGTAACGATAGCCCAAGGCGGCCCGGCGCCAAGCGGCATCGCGATGTCATCGATCCGTTCTATGGAAAATGAAACAAAGATCTATTGGAACCAAATTGCCTGCGGGCGTATTTTCAAACCGACCGCAAGGAGTGAGCCCCATGTCCAGCCCTGACAAGACTATCGCCGCCGGCCTGTCGCGCCTGCTGGCCGACACCTACGCCGTCTATCTGAAGACCCACGGCTATCACTGGAACGTTCGCGGCCCGAACTTTTCCAGCCTGCACACCCTGTTCATGGCCCAGTACACCGAGATGTGGACCGCCATCGACCTGATCGCCGAGCGCATCCGCGCCCTGGGCGAGACCGCGCCGCAGGGCTACGGCGCCTTCGCCGAACTCTCGACCATCCAGGACGGCGACCCCGCGCGCAACGCCGAGGCCATGCTGCAGGAACTCCTGGCCGACCACGCCACCCTGATCGCCACCGCCAAGGCCGCCCGCGAAGGCGCCGACGACGTCACCGCCGCGGTGATCGACGCGCGGGTGGATGCGCACCAGAAGCATGCCTGGATGATCCGGGCGACGCTGGGTTAGGGGGTGGGGATTATGTGGCGCAGTCGGTCTATGGCTGAGGCTGTGTAAAAACTCTGGCTCGCGAGAACCCCGCGCAACTCTATGCCGCTAGCTGGCCGTTGCCGCTGACCCCATTTCGCGACCCAGGCCCAGCCGAGCCAATAGAGCGAGATCGTTCCACCCACTGCATGGCAATTGGCGTTTTTACATAGGCTCGACCCAAAGCGGACGTTAGTCGTTACCTATATGGCGACGCTGCTAGAATGCTACGCTCCGAAGATCCAACCCGGCGTCAGCGAACTCAGCTGTACGCCGACCAGAACCATCTGCGCGCCGCCTGTCATGCTGATGACGGTATCGGCGCCCACCTGGGCAACAGTGTACTGAGTGCCCGGATCGACCTGCACCCGGTCGCCTTCGACCAGGCTGAAGTCCAGCACCCGGTCCATGCCCGCGTCTCCGAAGGTGTGGAAGATATCGGCGCCCGCGCCGCCCGTAACCGTGTCGCTGTCCTTGTCGCCCGACATGTAGTCGTTGCCCGCGCCGCCAAAGAGCACGTCGTCCTGCTGGCCGCCGCGGACGATGTCGTTGCCGCCGTCGCCCGAGATCGTGTCGTTGCCCAGGTTGCCGTAGACCAGGTCATAGGCGTCGCCGCCCGATAGACTGTCGTTATCGCGCCCGCCGACGACCCAGTCCTCGCCTGCGCCACCCGAGGCCGTGTCATTGCCCATGTTGCCGTTGATGTCATCGAAGCCCGTGCCCCCGACGATGCTGTCGTTGCCCTCGTCGCCGCGAAGGTAGTTGGTCCCGTTGCCGCCGTTAATGACGTCATCGCCTGTGTAGCCGCGCAGGCTATCGGCCACGGCCGACCCGGTGATGGTATCGCCGCCGCCGAGGATGGTGCTGCGTGCCGCCTCGTTGTCGTTGGTTCTGACCCAGTTGACGAACGTTGCGACCGGTACAGAGAAACCTGAAACCTCGAACACCATGTTGCCCTGGAAGCTCTCCTTCCAGGCCGTAAGCGTGCCGCCGCTGATCTCGTTGTTCGCGTAGGTGAACTGACCCTGGAATTCCTCCAGCCAGTCTCCATCCTTGAGGGCGAAGGCCGTGGCGGAAGCAACAATCGCAGTCCCCGCCAACAGGTCGTCGATCTTGAGCGTGTCAACGCTGATGCCGGCGGCGCCGGCGACGAGTAAAGCCATGGTGATAAACCCCCAAACGCAAAATTCGAAGTGAGGGTATGGCGCTTGGCACGGCCCAACCTCCCCATTGTGGGGGAGGCGGATCGCTATTTTTGTGCGATAGTTAACAACAGTTTACGCATCGTTCGTGGGGATGCCTGGGCGGCTCTGAAGCAGCGAGCCCAACTGCGATTGGCGCGTACGGCCGGTCTTGGCGAAGATGGATTTCACGTGGGTCCGAATGGTGCTCTCCGCGAGACCCATGTCCGCGGCGCAGCCGGCGACAGTAGCGCCGTCGATCAGCCGCAACGCCACGCGCGCCTCCTGAGCGCTGAGACTCCACGCGGCCCGCAGTTGCCGCACCCGCTGCCCCTCGGCTTGGACAAGGGCCGTCGTCATCGATTGCGCGAGCCCGCGCAGAGCCGGGTTTCCGGCCTCCAACGCCGCCTTCAGGCGCGGCAGCGCGCTGGGATAGAGCTGGGCATAAGCCTCGGCCTGTCGAAGCAAACGGTGGTCTAGAGGCTCATCGTCGCTCATGGTTCCGGCCAGTTCAGTGCGAGTCGGTGCGAGTCGGTGCGAGTATGAGTCTAACGGGAAGTGTGGGTGTGGCCAAAGCGGGGCGCGCCGAAGTCGTCGAGATGGATCGCTCGGAAGCCATCAAGGGTTGCGTACGTGCGATCTGCAATCGGAACATGCAGCGGATCGTCAACGCTTCGATGAGGGCGTGCCTGCGGGCCGAGGCCGCCGGGCCCGAGGCGCTCGCGCGCTATACGGCCCGGCAGCGACAGATCCACATGCGGTTCGACGCCCCTGTGCTGGCCCGAGTGGACGCCGAGGCGATCCGCCAGACCGGGCCGGGCGCTGGCCTGGCGCCGCCGCCCTTACCAGCGGAGTGGTTCGCTCCGCGCGCCTCCGAGCCACGCGGCTTCGTCTTCTATGTGCATGGCGGGTCGTTCATCGCCGAACGCTCGCCCCGCATCACCCAGCTCGTGGCGCGCTTTGCGGCGGCAGCTGAGGCACGGGTGTTCGCTCCTAGCTACCGCCTTGCGCCCGAACATCCCTGCCCCGCGGCGGTGGACGACATCCTGGCGTCCTGGATCTGGTTCCAGGAGACGTGGCCTGAACAGCCCGTGGTCGCCCTGGCCGAGTCGGCGGGCGCGGCCATCCTCCTCTCAGCTCTGCAGCAGGCTCGGGCCAGGGGCCTCCCACTACCCAGCGGCGTGGTGTTGTTGTCGCCCTGGGTGGACCTTTCCCTTCAGAGCTGGTCGGTCACCGCCGCCTCTCTGCTGGGCACCACGCCCTACACCATGGAAAGCCTGGCTTTGGTCGCGCGGTTCTACCTGGACGGTCGCCCGGCCACCGACCCGCTGGCCTCGCCGCTGTTCGGCGGGTTTGAGGGCTTCCCGCCCATGCTGATCCACGCCAGCCGGGGCGACATCCTCTACGACGACGCCATGCGGCTGGCCGATGCCGTGCGCGAGGTGAGCGGCGACCTGACCGTTCGCCTCTGGTCGGACGAGACTCACGTATGGGAGCGGATGGGGACACCCAAGGCGCGTCAGTCGATCGAACTCGCAGCCCGCTTCATTCGCCAGCGGCTTGACGCGGCCGCGCCACACAGGAGTTGATCGCGGAGCCGCCCCCTCATCCTATGGGTGTGGTAGCTGGAAAGGAGCCATGAGGGAGATTTAGATCGCTCCGGCTGAGGGCGGCTGAGCGGGAGCACCGCATCGTGCTGTCCTCCATCCTGCATGACCTCTACGAGCACCCGCCGACGGCACGTCACTAGGCGCGACTCTTTTGGACAGAGGACAGACAGGGCTCAGTCGCCCTTAAATGGCGCGCGTCCTAGACCCAAGAGCAGACCTCCCGAACGTCGGTAATGAATCAGGATGCGACGATCAACCGGCGTGAGACGAACGGCAGTTAAACCCCCTCTGGCGACAGAGGGGAGGTCCGCCATCGGGCCTTCCCCTACTGCCGCCACCTGGACCCAGCCGATCCCCCAAACCGCATCTCGACATCGCCCTCTCCGGCGTAGACTTATGCCGCATCGCTTCGCTTCGGACGCCGCCTTTTGCCCAGACTCCTGCCCCTCGCCGCTGCCCTCGCCGCCCTCGCCCTGGCCGGCTGTCAGGACACGGTCCAGCGGCCCGCGTGCCCGGCGGGCAAGGTCTGTCTGGAGTATGGCAACAATGCCGAGCCGCAGACGCTGGATCCGGGCAAGGCCAATCTGGTCGATGAGGCCTCGATCATCGGCGACCTGATCATGGGGCTGACTACCGATGCGCCGGACGCCACCCCCGTGCCCGGCGCCGCCACCCACTGGGAGACCAGCGCTGATGGGCTGGTCTGGACGTTTCACCTGCGGCCCTCGACGTGGTCGGACGGGGCGCCTGTGACGGCGGATGACTTTGTGTTTGGCCTGCGCCGCACGCTGGATCCGAAGACCGCCTCGATCTACGCCTACCTGCTCTATGTGATCAAAGGCGGGCAGGCGGTGAATGAGGGCAAGGCGCCGCTCACCTCGCTGGGCGTGCGGGCCATCGACCCGCTGACGCTGGAGATCACGCTGGCGCACCCCGCGCCCTATCTGCCGGAACTGACCAAGCACCAGAGCTTCTTCCCGGCGCCCCGGCATGTGGTGGAGAAGCTGGGCGACGCCTGGGTGCGGCCGGGGAACTATGTGTCCAACGGGCCCTTCAAGCTGACGGCCTGGAAGCTGGGCGACAAGATCACCGTGGAGAAGAACCCCCTGTTCTGGGACGCCAAGAACGTGTGCCTGGACCGCATCAACTATTACCCCACGCCCGATGTGGTGAGCGCCGAGCGCCAGGTGGCGCGGGGCGAGCTGGACATCAACACCAGCTTCCAGTCCAACCGCTATCAGCGCCTGAAGGCCGAGATGCCCGATACGGTGCGCGTGGATGTGGGCACCGCGACCTCGTACCTCTCGTTCAACACGCGCGATGTGGCGGCTTTCAAGGATCGGCGGGTGCGCCGGGCCCTGTCCATGACCATCGACCGGGAGTTCATCACGCGGAAGCTGCTGCGCGCCGGGCAGGAGCCGGCCTATGCCTTCGTGCCGCCGATCACCGCCAACTATGTAAAGGGTCCAAGGCTGCGCTGGGCCGACAAGCCGTTCGCCCAGAGGCAGGCGGAGGCGCGCGCCCTGCTGGCCGAAGCCGGCTATACAGCCAGGCGGCCACTGAAAATCACCATCCTGTCGGCCAACAACTCCAACACCCTGCTGTTGATGGAGGCGGTGCAGGCCGACTGGCGGGCCATCGGGGTGGAGGTGACGCTGCAGCAGAACGAGGGCGCGGTCGCCTTTGCGGCCTATCGCAACCGCGCCTTCGAGGTGGGCTCCATGAGCTGGTTCGCCGACTTCAACGATCCGGTGACCTTCCTGGGCCTGCTGAAATCCGACACCGGCGGGCAGAACTATGGCGACTACAAGAGCCCGACCTATGACGCCCTGCTGGCCCGCGCCGATCAGGAGCCGGACATCGGCAAGCGCGCGCGGATCCTGGCCGAGGCCGAACAGCTGATGCTGGACGAGGAAGCCATCGCGCCGATCTTCTATGTGGTGAACCGCAATCTGGTCAGCCCTCGCGTCACCGGCTGGGTCGCCAACCCCCCCAATTTCCACCGGACGCGGTGGATGTGCCTGAAGGGCTGAGGTTGCGGGCGCCGAGGGGATCGATGCGCAATTCCGGAGTAACGCGCTCAGTGCTGAGTGCCTTCTCCCCTCGCGGGAGAAGGTGGCAGGCCTGACGGATGAGGGGTCGCGCCGCCCTATCGAAATGATTTCAATGCCTTATCGGAGAGGACTATCGACCCCTCATCCGACCTCGCTTCGCGAGGCCACCTTCTCCCACAAGGGGCGAAGGGGCGGGTGAGCCAATTCTACGACCAACGTAAATGACGCTACGGTCCCGGAAGGGGGAGAACCATGAGCCAACAGACAAAACCCGCAAACCGCGCCGGCCTGGTGGTGCTGATCTGCTTCCTGATCGCCGCCATCGAGGGCTATGACATCCAGGCGTTCGGGATCGCTGCGCCGCAGCTGGTGGCCGATCTGGGGCTGACGCCGGCGCAGCAGGGCTGGGCCGCCAGCGTGGCCATGGTGGGTCTGGTGATCGGCGCCTTTGCGGGCGGCTGGTTCGCCGACCGGATCGGCCGCAAGCCGGTGCTGATGGCCTCGGTCGCCGCCTTTGGCCTGTTCTCGCTGGCGACGGCGTTCAGCCCCACCTACGACACCCTGCTCTGGGCCCGATTCGCCACCGGCATCGGCTTTGGCGGGGCGATGCCCAACCTGATCGCCATCGCCACCGAGATCGCCCGGCCCGAGCGCAGGGCTGGAACTGTGGCGGCAATGTTCTGCGGCATGCCGACGGGCGGCGCTATCGCGGCGCTGGTGGGCCGGCTGGCGGGCGAGGCGCTGGACTGGCGGATGATCTTCATCGCGGGCGGGGTGATCCCGTTGTTACTGCTCCCGCTGATCGCGCGCTGGCTGCCGGAGACGCGGCCCGAGCCCCAGGCCGGGGCGGATCATAGCCTTTCGCGGGCCCTGTTCGGCGAGGGTCGCGCGCTGCCGACGGTGCTGTTGTGGCTGGTCTTCATGATGACGCTGGTGGTGCTCTACCTGGCGCTCAACTGGCTGCCGACCCTGGTGATCGCCAAGGGCCAGGCGCCCGCCGAGGGGTTTGCCGCGGCCATGGCGTTCAACCTGGCGGGGGTGGTGGGATCACTGGGGATCGCGGCCCTGACCGATCGGGCCGGATGGCGCTGGCCGCTGGTGGGGGTCTATCTGGGACTGGCAGGGGCCATGGCCGGGCTGGCGTCTGCGGGGGCCGCGCCGTTGATCCTGATCCTCTCGGCGGCCGCCGGGTTTCTGGTGATGGGCGCCCAGTTCTCGCTCTATGCCGTGGCGCCCCGGCTCTACCCCGCCCACGTCCGGGCCGCCGGCGCCGGTACGGCAGTGGCCGTGGGCCGTTTCGGGTCGATCATCGGGCCTCTGATCGCCGGGGAATTGCGCAATGCCGGGGTGACCGCCGATGCCGTGATCCTCTCCATGGCCCCGGTCGCGCTGATCGCCGCTGTGGCGCTGGCGGCTCTGGCGCGGACGGCGCGGGATCAAGCCTAGATCACTTTCGCCTTCTGGGGTGAAAGCACTTGGCTCAGGCGCTAAGTTTCGCCATTCAACGCGCAACGAAGGGTCGCGGACGCCGCGACAATCCTGGGGAGTAGCCTTGGCGCCGGCGGGGTCGACAGAACGGGCGGGAGAGCACGGCCCGCTCCTCGACGCGCTGATCGAGAAGCGCGAGAGCCTGCTGCTGTTCCTGGCGTCGCGGACCCGGTGCATGGCGACTGCCGAGGACCTGATCCAGGATCTCTACATCAAGGTCGCGGCCGTGGACGCCGGGGCAGAGGTGCGGGCGCCGGCGGCCCTGCTCTATCGGATGGCCGCGAACCTGATGGTGGACCATGTCCGCAGTTCTCAGCGCGCGTCGCGACGCAACGGCCAATGGCGGATGGACACCCATGCCACCGTGGGCGGGGAAGACGTCACCGGTGAACCGGCGGCCGATGAGGTGCTGGTGGCGAAGGAGCGGGTCCGTCTGTTGGCAGAAGCGGTGGCGGCCCTCCCTCCCAAGATGGGCCAGGCGTTCCGGCTGCACAAACTGGAGGGACAGAGTCAGGCCGAGACGGCGCGCGCCATGGGGGTGTCCGTCAAGATGGTCGAAAAACACATCCAGGCCGCGATCGCCAACCTGTCACAGAGGTTGCGGACATGAGCGCAGATGAATCTCTCACCCGACCTAGGGGTAGAGCGGCGCGGCGCCGTCTCCCCCGCTGTTCGGCGCGGACCGCGCAGATCGAGCAGGCTGGCTGATGATTAGCATTGTAAGCGACGAGGAAGGGACGATGGCAAACGCCAGCGCCTGGCTCGCGCGCCTGCAGCGCGACGATGTCTCCGAAGCCGACGCCCTTGAATTCGAGGCCTGGCTGGCGGAATCGTCGGCCAACGCAGGTGCCTACCGACGCACGCTCGCGCTCTGGCACGAGTATGAGGCCGCAGCCGAAGCTGTGCTGGTCGAGCTGGCGGCAGCAAGCCGGCCTAGCCGGCCTGTACGGGCGGTAGCCCGGCCCGGGCTCTCGCGCCGCTGGCTGGTTGGCGGCGGCGGGTTCGCCGTTGCGGCCGGGCTGGCGGTTGCCGTCATGCCCTCGCTGCTGGCCGGACCCGCGATCCAGAGCTACGCGACGGGCAAGGGACAGCATCAGCGGATCACCCTGGCCGACGGCTCGGTGGTCGACCTCGATGCCGAAACGAAACTCAGCGTGAGCTTCAGCCGGGGCGCGCGGCGCGTCACCCTGGCCGACGGCGAGGCGATTTTCGACGTCGCGCATGACGCGGGTCGGCCCTTCATCGTGGCGGCGTCGAACCACGTCGTCCGCGTTGTCGGAACCCAGTTCGATGTCCGCAATCGCCATGACGGGCTGAGCGTGACGGTCGCCCGCGGGAAGGTGGATGTCCGGCCGGCCGCGGCCGCGACATCGGGTCGCGCTTTCCTGCTCACTGCGGGCCAGAGGCTGGAGATTGACGGGACGGGTCTTGAAAGGCTGAGCGCTGTCGATCCGCAGGAAACCTTCAGCTGGCGCTCCGGTCGGCTGGTTTATCGCGCCGAACCACTGGCCAATGTGGTGGCCGACCTGAACCGTCAGTTTGTCGAACAGATCGAGGTTTCCGATCCCGAGCTCGGCCGCACGCCGGTCACCGGCGTAATTGTGCTGGATGATCAGGCTTCGGTTGTTGCGCGCCTGAGCTTGATGCTGCCTATAAGATCGATACCTTCCGGCGAGAAGCTGCTGCTTCTCCGGAAGTAGGGCGCGCGTCAGGTCGGAGCGGAATATTCTTGATCGTCGGCATCTGGTAGCCGCTGCCTTTCTGGCGACGGCGTTCGGAATCGGCGACTCCGCCGAGGCTGCGTCGGCGCGTATACGCTTCGAGATCGAACCCCAGACCTACGCCGAGGCGCTGCTGGATATCGCCCAGCAGGCCAATGTCACCCTGATCGGCGCGGCGTCCTGCGAGGGCTATTCGGCAACCCGCCTTTCCGGCACCCTGACGCTGGAGCAGGCGCTCACAAGGACACTGACCGGCGCACGCTGCACCTGGCGCATGATCGCCCCCGGCGCAGTGGAGATATCTCCGATCCCCCGGATTGAGCCGCCGAAGCCGGATCCCCCCGTCACCGTGACCGACGTTCTGGTCACCGCCACCAAGCGGGTTCGCAATGCACGCGAACTGGCCGTGGCGATCACCACCATCCCACGCGTCGGGCTGGAGGCTACCGGCGCGTCGGACGCGGGCCAGGCGGCCAGCCAGTTCGCCGGCGTGCTGGTGACGAACCTCGGCCCCGGACGCAACAAGCTCTTGCTGCGGGGCCTTTCGGATGGCGCCCACACCGGCCGAACGCGATCGACCGTGGCCACCTACCTCGATGAGATCCCGGTAAACTACAATGCGCCGGATCCCGACCTTCGCCTGGTTGATGTGGAGCGACTGGAGGTGGCCCGGGGGCCCCAGGGCGCCCTGTTCGGAGCGGGCTCACTCAGCGGCGTCTATCGGATTGTCACTCGCAAGCCCGACCTCGTGGACTTCTCGGCCGAGGTTCGCGCCACAGGCGCCATCACCCGGGGTGGCGCCCCCAGCGGCGCGGTCGAAGGTCATGTGAATGTGCCCATCGAGGCCCTCAACCTGGGCATCCGGCTGTCGGCCTACGATGAGGTTCAGGGCGGCTATCTGGACGACATCCTGCAGCAACGCCGCGACGTCGATCAGACGGTCCGACGCGGCGGCCGCCTGATGGTGGCTTTCGAGCCCAACGACACCTGGTCGGCGACGCTTACGGTGGCGGGCCAGCACCTGCGCTCACGCGACACCCACTACACCGCCCCTGGCATGGGGCTGAAGCGCGCCGTCCGCATCCGCGAGCCGCATGTGAATGATATCGAACTGGCGACAGCGACGATCAAGGGATCCTGGGGCTGGGGTGATCTGGTCTCCTCGACCGGCGTGGTTCAGCATCGCTACGGCAGCATTTTCGACGCCACCGCCACCAAGGATCTCTACACCCGGACCGGGGTGACCTCGGCCTATTCCGAGCGGACGCGAACGCGGATGCTGGTGCAGGACCTCTACGTCACCTCCCGGGGCGCGGGAGCGCTGGAGTGGCTGGCCGGCGTCTATGGATCCTATACTGCGGTGGAGTCGCCGACGGAATACTCGGTCCAGCTGCCACGGGTGCCGCTCATCCCGGTGTACGGCGACGACCGGCGCGACCGCGTACGCGAGTTGGCAGCCTATGGAGAGGGATCCTATCGACTGACGCCGGATGTCACCCTGGCCCTTGGCGCACGCGTCTTCGCCGTCCACACCCGGACCCTTTCCGATGTGGATTCCGAAAACTTCGCGCCTCGCTCGCTGGATCGGTCGGTGGACTTCCGGGGCGTGTCGCCGAAGATTTCGATGACCTGGGCGATCAGCCCCGGGAACATGGCCTATGCGGTCGCCTCGGAAGGCTATCGGTCGGGGGGCATCAACTCCGGCGGTGCGGTGCCGTTGGCGGAGAAGCGCTCGACCTTCCGGCCTGACCGCCTGATCAACCTCGAGGCCGGGCTGAAGCTGGAGGGACTCTCGCGGGCCGTGTCGATAAACTCGTCGGTGTTCTATGACATGTGGAACAACATCCAGACCGACCAGTATCGCCCCTCCGGCGTGCCCTACACCATCAATGCTGGCGACGCCCGGGTATTGGGAATGGAGACCGAGGTCGCGGCGCGAGCGGGAGGCTTCACGGTCCAGGTCAATGGCCGCGTTTCGGCGGTCAGGATCTCGGACGCCAATTCAGATTTCACCGCCAGGGTCGTGAACGCCCTGCCCGGCGCACCCGCATTTTCCGGAGGCGCCCTGCTCAGCTACGAGCAGGCGCTGATCGGCGACTGGACCCTGCGGCTAGTCGGCCAGTTCACCTATGTGGGGCCGTCGCGTGTCACCTTCGATGCCAGCCAGCCGAAAACCGGGGGGTTCGTGCGCACCAAGCTTTCCGCAGAAGTTTTCGGCGCATTGGCCGGACGACCGGTAGGCTTGCAGGTTTATGCCCTGAATCCACTGGATTCTTTCAGCGACACCTTCGCGTTTGGTAATCCCTTCAATCCTGGCCTCGTTCGCCAGATCACCCCGCAACGGCCGGTGACGGTGGGGATCACTCTTTCCGCCGCAATTTAATTTTCGGGGCCGCGTAGGGAAAGCTCTGCCGCGTGACGTCTCTTCCACGATCCTGGGCTTTCTGGAGAAGTTCAGGTCGGATATTGCGCCCCTGACCAGGCGCATCAGTCAGATGCAGTGCGTGTTCCGAGCCCAAGGTCGCGCTGCAGAGGGCTGGGCGGTCCTGACGAAGGAGAGCGTCAGGACCGCGCCTTCCCCGATGCCTCACAAATGAAAGTGATTTGGCCGACGGCAATGTTGGTGCTACGGTGCTTGAGCTAATCGCAGCCAGCTCGGGCTGCGGCAGGCGATGCTCCGGATCTCCAGTCACGGCGCTCGTCAAGACCATCGCCCCGGCACGAGGACGTCACACCTCGGTCGGGGCTTCTTGATTCTGGCGCAGATTTGCCAGCCTCCCTGGAAACGATGCGGTGCTGGCTGCCCGACCGCCCGCGACGGGGTCATCAGCCGCGTCATTGATAGGTCGGGGTAAAGAGGCTTAAGTTGACGCCACTGTCACTTTTGGGCATCGAGTAAGCCATGAGCGACGCACATGTGGTGATCCTGGGCGCGGGGCATGCAGGGGGAACCGCTGCGGCTCTGCTGCGCCAGTATGGCCATGGGGGCCCTATCACCCTGATCGGTGATGAACCGATCCCGCCGTATCAGCGCCCGCCGCTGTCCAAGGCCTGGTTGAAGGGTGAGGCCGACGCCGACTCCCTGGCCCTGAAGCCGCTGGAATTCTACGCCGAGAACAACATCGACTTCCGACCCGACGTAACGGCGACCGCCATTGATCGCGCGGCCAGGACAGTGGCCCTGTCAAGCGGCGATGCGTTGAACTACGACACCCTGATCCTGGCGACCGGCGCGCGGGCGATTGCGTTGCCGATCCCCGGCGCGGATCTCGACGGCATCCTGTTCCTGCGCACGGCGGCCCACGCCGAGGCGCTGAAGGCCGCGGTCGGGCCCGGGAAGACCCTGGCCGTTGTCGGCGGGGGCTATATCGGCCTTGAGGTCGCCGCCTCGGGCCGGGCCCTGGGCGCCGAGGTGGTGGTGATCGAGCGCGAGGCCCGTCTGCTGGCGCGCGTGGCGGCCGAGCCGCTCTCGACCTTCTTCAAGGGCTATCACGAAAAGCACGGCGTGCGCTTTGAACTTGGCGCCAGCGTCACCGGGTTCGAAGGCCAGGACGGCAAGGTCGCGGGCGTGACCCTGGCCGATGGCCGCACGATCGCCTGCGACGCTGCGGTGGTGGGGGTCGGCGCGCACCCCAACGATGAACTGGCCAAGGCTGCCGGCCTGGAAACCTCGCGCGGCGTGGTCGTGGACCTGGACGCTCGCACCTCCGACCCCGCCATCTTCGCCATCGGCGACGTGGCCTACCGGCCAATGCCGATCTATGATCGCATGTTCCGAATGGAAAGCGTGCCCAACGCCCTGGAGCAGGCCAAACAGGTCGCGTGCGCCATCATGGGCCGCCCCCGCCCGGCCGGGGAATGTCCCTGGCAGTGGTCGGACCAGTTTGACCTGAAGCTGCAGATCGCAGGCTATGCGTTCGACGCGGACAACGTGATCCTGCGTGGCGATCCCGCGACCGCGAAGTTCGCAATATTCCATCTGAAGGGTGACCAGGTGCAGTCCGTGGAGGCGATCAACTCGCCCCCCGAGTTCATGATGGGCAAGCTTCTGATCCTGAATCGCAAGCCGGTAGACAAAGCCAGACTTGCGGACCCAACCATTTCCATGAAAGAGGTCGCCGCCTGAACGCGGCGTATGAGGGGCGTATGGCTAAAGTCACCTATATCCAGCACGACGGCACCGAGACCGTCATCGACGTCAAGAACGGTCTGACCGTCATGGAAGGGGCCGTGAAGAACAACATTCCCGGCATCGACGCCGACTGTGGCGGGGCTTGCGCCTGCGCCACCTGCCACGTCTATGTGAAAGACGAATGGCTGGCGAAGACCGGCACGAAGTCGGCCATGGAAGAGTCCATGCTGGACTTCGCCGAGGGTGTTGAGCCCAACAGCCGCCTCGCCTGTCAGATCAAGATGAGCGACGCGCTGGACGGCCTGGTCGTCAACCTGCCGGAAAGCCAGCACTAAGCGGCGTGCGGGGTTCGTGGCTCAATCCCGGCCATGACCGATGATCCCGACGAGACCCCGATCCAGCGGGTGCTCCGCCTGAAACAGGCGGCGCTGGCCGCGCGTCCCAAGCCGCCCCGGGGCGGACGATTCCAGCGGGAGCAGGCCGCAGCCAAGTCGTCGTCGCGGACCCGGGCGCCGTGGGTTTCCCGGTAGGCGGTGGTGGAAATGCGCCGCCTTGATCGGCATGCGCAAACCAGGCCCTCAGATTTCCGGAACCCGTACTTCGATCGGGTCTGACGGGCGGCGGGACTCAAAGTCGTGGACGCCTATGTGGCGACCCAGGGAGCTGCAGCGCACGCCGTCTTCCCGGAGCCTGTAGGCCTGCATCTCGACACCCCCTGGAAGCTTCGGGTTCAGAAGACCGCCGCGTTTCAGAACGCGCCACCACGGCGTAAGCTCGTCTGCGGATACCCCCATTGCGCGGCGCTCCTCGGCGGCGCGGGCGCTCATATTGGCGAAGATGGCCGTTGAAACCGGACAGGCGACCGCCACCTCGTGGCGTCGCGCCAACGCCGCGCGAAGATCATCCAGGGTCACCACCTCGCCGGGGCCGAGGGTACGGACAAGAGCGTCGACCTCCGCCGGACTGGAGACCACCATCGCGCCGCCCATCGCCTCCCTGAAGCCCGGGGCGCCCGGGGGGATCATGTGGACGATATGCGGGGTCCGGCCGTTGTTCAGGTGGCTGATGGCTGTCTTCTTCGCCGGCATGGTAAGCTCCGATATTGAACGGGGCGAAACTGCAACGCCCGGGGCCGGTAGACAATAAGACGGGTTTGTTCCCGCTTTGTCTGGTGCGACTCTCGCGGTCCGCCTACAGCGGGCGCAGGACACGGTGGAGGGCGGAGAATGTCGAGAGTCTGGATCGGACTGGCGCTGGCCCTCTGGTGCGCCGGGGCGTCGGCGGAACCACTCAGCCGGCCGGGCGTCGATGCGCCGGAGCTGGCCCGGCTGGGGCCGCATGGCGTAGGCTTGCGTGCGATCACCCTGACGGACCGCAGCCAGCCGGGCGGGGCGGAGCGGGTTTTGCCTGTGGACATCTGGTACCCGGCGGTGGTGCGGACGGGCGCCAGGACCGTGACCTATGCGGACAGCCTGCCCAGCGAGCCGCCGCGCAAGCCGGCGGCGTTTACAGTGGAAGGTCTGGCGGTGCGCGGCGCGGCGCCAGCTGCTGGACGATTCCCGCTGGTGATTGTTTCGCACGGTTATAGCGGGACGCCCGCGGCCATGACCTGGCTGACCGAGAACCTGGCCTCCAAGGGCTATGTGGTGGCCGCGATCCATCACCGCGATCCGGATATCAGCGACCTGTCCAGGGCCGGGCAGCCGTTGCTCCGGCGGCCGCTGGACATCAGCTTTGTGGCCCGGGCCCTTATCGCCCAGGCGCGGGACGGGAGCCTCACCAACCTCGATCCGGATCGGGTGGCGGTGGTCGGCTATTCCATGGGGGGCTACGGCGCCCTGACCGTGGCCGGGGCCAGCCTTGATCCGGCAGGACGGGCGGCGCTCGCCGTTCCAGGTGGACAGATGAAGCCCTATGCGCGCGGCGGGGACAGGGCGGGTGACTTCGCCATTCCAGGATTGAAGGCCGTGGCGGTGATGGCGCCGGCGGGTGGCGGGAGCTTCAGGGCCTGGGGGCCGGTTGGTCTTGCCGGCCTCAAAACTCCCTTGCTTGTGATCGGCGGGGACCGCGACCGCACGGTGGGTTTCGCCGACGGGGTGCGAACGATCTTTGAGCAGGCGGTGAAGGCCGACCGCTATCTGCTGGTGTTCCAGAACGGCGGTCACAACATTGGCATGAACGGCGCGCCGGATCAGATGCGAGCCCGGATCTGGGATCAGGACTGGTTCGAGGACCCGGTCTGGAGCAAGGCGCGCACGGCGGCGGTCCAGCAGCACATGATCACCGCCTTCCTGGACTATTGGGTCAAGGGCGATGCAAGCCGCCTGGCATACCTGACCACCGACACGCCATTTTCCAACGCAACGAAATGGCCGACCAGCGGCCCTGCAGGCTATGGCGCGATCAGCCCCGGCGGGCCTGGCGCGGCGTGGAAGGGGTTTCCCCGCAACCACGCCGTCGGCCTCGAGCTGCATCACGCCGTCGCGGTGCCCTAGATCTCAGAATCGCGCGCGCAGGCCGGCGTAAGCGGTGCGGCCAGGACTGACGAAGCTGAAGACGTCTTCGTAGTCGGCGCTCAGCAGGTTCTCGACCCGGCCGAACAGGGCAAGGCTGTCGTTGATCTTCAGGTCGCCGTTCAGGTTGACCAGCGTGTAGTCGTTCAGGGTTACGCGGGACGGCACAAAGTTGCGGTTGATGAAGGCCAGGTCGGTCTGGCGGCCCGTATAGCGGACGACCAGGTTGACGCCGCCCCGATCGCCCGGTGCGCGCCAGTTGAGCGCAGCGCTGGCGATATGGTCCGGACGCCTGGCTTCCTCGACGCCGTTTTCGCGGGCGCGCAGATATGTATAGGACGCATCGATGCGCCAGGCCGGGGTGAGCTGGGCGCGGACGAAAGTCTCGACCCCGCGCTGCTTTGAGAGGGTGGCGCGGTTCGCCGGCGAGGCGATGAAGCGCGGCGGCGGGAAGCTGGTGAAGATTTCGTCCTTCAGGCGGCTGTCGAAGTACGTCGCCCCCACCAGAATGGCACCATCGGCAAACGCCCGTTCAACGCCGGCCTCCCAGCCCTCGGAGCGCTCGGGCTTGAGGTCCAGATTGCCGATGAAGCGCCCGTCCACGAAGCCGTAGAGTTCATAGAAGCCAGGATTCTTGACCCCGGACCCTGCGGCGGCGCGCAGGCGCAGGTCGTTGGCGAGGCGGTAGCTGCCCTGGACCCGCCAGGTGGTGGCGTCGGCAAACCGGTCGTTGACGTCGTGGCGGACTGACGCGCCGAAAGCGGCGTTATCGTTCAGATCGAGACCGTACTCACCGACGAGCCCCAGGTTGCCGGCGTTGCGGCGACCTCTTGAGGCGAAGCCGGAAGGGTCGGTGTTGCGGAAGGTCTCGCGCTCGGCGTCGGCGGCGAAGGTCAGGTGCTGGCGGGCGGTCTCCTGGCCGAGCCGGAAGGAAGTCTCGTAGGCGGCCTTGCTGCGGCGGCCTTCGTTGCCGGAACTGCGGCCGCGCAGGTTGAAGCCATCGCGCTGGTAGTCGGCGACCTGAGCCGAGAGGGCGTGGGTCCAGCGGCCGTCCAGCAGGTCGAGTTCGCCGCGCAGGGATCCGTTCAGCGAACGCTGTTCGAAGCGGACGCCGGGGCTGTCGATGATGAAGCCAAAGGTGGGGCTGGCGGTGCGGGACTCACTGTTGTTGTTGTCGCCTGCTGTGCGGGCAAGGCGGCCTACGGCGGTCAGACGCAGGTTTGGCGCGGGCGACCAGGTGGACTTGAGGGAAATTGCGCCGCTCTGGCGGCCCAGATTCCGCGTGCCGCCCCGGGCTCCGGGAGATCCCTCGGTGGTTACAAGCGAGGCTGTCAGGGCGGCGTCGAGGTCACCGACGACGCCGGCGATTCGACCGGCGGCGTTGAAGGCACCAAACGATCCGCCCTCGATTCGGGCGCTGGCGCCTTGCGCCTCACGACCGGTGCCGGTGATGTAGTGGATCACCCCGCCGATGGCGTCGGAGCCGTAGAGGGCGCTTTGCTGACCGCGCAGCACCTCCACGCGGGCGGCGTCATCGGCGATCAAAGAGCCGAAGTCGAACTCCCCGGCGAAGGGGTCCGAAACCTCGATACCGTCGATCAGGACCAGGGTGTGGTTGCCCTCGGTCCCGCGCAGGCGGACCTGGACCTGGCCGGGGATGCGACTGACGGCGACGCCCGGCACATCGCGCAGGATGTCGGAGACGTCGCGCAACTGGCGGCGTTCCAGAACCTCGGGCGAAAGCAGGGTGACGGAGCCGCCAATCTGCACCGTGGTTTGAGCCTTGCCCGAGCGGGTGGCGGTGACCACCAGGGTGTCCACCACGGTGGGTTTCGGGGTCTGGGCGGAGACCGCGTCGGGAGCGAGCGCAGCAGCCAAGGCGATAAGAGAGATCAGAATTTTCATGACCAGAATCACATTCCGGGCGTCGAGCGAGGAATGGCCAGGGCGTCCGCGCGAACGGTCGGCGTCGTCGGCGGACGGACGCGTGAGCGTCCCCCGGCAAACACCGATGCGGCCCCGACCGCACGTTCGTCGCTCAGACGAAGTCTTTTCGCGCCTGGCCAATCCCTGAGCCCGGCAAGAGCGACCCGCGCCGGTCGGTCTCCTGGCTCACGGGTCAACGCCCGATGCGCGCCTTCCCAGGACGTTCCCGCATGAACGGGTCAGTCCCAGTGGCTGCAGTCCCGAATGAGAGACCGCGTGCGCATCACGCTCGCCGCTTACAGTTGCAGGGACAGCCTGAGATTTGGACGCGCAGGCGACCGCACTCAATTCCCGTTACCGACGCGATGTCATTGCAACACCGCCCCGAGGGGCGACATCACGCGCCGAGGATAGGCGATGAGCCGGTCTGGCTCAAACCCTTTTCAAGCCTCGGAGGCCCAGCACGCCCGCCGCGGCGGCGATCCAGAGCAGCATGGCGGTGGTGGCGATCACCACATCGACGGGCGACTGCAGACCTACGAGAGCGACAGCGGGCATGGCCGAGACGGCGGCGACGGGGAAGGCGAGCCAGCCCAGCCAGGCCGGGAGGCCCCTGTCCTTCAGGATCACGGCGCCAGCGAAAATCAACCAGAGGGCGGCGAATGCCGAGACGCCCAGATCCTCGCCGATAGAGCCGCCATAGGCGTTGATCGCCATCTGGGTCGTCTCGATGGCGAGGCGTTCGGATGACCCTGCGGGGGCAAGAGCATAGGCGTCTGCCAGGGCGCTGGAGCCTGTCAGCCAGCGCACGATACCGATCGCGCGCGCAAGCGCCGAGGCGACGCCAAGCCCAATGGCCAGGGTGGCCAGTGCGCTCATGGGCTTGTCACCCCTGGCCAGGCCGACAATCAGGGCGGCGCTGGCGGCGAAGGTCAGCGACCAGCCGAGATACAGGCCATAGCCCAGGCGGACGGCCTCCTCCTGGGCGTGAATCAGCGGCAAAACCTGGGCCGCTGGGAAATCGAGACTGGCCGGCCAGTCGATTGCGGCGCCGAGGACGCTCATTGGCAGGAAGATCCCGAAGGCCTGGAACAGCAGCAGGGCGGCGCCTGCAAGATAGAACGGGCGCATGATGCGTCTGGCTCCACCGGCGCGGAAGATCACGCCCCGCTGGCGGGCCCGTCGCCTGCGATGATTATGATTTAGTGCTAAACTATAATCAATCCCGAAATTGCCGGTGGGCGTTGGAGCGTGGGACTCGGCCCTCATCCAGTGGCTAAGGTGTTTCAAACAGCAGCACGAGGGAGCGGAGCAATGGCGGGGCGGGTTCAGGACAAGGTGGCGCTGATCACGGGTGGCGCGTCGGGACTCGGCGCGGAGAGCGCGCGCAGGTTGGCGCGCGAGGGTGCGGCCATCGTACTGACCGACATGTCCGCCGAGGCAGGACAGGCGGTGGCCGATGAGATCACGGCAGAAGGCCACACAGCCGTCTTCATGGCGCAGGATGTGACCGACGAAGCTAGATGGTCCGAGGTGGTCGCTGCCGTCATGGCCCGGTTCGGTCGCCTGGATATTCTGGTCAACAGCGCCGGCATCGCCAGCGGCGGGGGGCCATTGCTTCAGGTGACGTTCGAAGCCTGGCGCAACATGATCTCCATCAACCTCGATGGCACCTTCCTGGGCATGAAGGCCGTCGCGCCGGCGATGGTCGAAGCCGGCCGCGGCTCGATCATCAATCTGTCCTCAATCCTGGGCAAAGTCGGCCTGGCCGGAGCGCCGGCCTATTGCGCATCCAAGGGCGGGGTCCTGATGTTGACCAAGTCCACCGCGCTTGAGCTGGCACCCTTGGGCGTGCGGGTGAATTCCGTGCATCCGGGCTTCATCGAGACCCCGATGGTGATCAACGCGATCCAGCAGTCGGATAATGGCAATGAAATGCGCGACGGCATCATCTCGCGGCATGCCATGGGCCGCCTGGGTGTCGCGCGCGAGATCGCGGACGGGATTGTCTTCCTGGCCTCGGACGAGAGCAGCTTCATGACCGGCGCCGAACTGGTCATCGACGGCGGCTATACGGCGATCTGAGACCCCATCATGGTGCGAAGGTGCGCAGTTCCTTAACGGTGTTGGCATCCAGGCGCTTGAGCAGCTCCTGGGCCGGGGCTGCCGCTATGCCAATGATCCGCATGATAGTTCCGTGTGCTTGACCCGCTCAACCAAAGCCTAGCCGGGGCTGGCTCACAGTCTGGGTTTCCTCGGGCAGGTGGCAGGTGAAGGTGGCGCCGGCGCCGGGTTCGCTCTCGAGCGCCACCCAGCCGCCGTGCAGCTCGGTCAGCGCCTTGACCAGCGCCAGCCCGAGGCCCGGCCCGCCGCGCTCGCGGCCGATGAAGCGGTCGAAGATGTGCGCCTGCACGTGGAACGGGATCCCGCGTCCGGTGTCCGAGACCTTGAGCTGAACCTCGCCGGATGTCTTGCGGGCCGCCACCGTCACCGTGCCGCCGGCGGGTGTCTGGGCGACGGCGTTTTCAATCAGGTGGTCGAGGATCTGGGCCAGGCGCCGCCGATCGCCACGGATCACGCCCACACCATCGGCCCTCTGCAGCACATACTGGATGCCGCCGGCGGCCGTGTCATCGCGCCAGCGGGCCACCACCTCGCTCAGGAGATCGGCCACGTTCACCTCGGTCAGGTTGAGCGCCATCTCGTCAGCGTCGATCTGGGCCATGTCGAGGACGTCGTCGATGGAGCGGGCCAACTGGATGGCGGCGGCCTTCACGGCGGCTGCATGGCTGCGCGAGCGCGCCGGAAGCGCATCTCCGGCGTGTTCCAGCATCTCGGAATAGCCGATGATGGTCGTGAGCGGCGTGCGCAGTTCATAGGAGACGTTGCCGACGAAATCCCGCTTCAGCCGCTCGGCTTCGCTCAAGGCCTGCTCACGGTCCGCCAGCGCACTTTCCAGCCGACGTGCGTCGGTGACGTCGGTGAAAGCGATCAGGGTGGCGCCGTCGGGCAGCGGCCGCGAGCGATACTCCAGGGTGCGGTCGTCGGAGGTCTGGGCCTCGCCGGTGATCGGCATGCGCGCGGACGGGTCGGGGTCGGCGACGCGGCCCTTGAGCTCCTTCCAGAACGTCATGTCGTGCAGCTTGTGGACGCAAAGCTCAACCACGCCCTCGAAGTCGCCTGCGGCCTCCAGCTGGAGCGGCGTGATGTTCCAGAACTTCTCGAAGCTCTCGTTGTGGAGACGGATCCGGCCGTCGGACCCGAACACGGCGACCGCATCGGAGAGTTTGTCGAGTGTGGCCTGCTGGACCTGGATCAAGGCGTTGTACTGGGCCTTCATCTTCAGCTCGCCGGTGATGTCGGAAAACAGCAGCAGCAGCCCGCCCATCGGATGCGGTTGGCGCGCCACGCGCAACGTCCGTCCGTCCGGCGTGCTCCACATGTCGTCGGGCGCCGCGTCCAGGTGTTCGTAATGTTCGAGCTCGGCAGCCTTCCATTTGGCGTAGTCGGCGGTTTCGGGAATGCGGCGGCGCTGGCGCAGGCGATCCAGCACTTCGCCGTGGGTTGGCCGCTCGGTCAGCCAGGCCGGCTCCAGGCTCCAGAGTTCGGCAAAGGCGGTATTATGGAACTTCAGCCGCTTGGCCTGGTCGAAGATCACCACCGCGTCGTCGATACGGTTCAGCGTCTCGTCGTGGGCCTCGACATTGCGCCTGGCGTCCTCCCGGGCCTCCTCAAGATCGGTGAGGTCCTCGGTCCACACGCCGACGCCTCCACCTTCCAGGGGCTGGGCGGCGATATGGAACGCACGGCGGCGGCCCCCGAGGCTCAGCCAGCGCATGGCCTCACGACGTTGGCCAAGGTTGGCCGCCTCGCAGGCGATGGCGTCGGCGCCACGATCAAAAGCCGCACCCCGGCGCGCCGCGTCATCGAGGCTGACGGCGTCCACGGCCTTGAGCCAGGCGGCGTTGACCCATACCGGCGAGCCGTCGGCCGCTGCGATCCAGGCCGGGCTTATGCGAGCGTCAAGAAAGGCGGCGAACCGCGGTGCGGTGGGCAAGCCGGGATCTTCTCCGAGCACCGCAGACACCCGCAACCAGGCCAGCGCGCCGGCGGCGCGGCCCTCCACAGTACAGACGCCGCCCGGCCCCTTGACCTCGAAGGCGCAGGGTTCACCGCGCTCGAACAGGGCGCGGAGCCGTCGCGCATGGTCGGGATCCGCCCGCATCAAGGCGTTGAGCATGGCCTGCGGATCGCCCCCGACCAGGCCAAGGGCTTCGCAGCAAACACCCAGACTCTCTTCGCCTGAGGCCAGCAGACAATGGCCATCCTCCACGGCCAGCAGAGCGGAATCGAAAGCTTCTGCCGAGGCCTGGGCGGTCTCGGCCCCGGCCTCCAGGCGACGGATGCGGGTCATCAGGTCCGCCACGCGACGATCCGCAGCGCGACGCTGGGCAAAGGCCCAGAGGACGGTCGAAAGCGCCAGGCAGACTGCGCCCGCCGCTGCCGCCAGCATCAGTTCGTGCGCACTCATGAACGCCCCGGCGAATCAGTCTTCCACACCTTAGGCCGGGGTTTGATCGCCCGCACGCGCGACGGGCGTTCATTCGGAAAGGTTTTTCCGCCAGAATGCCCCGATGACCGCGATCCTCTACCCGTTGGCCGCCAACGCTGAGCAGGCCCTTCTGCGCCCGCTCGGCCGCGCCGGCCGGATGAGCGACGCGCGCCGTCGGGCTGGAGTGGATGTCGTCTTCACCACCGACGCCGTTGGCCCGGCCTTCGCGACCCGCACTGCTGCGCTCGACGCCTATGCTGGTCGCGTGGACGACGAGCGAACGGGTTCTACGCCAGACCCGGAAGAGCGCTTTTGCCGCCTGATTGAGCAGGTGGCCGAGGGAACACCCCGCGCCCGATCGGTCGAGCCCACCTTCGTGGACGGCCAACGCTGGCCGACGCCGCCCCGGCCGCCGCAGACGGTCTGGCGGCTCAGCATCTCCTACTGGCGCATCGCCACCGCCGAGCGACCGCTGGAGGCACCGCAGGCCCGGCAGGCGCGCAAGTCAAAACAGGAACTGACGCCTGAAACATTGCAGGCGATTGCGCGCACGCCGCTGCGCCCCGTCAAACCGCAACAGCCGCTGGATATCGGCCTGTTTGAAATCCGGCCGCCAGAGGCGCCACATATTGTCATGCCTGATGAGTAACCCCGTGACCGGCCATGCGCCCAGCCTCGACGACCTGGCCGAGATCGCGGGTCACGCCTTCACCGCCCTTCCCGAGGCCTTTCGCAGGCTGGCCGGTGAGGTGGTGATCAGGGTCGATGATTTTCCGGAAGCCGACGTCCTGGCCGAGCTGGGCATGGAGGACCCGTTTGGACTGACCGGCCTCTATTCAGGCGTCAGCCTGGCCGAGCGCTCCGGCTTCGGCGCGGAGCCCGAGCCGAGCCGGATCTTCCTCTATCGTCGACCCATCCTCGACGAGTGGGCCGAGAATGGCGAGGTGACCCTCGAGGAACTGGTCACCCACGTGCTGATCCACGAGATCGGCCACCATTTCGGGCTGTCCGACCCGGATATCGATGCGATTGAGGCGGCGACAGAATGAAGCCAACCCTGACGCGGCAGGCGACAGGAAGAGCCGACGTTAGCTTGCAAAAGCCCCCTTCCTTGACCTGAACACCCTCTTCGGCGCATAAGCCGCCCCTTCCGGCGCCAACCTTGGTCAGCGCCCTCTACCGCCACGACCCTCAGGACTTATCTGAGACGAGGGCGGCGAGGCCCCCCGTCGACGTGATCGTCCACGGGGGTCGACTGCGTTTTGGCTATAGGAGACGAGTTTGTTCGACGCGCTGACAGATCGGCTGTCTTCGGTATTTGACCGGCTCTCGGGCCGCGGCGTGCTGTCCGAAAAGGACGTCACCGAGGTGATGCGCGAGATCCGCGTCGCCTTGCTCGAGGCCGATGTCGCCCTGCCGGTGGTGCGCGACTTCATCGCCAAGGCGACCGAGGCCGCCACCGGCGAGGCCGTGATCCGCTCGGTGCGCCCCGCCGATCAGGTGGTCAAGATCACCTACGACGGCCTGGTCGACATGCTGGGCGGGACCGGCGAGGCCGAGGGCCTCAACATCTCGCTGAACCCGCCGTCGGTGATCCTGATGGCCGGCCTGCAGGGCTCGGGCAAGACCACCACCGCGGGCAAGCTGGCGCTGCGGCTTGTGCGCGAGCGCAAGAAGGTCCTGATGGCATCGCTGGATACGCGGCGCCCCGCCGCGATGGAGCAGTTGGGCATGCTGGCCGAGCAGGCCGGCGCCAGCTTCCTGCCCATCGTCGCCGGCCAGGCCGCGCCCGACATCGCCCGCCGCGCCATGCAGTCGGCCCGCCTCCAGGGCTTCGATATCCTGATCCTCGACACCGCCGGCCGCACCACGCTGGACGAGGCGATGATGAGCGAGGCCGCCGAGATCGCGAAGATCTCCAGCCCCGCCGAAACCCTGCTGGTCGCCGACGCCCTGACCGGTCAGGACGCGGTGCGTACCGCCAAGGCCTTCCATGAGCGTCTGCCGCTGACGGGCCTGGTGCTGACCCGGGCCGATGGCGATGGCCGGGGCGGCGCAGCCCTCTCCATGCGCGCCGTCACCGGTCTGCCGATCAAGTTCCTCGGCGTATCGGAAAAGATCGATGGCCTCGACGTCTTCGACGCCCAGCGGATCGCCGGCCGTATCCTGGGTCAGGGCGACGTGGTCGCCCTGGTCGAGAAGGCGACGCAAGAACTCGACATGGCCAAGGCGGAAGCCACGGCGCGCAAGCTGGCCAAGGGCCAGTTCGACCTCGACATGATGGCCGACCAGCTCAGCCAGATGAAGCGTATGGGCGGCATGGAAGGCATGATGGGCCTGCTGCCCGGCGTACAGAAGATGAAGCAACAGATCGCCCAGAGCGGTCTGTCCGACAAGACCTTCGACCGTCAGCTGGCGATCATCTCGTCGATGACGAAGCAGGAGCGATCAAAACCGGACATCCTGGCTGCCTCGCGAAAACGCCGCGTGGCCAAGGGCGCCGGGGTCGACGTGGCCGAGATCAACCGCCTGTTGAAGCAACACCGGCAGATGGCCGACACCTTCAAGTCGCTGAGCAAGAACGGCGGCAAGGGCTTTGGCCAGATGGCCAAGATGCTGGGCGGCGGCGGCATGGATATGTCGAAACTGGCCCAGATGGGCGGCGGCCAGGCGCCAACGCCCGAGCAGATGGAAGAGATGGCCGCCAAGCTGAAATCCATGCCCGGCGGCATGCCGAAACTCCCCGGCCTCGGCGGCGGTGGCCTGCCGCAAGGCTTTAACCCGTTCAAGAAATAGACAGAAAACCAAGGATCTATCCCATGTTGAAAATTCGTCTCGCCCGTGGCGGCACCAAGAAGCGCCCCTACTATTCCGTCGTGATCGCTGACAGCCACTCGCCCCGCGACGGTCGCTTCATCGAGAAGGTCGGAACCTACAATCCCCTGCTCAAGAAGGACGACCCGAACCGCGTGGTCCTGAAGGTCGAGCGCATCCAGGAATGGATGGCCAAGGGCGCCCAGCCCACCGACCGCGTGGCGCGTGAGCTCGGCAAGGTCGGCGTTGTGAAATGGACCGCCAGCAACAACCCGACCAAGGGCAAGCCTGGCCGCAAGGCCAACGAGCGCGCCGAGGAGAAGGCGCAAAAGGAAGCCGATCGCGCGGCCGCCGCCGCTGAGGCCGCCGCCAATCCGCCGCCGGTGGTCGAGGAGCCGGTGGCCGAGGAAGCCCCGGCCGTCGTCGAGGAAGCTGCTCCCGAAGCTGCACCCGCTGAACAGGCTCCGGCTGAAGCCGCCGCTGAACCTGTGGCTGCGGAAGAAGTCGCCGCTGAACCTGCCGCCGCCGAAGAAGCCCCCGCTACCGAGGCTCCGGCCGAAGAGTCGGCTGCTGCTGAGGCCGCCCCCGAAGGCGAACCCAAGGCCTAGGGAGCGACTGGATGAGCCAGGATCTCATCCAGGTGGGTCGTGTCGCGGGCGCCTTCGGGGTCCGCGGCGAGATCCGCATCACCAGCTTTACCGCCGAGCCGCTGGCTCTGGTGGACTATGGTGCGTTGCTGCGTGAGGACGGGTCGCCCGGCCTTACCATCACGTCAGGCCGCGCCTCCAAGGGCAGCGTCGTGGTCTGGACCCGCGAGGTCCAGACCCGCGATCAGGCCGAGGCCCTGCGCGGCCTGAAACTCTACATCGCCCGCGCCGATCTGCCCGAACCCGACGACGACGAGTTCTATGTCACCGACCTGATCGGACTGGCGGTCGTGTCGCCGGATGGCGAGCCGCTGGGCAAGGTTAAGGCGGTGCAGGACTTCGGCGCCGGCGACTTGCTGGAAGTCCAGCCTGAACATGGGGCGACATGGTACCTGCCCTTCACCCGCGAGGCTGTGCCCGAGGTGCGGATCGACGCAGGCGAGGTGGTGGCTGTGAAGCCGGACGAGGTGGAGTAGGCATCGGACTTTCCAGACTGTCCGAGATCGCGGGCGTCGCTGGTCACCAGCTACCCTTCGCCCACAGGGTCGGGTGCGGCTTTGTCGGTCTCGAGGTCGTCGAAATGATCCGCCCAGCGTAAATCATAGAACCTCGGGTCGGCCCTGATCGCCTGACTCAGATCGCGCAGAGCGTCGACATAGGGTTGCGGATAGCGTTTTCGCGCCCTTCCCCGCCATCCCCAGGTCTTGTTTTCAAACCGTAGAACGTAGTCTCCGATCAAGGTGATCGTGCACCAGACGCGGCTTCCTTCCGGATACCCCTTGATCCGGACCTCGAAGTCCCAGCCGTGATCGCCCGCATTCTCCGGCGGATCGGCGTCGTATCCAATATCGTTCAGGATCTCGCTGATCGCGATGGCGACGTCGGTAGCGTAAGCCTTCCCGCCTTCGGCGTAGTGGTCGCCATCTTCGGGGATTGTGGTCTTGAACTCTGCAAACTCCCGCACAATCATGGTGCCTCTCCGCGGGTGCGCTTGTCGACTACACCTCCGACAAGGACGGGTCCGACTACCCCTTTTGTGTACGGTGAGGTCCCATAGTTCAACCGATCAAGCGGACCATAGGTGTCCCAACCCAAGTCCTCGGTTCTCCACCGACCTCCGCCAAACTTGTCAGGAATCTTTCCGCCAGAGAAATGCCGATCTCCGCCTACACCGCGGTGATTTCGGTAGAGATCGCGATATGTCACACCCGGGTCATGGCGGATTTTGTTGAGTTCGCTCTCGATGAGCCACTCCGGGTAGGGTCCGCCGCCTAGCACCTTCGGCAGTTTCGCGCCGCGGTTCAGAATATGATGGCTCATGAGCTTCTTAGAGTATGGCCGCGCAAAACTCGCTTCGATACCAGGGTTCGCGGCCAGATAGGCGCGCTCGGTCGCGTTGGCGGCCTTTGCGACCCGACCTAAACTGGCGGCTCCGCGAATGGCGCCTCCGCCCGCGGCCAAGGATAC
>NZ_JBILRO010000128.1:0-9253 GCF_044372605.1 Phenylobacterium sp.
AAGCGCGAATGTCCGCTTCATCTCGCCGCCCAAGGTATCGGCAGCCGGCGTGACAGTCGGATCGTGTTTGATGCGGAAATCCTGGAAAGCAGACGTCAAGTCGTTACGGACCTTCGATGGGTTCTGCACGCCCTCCACCGCGTAGTCGGCGAACAATCGGCCCGCATTGGACGCCTGGGCGACCGCTGACTGACCGGATGGACTGAGCAACAGATCGAGGGGATTCGCCAAACGCTGCGCGAATAGGGCGGCATCAACGGCGCCTTGGCCTGTATGCACCGCCCCCCGGACGGCGCCTGGAGCGAGTCCAGCGGCATACGCCAGCGTACCCCCTACAGCTTTTGCGGTTGGGCTGTCGTCGAGACTGCTTGGTTTTGAGCGCGCGGACGGCGCCGGCGGCGCGGCGGGCCTAGGTTTGGAGCGCTGAATCAGGCCTGCTCCAAAGGTAACCACCTCTCCCGGCGTCATCAGGCGATAGCCCTGCCCGGTTCGAATGGCCGCCTTAACGGCATCGTAGGCAGCCATCTCAGCCGCCAAGCCTCGATTTGCGACTTCCCGCGCCCGCCGAGCCACAAACTCGGGCATCGTCTCTCGACGCGCAGCCCCGCGATGAGGCTGTTTTCCAGCCATCCCCAACCCTCCCACAATACGGGCCCGCGCCGTCACGCCACCCCGAGTTTTGCGACGATAACTCGAGTTCGAAGTCAGGTCAAGAACAAATCAAGAACAAACTACTTCACACGCCGCATCCGCATGAGCCCTTCCTGGGCGCAGCTCGCCACCAGCACGCCGTCCGACGCCCGGTAGATCGAGCCCAGATTGAAGCCCCGCCCACCGGAAGCCGACGGGCTCTCCTGGTGATAGAGGTGCCATTCGTTGAAGTCCGTGGGCTGATGGAACCACATGGCGTGATCCAGGCTGGCCGACTGAAAGCCCGGCGTTTGCCAGCTCACCCCGTGCGGCCGGACCGAAGTGCCGAGCAGGCTCATGTCGGAGGCATAGGCCATGATCACCTGGTGCATGTGCGGGTCGGTGCCGATCGTGTCCTTGGCGCGGAACCAGACCTGCTGTAACGGCTCGCGCGGCACGGGCGCGGCGACGTCGAAACGTCCGTCTACTGTCCGCATCTCGATGGGTTGTGGCCGATCCAGCCAGGCCCGGGCCTCGGGCGGGGCGTCCTTCAGTCGGCGGCGCTGGACTTCTGTGTCGTCTTCGACGGTGTCCCAGCCCGGAGCGAAAGGCATCTCGGGCTGGTGTTCAAAGCCCTTTTCCTCCACCTGGAACGAGGCTGCGAGATTGAAGATCTGCTGACCATGCTGGATCGCCACCACCCGGCGAGTGGTGAAGCTACCGCCATCCCGAGAGCGATCCACGTCAAAGATGATCGGCACATTGGGATCGCCGGGCCGGATGAAATAGCAGTGCAGGGAATGGCAGACCCGATCCTCGACGGTCTCATAAGCCGCCAGCAATGCCTGGGCGATCACCTGGCCGCCATAGATGCGTTCGCGGGCTTCCTCGTCCGACGTGGTGCCGCGGAACAGATTGACCTCGAGCCGTTCAAGCTGAAGCGTCTCGACCAGGGTCTGGGTATCCATGTGCGGTCCCGTGATGCTGCATTTGCGGAGGCGCGGCATACGCTTTCGACGGGTCTGTGAGAAGGCCCGTTCCGCCAGATGGGCAGCGCGAAACTTGCGCCCCGGCGGCCGCGCCCCCATAACCCCGGAATGTCCGCGCCCGCGCCGCCCAAGCGCCTCTACATCAAGACCTACGGCTGTCAGATGAACGTCTATGACAGCGAGCGGATGGCTGATGTCCTCAGCCCCCTGGGCTATGGCATGACCGATGATCCGGCGAACGCCGACCTGGTGGTGCTGAACACCTGCCACATCCGCGAGAAGGCCACCGAGAAGGTCTATTCCGAGCTCGGCAAGATCCGCGAAATGAAGGACGCTCGCCGGGCCGAAGGTCAGATGATGACGATCGCCGTCGCCGGCTGTGTCGCACAGGCCGAGGGCGAAGAGATCATGCGCCGCCAGCCCGCTGTGGATCTGGTGGTCGGGCCGCAGGCCTACCACCAGCTTCCGGAGTTGATCGCGCGAAGCCACCGCGCCCGGGGCGAACGGCTGTCGGCGGATTTTGCGCCGGAGGAGAAGTTCGACGTCCTGTCGGCGACCCGCAGGCCGACCGGCGTGACCGCATTCCTGACGGTGCAGGAAGGTTGCGACAAGTTCTGCACCTTCTGCGTCGTACCCTATACGCGCGGCGGGGAGTGGTCGCGGCCGGCCGCGGACATCGAGGCCGAGGCCCGGTCCCTGGCGGCGCAGGGCGTGCGCGAGATCACCCTGCTGGGCCAGAACGTCAACGCCTACAATGGTGCAAACGACGCAGGTCAGGGCCTGGCCGGCCTGGCCCGACGGCTGGCAGAAATCCCGGGCGTCGACCGCATTCGCTATACTACGAGCCATCCGCGCGACATGGACGATACCCTGATCGCCGCGCACGGCGATCTGGACGCGCTGATGCCCTATCTGCACCTGCCGGTGCAGTCGGGATCGGACAAGATTCTGAAAGCGATGAACCGCGCCCATACGGCGGAAAGCTATGTGCGATTGATCGAGAAGATCCGCGCGAGCCGGGCCGACATGGCGATCTCCGGCGACTTTATCGTAGGCTTTCCAGGCGAGCGGGATTCCGACTTCGAGGCGACACTGCAGCTGGTCCGCGATGTGAACTACGCCTCGGCCTTCACGTTCAAATACTCCCGGCGTCCCGGCACCCCGGCTGCGGCCATGCCGGGCCAGGTGGCCGAAGAGGTCAAGGACGAACGGCTGGCGCGCCTCAACGCCCTGCTGGACGAACAGGCGCGCGCGTTCAACCAGAGCCAGGTGGGCCGGATCCTGCCGGTGTTGTTCGAGCGCCCGGGCCGCCATGAGGGTCAGCTGATCGGCCGCAGCCCCTATCTGCAGGCGGTCCATGCCATCGCGCCGCCGCATATGATCGGCCTCATCGTGCCGGTGAGGATCGAGGCCGCAGCCCGCATGAGCCTGTCTGGCGTGCTGGCCGAGGCCCTGACGCCCGCATGAGCCGCACGCCGGAGTTCATTCCGCTGTCCGACGTCGCAGTCCGCGCGGTGGCCGGAACCAACAGCCGTCATGTGGCCCTGATCGAGGACGCTTTCGGCGTGCTGGTGGAAACACCTGGCGGCGGCGTGTCGCTCAGCGGCGACACCAAGGCCCGCGGCCAGGCGAAGAAGGCCGTCCAGGCTATCGCCGATCGCGCCGACCAGGGTCTTGAGGTCGGTGATGCTGATGTGCGGGTGGCCATCGGGCAGGCCCGCGGCGGAACCGGCGCGCGCGGCGCGGCGGGCCAGTCCCTGCCGGTGGGCCGTCGCGGCCAGGTGGCGCCCAAGACGCCAAACCAGGCTCGCTACCTTGAGGCGCTGGGGCGCTGTGATCTGGTGTTCGGGCTCGGTCCGGCAGGAACCGGCAAGACGTTTCTGGCGGTGGCCCATGGCGCGGGCATGCTGTTGCGCGGTGATGTGGACCGCCTGATCGTCTCGCGACCGGCCGTTGAAGCGGGCGAGCGGCTGGGTTTCCTGCCCGGCGATCTCAACGAGAAGGTCGATCCCTATATGGCGCCGGTCTGGGAGGCGCTGACCGATATCCTGGGCGCCGAGCAACTACGCCGCCGCCGCGAGAAGGGCGAGATCGAGGTCGCGCCCATCGCCTTCCTCCGCGGCCGTACGCTGAGTCAGGCCTTCGTGATCGTCGACGAGGCCCAGAACGCCTCCCGCGCCCAGATGAAGATGGTGCTGACCCGGCTGGGCGAAGGTTCACGCATGGCGGTCACGGGCGACCCCACACAGATCGATCTGCCACACCCGAACGATTCCGGCCTCGCTCACGCTGTTGGCCTTCTGGAGGGCGTGAAAGGGATCGGTGTCACCCGGTTCGAAGCCGAGGACGTGGTGCGACATCCGTTGGTCGAGCGTATCGTGCGCGCTTACGACGACGATGCGGCCAGGCGCGGGCGCACAGTTTGATCGACATCGAAGTCGAGGATTCTGCCTGGACTGACGCCCTGCCCGAGGCCGAAACGCTGGTGCGGTCGGCGGCGGCGGCGGCGCTGTCGGCCAGGAATCAACCCGCAGGGGGAGAAAGCATCTCCGTGCTGCTGACCGATGACGCCTCGGTTCAGGACCTGAATGCCCGCTTCCGCGACAAGGCGGCCCCCACCAACGTGCTGTCGTTCCCGGCGGGTCCAAATCCTGAAAACCTGCTGGGCGACATCGCCCTGGCCTATGGCGCCTGCGCCCGCGAGGCCGCCGAGCAGGGCAAATCGCTCTCGGACCATTTACAACATCTGACGGTGCATGGCGTTCTGCACCTTCTCGGATACGACCACATGAGCGATGATGAAGCCGGGGTCATGGAAGACCTCGAGCGTGCGGTGCTGGGCAGACTGGGGGTTTCCGACCCCTATGGTGCCGGCGAGGGAGAGCATGACCGATCCTGATCGATCCCGTCGAAATGGCTCGCGCCTCTGGCGGGGCCTTGCGGGGCTGTTCGACGCCTTTCGCCGGACAACCGAACATGCCGCTGACGACGGGCCTGACCCGATGCTGGAAACCGGCGGCGAGCTGGTCACCCAGGCGCGCGCCTTCCAGGCCCTCCGGGTCGAGGATGTGATGAAGCCGCGCACGGACATCGTTGGCGTGGACCGCAGCAGCACCTTCGCCGAACTGGTGGCCCGCTTCGTGGACGCCGAACACAGCCGCATGCCGGTTTATCGCGACACGCTCGACGACCCGGTCGGTGTGGTCCACGTCAAGGATGTTTTCAAGCTTCTGGCCCGCACGACCCGGAAGCCCAAACCCACAGACCGTATCCTGATAGGCCGCCATAACCTGATCCGCGAGGTACTCTACGTGCCGCCCTCGATGGCCGCAACGCGGCTGCTGACCACCATGCGGGCCAAGCGCAGCCACATGGCTTTGGTGATGGACGAGTTCGGCGGCGTCGACGGTCTGGTGACGCTGGAGGACCTGCTCGAAACGCTGGTCGGCGATATCGAAGACGAGCACGACGACGAGAGCGATCAGGCCTACATGCCGGTGGCCGAAGACGACGATGGCTGGATTGTCGATGGCCGCGCGCCACTGGAAGAGCTGGAACAGGCCATCGGAGAGGGCGTCGATCTGGCACCGGAGGATCTGGACGAGGAAATTGATACGGTGGCCGGTCTGATCAATGCTTTGGCCGGTCGTGTGCCGAAGCGACGCGAGCGGATCGAGCATCCGGACGGCTATGTTCTGGAAGTTCTCGCCGCCTCCCCGCGGCGGGTGACCCGTGTTCGCGTGCACCGTTCGACAGCCCGCCCAACGATCGCCGGCTGAGCTCCCGGTGCCCCGCCCCACCTGGTATGCGCCGTTCACGGCCCTGCTTGGCGGTCTCGCAGCCGGCCTGGCGCATCCGCCGTTCGGGGTAGCCGTGGGCCTTCTGGGCTACAGCCTGATCCTGCTCAGGCTGGAAACTATCGCCAGCGCACGGCCGCTGAGGACAAGCTTCTGGCTCGGGTGGCTCGCCGGGCTGGGCTACTTCGGGATCTCCACCTGGTGGATCGCTGAGCCTTTTCTGGTGGACCCAAGGGTCTACGGCTGGATGGCCCCCTTCGCGGTCGTGCTTATGGGGGGCGGGCTTTCGCTGTTCTGGGGGTTGGCTGGTCTGGCCTACCGGCTGGCTCGACCGGATGGTGTCTGGAAGGTTCTGGTCTTCGCCGGTGTTTTCGCCGTGGTCGAGTGGCTGCGCGGCCATGTGCTCACAGGGTTCCCCTGGAACCTGGTGGGTGAGAGCTGGCGGGCGGGCAGCGCGCCGTCACAGGCGGCCGCGTTGGTCGGGGCCTATGGCCTGACCTGGATCACGCTGGCGATCAGCGCAGCGCCAGCGCTTCTGATGTTGCCAATCCCGCGCCTGGCCCAGGCAGGGGCAATAATGGCGACGGGCGTGGCGATGATTGGCCTCTTCGCCGGAGGGGCCGGCAGACTGGCGGCCTCCGCGCGTACGCTCTACACGCCCGACGCACCACTGATCCGCATCGTGCAGGCCGATATCGACCAGAAGGAAAAGTGGAGGGCCGAGAACCTCGATCAGGTCTTCCAGGACTATGTCGACCTGTCCCAGCGCCCGGCGTCCGGTGTCCCGGACCTGATCATCTGGCCCGAGGGCGCCCTGCCAGCGGTTATCAACGACTTGATCGGGCCGGAATCGCCATATGCTCCTCGCCTGCGCGACGCCCTCAAGCCAGGCCAGCGCCTGGTGATGGGCGCAAACCGCGTCGAGCCGACGGCGGACGGGGGTTATCGCTACTTCAACACTCTGATGGCGTTTCAGCGTGATGGGGAAGCGCTTCGGGTCACTGGCTACTATGACAAACATCGACTGGTGCCGTTTGGCGAGTTTCTGCCGCTGGGTGATCTGGCAGGGCGCCTGGGCATTCGCAGCCTCGTTCGCATGCCGGAGGATTTTACGCCGGGTCCCCGGCCGCGCCCGCTTCTGATCCCGGGGATCCCGGCGATGCAGCCCCTGATCTGCTATGAAGCGTTGTTTCCCGGGCTGGGGTCCGGCGCAACCAGACCCGCCTGGATACTCAACATCTCGAACGATGCCTGGTTCGGCGCCACCAGCGGCCCCTGGCAACATCTCAACATTGCAAGCTATCGGGCCATCGAACAGGGCCTGCCTATGGTTCGATCCACGCCAACCGGAGTATCGGCGGTCATTGATGCTCATGGCCGGCTTCTTCCCGGGTTGAGCCTGGAGTTGGGTCGAGCCGGCGTGATCGATGCGCGCCTGCCTGCGCCGGCGGCGCCCACCCTTTATAGCCGCATTGGCGACGGTCTCTTTTTTGGAATGGTGGTGCTGTCGATTGGCGCCGGGCTTGCAGGCCGCCGACGTCGTCGATCGGCGCGTCCCGACCTGGGTTCAGGCTCGCCCTTGGCATGATATAAGGATTTCTTTATAGGCTTGCGCCACATTGGTTCCTGCCAGCATTCCTGTTCCCCCAGATTCCGGAGCCCGACCCCTTGAGCCGTTCCAACTACATCTTCACGAGTGAAAGCGTGTCCGAGGGACACCCCGACAAGGTCGCCGACCGGATCTCCGACACCGTCGTCGACGCCTTCCTGAGCGCCGACCCCGAAGCCCGGGTCGCTTGCGAAACCCTGGTGACCACCAACCGCATTGTCCTGGCCGGGGAAGTCCGCGCGAGTAAACCGGGCGGGTCCAAGTCCGAGAACAAGGCTTTCACCAAGGAGATCGTGAAGTCGCTCGAGCCCAAGGTTCGCGCCGCGATCAAGGACATCGGCTACGAGCAGAAAGGCTTCCACTGGAACAAGGCCAAGTACGCCTGCCACCTGCATGAGCAGTCCGCCCATATCGCCCAGGGTGTCGATGCCACCGAAAAGAAGGACGAGGGCGCCGGCGACCAGGGCATCATGTTCGGCTACGCCTGCGACGAGACCCCGGCCTTGATGCCGGCCACGCTGCAATACAGCCACGACATCCTCAAGAAGCTGGCTGATGTACGGCACTCGGGCGAGTGCCCGGTACTGGAGCCGGACGCCAAGAGCCAGGTCACCGTTCGCTACGAGGACGGCCGCCCTGTCGAGATCCTGCAGATCGTGGTCTCCACCCAGCACAAGAAGCGCATCGGCCTGCACATGGCCACCCCCAAGCGCCTGGAGGCGGTGATCCGCCCCTACGTCGAGAGCGTGATCCCTGCCGGCTTGATCACCAAGAAGACCAAGTGGCACGTCAACCCCACCGGCCGCTTCGAGATTGGCGGGCCGGACGGCGACGCCGGCCTGACCGGCCGCAAGATCATCGTCGACACCTACGGCGGCGCCTCGCCGCACGGCGGCGGCGCGTTCTCAGGCAAGGATCCTACCAAGGTTGACCGCTCGGCGGCCTATGCCTGTCGCTACCTGGCCAAGAATGTCGTGGCCGCTGGCCTCGCGCGCAAATGCACCATCCAGATCAGCTACGCGATCGGTGTGGCCAACCCCTTGAGCTTCTATGTCGACCTGCACGACACGGGCGAGATTGATCCGGCGAAGCTGGAACTGGCCCTGCCGGGTATGATCGGCGGCGCAACTCCGCGCGCGATCCGCGAACACCTGAAGCTGAACCGTCCGATCTACGCGCGCTCGGCGGCCTATGGCCACTTCGGACGCCAGCCGGACAACGAAGGTGGTTTCTCCTGGGAAAAGACCGATCTGGTCGATGCCCTGAAGGCGCTGGCGTAACCCACCATGAGCCTGGGCGCGTGGGCGCAGCCGCTGAAACGCGGCGCCCATGCGGCCTGGTCGCCGCGGCTGTCGTGATCCTGACCTGGCCGGGACTTTCAGGTGCTGTCGGACTCTGGCTGTTCACGCCGTCGGCGTGATGAGCTAGACGGCGCCATGCCCGACGCCCACCCTCTGCTTCGATCCTATGGACGGCTGAAGTCGCGCCCCATCAAGCCGCGACAGGCCGCTCTGGTGGAAAGCCGCCTGCCGGGCCTTCGAATACCGGCGGGGACCGTCAACCTTCAGGCGCTGAAACCTGACGCCCGCGAGGTCTGGCTGGAAATCGGGTTCGGCGGCGGTGAGCACATGGCCGCCCAGGCCGCGCGTTCGCCGGACGTGTTGATCCTGGGCGCAGAACCCTTCCTGAACGGCGTGGCCAGCGCCGTGCGTCACATCGATGAGCAAGTGCTGAACAACGTGCGCCTCCAGGATGGCGATGTCCGCGAGCTGATCGCGCGGTTACCCGACGCCTGCCTGGATCGCGTGTTCATCCTGTTCCCGGACCCCTGGCCCAAAGCCCGGCACCACAAGCGCCGTCTGGTTCAGACCGATACAGTCGCGGACTTCGCGCGCCTGCTGAAGCGGGGCGGACGGCTGCGGTTCGCCAGTGACGTCGCCCACTATGTGGACTGGGCGCTGGAGGTCATTTCTGCCAACCCCGCATTTGTCTGGACCGCCGATCAGGCCAGCGACTGGCGCAGACCGCCCGCCGACCACATAACCACCCGCTATGAGGAAAAACGCCTCGGCGATTGTGTGCCGGTGTTCCTGGATTTCCTCAGAACCTAGAGCGGTTTCCCTACGCTGTGAATCGGGAGGGATTCCCAAATCAGTGATGGAGTGATTCAAGCTGCATGCTGGTGAAGGAGGCCGGCATGCATGGGTCATCCTCTGTCATGTGATCTT
>NZ_JBILRO010000287.1:0-3882 GCF_044372605.1 Phenylobacterium sp.
CGAGGAGTTCGTGCTCTACCACTCTGACAATGTCGAGGCGTCAGGCTTCGTCCAGCACCTGAAGCTGCCCCATTATGTAGACTTCCAGGCCGATCTCCAGCTGATCCGCCGCCTGCGCAGGGAACATGCTGATCGGCAGGCCGCAATGAAGGAAGCGGCAGAATGACCGCCCGCACCAACGAACCTGAGCGCTACTACAACTACGCCTACCTCGATGAGCAGACCAAGCGGATGATCCGCCGTGCGATCCTCAAGGCTCTGGCCATACCTGGCTACCAGGCGCCGTTCGGATCTCGCGAGATGCCGGTGCCCTATGGTTGGGGAACGGGCGGCATCCAGCTGACCGCCGCGATCATCGGTCCCGACGATGTCTACAAGTGCATCGACCAGGGCGCCGACGACACCACCAACGCGGTCTCCATCCGCAGGTTCTTTGCCCAGGTCGCCGACGTGGCCACCACCGAGGACACGGCCGCCGCGACGATCATCCAGACCCGGCACAGGATCCCGGAGCAGGGCCTGACCGAGGGCCAGGTGCTGGTCTTCCAGGTACCCCAGCCGGAGCCACTGCGCGGGCTCGAGGCGCGTGAGACCGAGACGCGGGCCATGCATGCCTATGAAGAGTACGGGCTTCAGTACGTCTCGCTCTACGAGAGCGTCGCCACCTATGGGCGGATCGCCTCGACAGTGGGCTATCCCACCATGATCGACGAGCGCTACCTGATGAGCCCCTCGCCGATCCCGAAGTTTGACAATCCCAAGCTGGACGACAATCCGGCCATCCTGCTGTTTGGCGCCGGGCGGGAGAAACGCATCTACGCCGTGCCGCCCTACACGCGGGTCCGCAGCCTGGACTTCGACGACTATCCCTTCGAGACCCAGACCTGGGAAGAAGACTGCGCCCTGTGCGGCGCTACCGAGAGCTATCTCGACGAGGTGGTTCTCGATGACTCCGGGGAGCGGATGTTCGTCTGCTCCGACAGCAGCTTCTGCTCGGATCGTCGGGCTGCCGGACATGCCGGATCAATGGCTGGCCACCAGCTGGCGACACTCGACAAGGCGCCCGTATGACGATGGCCACGATTGAACGCTCACCGGCCCAGACCGCCGCCGGGATGGGTCAGGAAGCACCGCTCCTGCGGGTGAGCAACCTGTCAAAATGGTATGGCCACGTGGTCGGCTGCCGCGACGTTTCGTTTGAACTTCGGGCCGGCGAAGTGCTTGGGATTGTCGGCGAGAGCGGCTCTGGCAAGACCACGCTGCTGAACGTCATCTCCGGTCGCCTCCCGCCGACGTCGGGGGTTGTCGAGTTTGACGCCTCGCGGTTCGGCCTCACCGACATCTATGGCCTCAACGAACCCGATCGCCGGCGGATGCAGCGCGAGGACTGGGGCTTCGTGCATCAGAACCCCCGCGACGGCCTGCGTATGCGGGTGTCCGGCGGTGCCAATGTCGCCGAGCCGCTGATGAACCTGGGCAACCGCCACTATGGCAAGATGCGCCAGGCTACGCTGGAATGGCTGAACCGGGTGGAGCTGGACACCAGCCGCATCGACGACAAGCCGCGTAACTTCTCCGGCGGCATGCAGCAGCGCATCCAGGTGGCTCGAAACCTGATCCACGGGCCGCGCCTTGTGTTCATGGACGAGCCCACCGGCGGACTGGACGTCTCCGTGCAGGCGCGGTTGCTGGATCTGCTTCGCGAGCTGGTCAGGGACCTTGGCCTGGCTGTGATTATCGTCACCCATGACATGGCCGTCGCCCGCCTGATGGCCGACCGGTTGATCGTCATGAAGAGCGGCTATGTGGTGGAAACAGGTCTGACGGACCAGGTCCTGGACGACCCCCAACACCCCTACAGCCAACTCCTCGTTTCCTCCGTCCTGCAGATCTAGGTCACCATGAGCGCCCAGCCCCTGATCGTGGTGGAGGATCTCGCCAAGACCTTCACGCTTCACAACGCCGAGTCGGCGACCATTCCCGTGTTCGAGCGGCTGGACCTCGAGGTCTCGCCCGGAGAATGCGTGGTGCTGGCCGGTGAGTCCGGCGTCGGCAAGTCGACGCTGATGCGATCCATTTTTGGCAACTATCTACCCACCCGGGGCTCGGTCCGGGTGCTGCATGACGGTGCCTATGTCGACATCACCCGCGCCCTGCCCCACCAGGTGCTGGACGTACGGCGACGCACGCTGGGTTATGTCAGCCAGTTCCTGCGGGTGATCCCCCGGATCTCGACGCTTCAGCTGACCATGGAGCCGCTGCTGGAAAATGGCGTCGATGCCGTGGAGGCGCAGCAACGCGCCGAAGCCCTGCTGTCAGCCCTGCGACTCCCTCGCGCCCACTGGGACCTGCCCCCGGCCACCTTCTCCGGCGGGGAGCAGCAGCGCGTGAACATCGCCCGCAGCTTCATCCGCAACTATCCGGTCATGCTGCTGGATGAGCCGACCGCGTCGCTTGACGCCGAGAACCGCGCCATCGTGGTCACCCTGATCCGCGAGGCCCTGGACAGGGGCGCGGCGATGATTGGCATTTTCCACGACAGCGACGTGCGCGACGCCGTAGCCACCCGGCTGTTCGGTGTGTCCGAATTCAAGGCGGCGGCATAGGGCCATGGAACGTCGAATCTACTCCGAAAACATCGTCTCTCCGGCCGGCCTGATCCGCGGTGAGGTCGTCCTGCACGGCGAGAACATCGTAGCTGTCGAGGCGCGCAACGCGCCATCGACGTCGGCGCTCGACTGGGGCGCCGACTGGCTGGTCCCTGGTCTGGTGGATATCCACACCGACAATCTGGAAAAGCACTATCAGCCGCGCCCCGGCGCACTCTGGGACGCCTATGGCGCCGCGCTGGCCCATGACGGGCAATGCGCCTCGGCCGGGATCACCACAGTGCTGGATTCCCTGAGCCTCCACGGTCGCAAGGAGGGGCTGGACCGCAAGGAAGCCCTCGGGCCGATGATCGGTGGGATGGACCGTGCTCAGGCGGATGGCGCGCTCCGCGCCGAACATCTGCTGCACCTGCGCTGCGAGGTGACAAACCCGGAGTTGCTATCCCTTCTGGAGCCCCATGCCGACAATGCGCGGCTGAAACTTCTGTCCGTGATGGATCACACCCCGGGTCAGCGGCAAACAAGCGACGTCGCGAAACTCGTCAGTCGGCTTGTGACCGCCGGCCACAGTGAGGCGGAAATCGCAGATATCACGGCTGAGCGTCACGAAGGCCGTGCCCCCGAGTTGGCCTACGCCAATCGCCGCAGCGTCGTGGCTTTTGCGCGCGAGTACGGCGTGCCGATCTGTGCGCACGATGACGCGACCGAAGCGCATGTGGACGAAGCCCATCAGGACGGTTGCGTGATCGCCGAGTTCCCGGTCACTCTGACCGCGGCGCTGCGGTCCAAGAGCTATGGTATGGCGATCTGCATGGGCGGCCCGAATTTCGTGCGCGGCAGCTCCCATTCTGGCAACCTGTCGGCAAGGGAGTGCGCCCAGCATGGCGTGCTCGACATTCTGGCCTCGGATTATGTGCCGCTCTCGATGCTGCGTTCCGCCTTCATGCTGATCGACGATTTTGCCTGGGCGCCCGAGCGGGCGCTGGCGACGGTCGCGGCCACGCCGGCGCGTAGCCTGGGCCTGAACGACCGTGGCGAAATCGCTGCGGGTCAGCGCGCCGACCTGTTGCGCATCGCCCGGCGTACCGCCGGCTGGCCGGTGCCGGCGGAAGTCTGGCGGCAGGGCGTTCGGGTGGCATGACGGCGCGTTACGGCATCTATTTCGCTCCTAGGCACACGACCTCGCTGTGGTCGAAGGCCTCCGCCTGGCTCGGCCGCGACGCGGAGGACGGCAAGGCGCTCGAAAGACCGATGCTGCCGGCGCTTGAGGGGC
>NZ_JBILRO010000328.1:0-2878 GCF_044372605.1 Phenylobacterium sp.
CGCTCAGCCGCCTCGGCCCGCGCCTCGGCCTTGACCCGCTTCACCGCGCCGCGATCCGCCGTCTCGCCCTGCGGCGTCAGCATCTCATTGGCGAATTCCAGGTCCAGCATCTTCAGACGCTTGATCTCGTCGCGCAGGCGGCCGGCGGTTTCGAACTCCAGGTTGGCGGCGGCCTCGCGCATGCGGGCTTCCAGGTCCTTGAGCGTCGTCTTGAAGTTGTCGCCCATGAAGGGCTTGCCGTCCTCGGCGACGCCCACCGGCACGGTGACGCGGTCCTTCTCGTAGGGGCTGGCGAGAATGTCCTTGATGGACGACTTGATGCTGGCCGGGGTGATGCCGTGCTGCAGGTTATAGGCTTCCTGCTTCTCGCGGCGGCGCGCGGTCTCGGCCATGGCACGTTCCATGGAGCCGGTCATGCGGTCGGCGTAGAGGATCACCCGGCCGTCGACGTTCCGGGCCGCGCGCCCGATTGTCTGGATCAATGAAGTCTCCGAACGCAGGAAGCCTTCCTTGTCGGCGTCGAGGATCGCCACCAGCCCGCATTCGGGGATATCCAGGCCTTCGCGCAGTAGGTTGATGCCGACCAGGCAATCGAAGGCGCCGAGCCGCAGGTCCCGGATGATCTCGATCCGCTCCAGGGTGTCGACGTCGGAGTGCATGTAGCGGACCCGCAGGCCCTGCTCGTGCATGTATTCGGTCAGATCCTCGGCCATTTTCTTGGTGAGGACGGTGACCAGGGCGCGGTAGCCCTGGGCGGCCACCTGACGGACCTGATCGATCACGTCATCTACCTGGCTGAAGCCGTCCTTGTGGACCGGCTTGATCTCAACCGGCGGGTCGATCAGGCCGGTGGGACGGATCACCTGCTCGGCGAAGACCCCGCCGGTGCGTTCCATCTCCCACGGACCGGGGGTGGCGGACACGAACACGCTGTCCGGCCGCATGGCGTCGAATTCCTCGAACTTCAGCGGGCGGTTGTCGATGCAGGACGGCAGGCGAAAGCCGTATTCGGCGAGGGTGAACTTGCGCCGGTAGTCGCCCCGGTACATGCCGCCGATCTGCGGCACGGTCTGATGGCTTTCGTCGACGAAAAGCAGGGCGTTGTCGGGGATGTATTCGAAGAAGGTCGGCGGCGGCTCGCCCTCGCGGCGGCCTGTGAGGTAGCGGCTGTAGTTCTCGATGCCGGCGCAGGAGCCGGTGGCCTCGATCATCTCGATGTCGAAGGTGGTGCGCTGTTCCAGCCGCTGGGCCTCCAGCAGCTTGCCGTTGGCCACCATCCAGTCGAGCCGTTCCTTGAGCTCGGACTTGATCAGGTTGACCGCCTGCCGGAGCGTCGGACGCGGCGTCACATAGTGGCTGTTGGCGTAGATCTTCACACCTTCGAGATCGCCGGACTTCTTGCCGGTGAGCGGATCGAACTCGGTGATGGACTCGATCTCGTCTCCGAACAGGCTGATTCGCCAGGCGCGGTCCTCGTAGTGGGCCGGATAGATTTCCAGGGTGTCGCCGCGACGGCGGAACGTGCCGCGTTCGAAGGCGGCGTCGTTGCGCTTGTACTGAAGGGCCACCAGGTCCCCCATCAGCTTCTTCTCGTCGATCCGGTCGCCCGGCTTCAGCGAGAAGGTCATGGCCGAATAGGTCTCCACCGAGCCGATGCCGTAGATGCAGGAGACCGAGGCCACGACGATCACGTCGTCTCGCTCCAGGATCGCGCGGGTGGCCGAGTGACGCATCCGGTCGATCTGTTCGTTGATGGATGAGTCCTTCTCGATGTAGGTGTCGGTCCGCGGGACGTAGGCCTCGGGCTGGTAGTAGTCGTAGTAGGAGACGAAGAACTCGACGGCGTTCTCGGGGAAGAAGCTCTTGAATTCGCTGTAGAGCTGGGCCGCGAGCGTCTTGTTGGGCGCCAGGATCAGGGCCGGACGCTGGGTCTCCTCGATGATCTTGGCCATGGTGAAGGTCTTGCCGGAGCCCGTAACCCCAAGCAGCACCTGATCGCGCTCGCCGCCGTCGATGCCGCCCACCAGTTCCCGGATCGCGGTCGGCTGGTCGCCGGCGGGATCATAGGCCGACACCAGCTTGAATTTGCGCCCGCCCTCGCTCTTCTCCGGGCGCACCGGGCGGTGCGGCTTCCAGAGCATGGGCATGGTGTTTTCGTCATAGTCGAACGTCGCGGACATATCCGAGACGCCCGCGGGTTCGGCGGAGCGGGGCATGAGGTCCAACTTAGGCGCTCCGGGCGATGATCGCCACATCTGCGCACAGGGCTACTGACAGCCGTCTGTCAGCATGGCCTCCTATCTTGCCGCTTCGAACGCCTTGAGCAGACGTTCATGGCGCCACTGTTCGCGGGCCTTGTCGCTGCCGGCCACAAGATCGGCGCAGGCGCCCCGGGGTTCGGCGCCTCCGATCTGGCCGGCGCAGGCGCGGGCGGGCTTGCGATAGACGTTGGGGTCCTGCCAGAGGCCCTCGCCGCTCAGGAAGCCGAAGGCGATGGCGTTGCGAGCCGAGGTCTTCAGGTCGGCGTAGGTGGCGCCCATCTTCAGCGCCAGCGCATAATCACCGGAGAGATCGCTGCGCAGGATGCCGGAGTCATCGGTGGAGAGGCTGACCGGCACGCCGTTCTGCCGGAACCAGGTGAAGGGGTGGTCCTCGGGTTCGACCTCAAGAATGACGCGGTTCGAGATCGGGTTCACCTCGATCAGTATGCCTTTCGCGGCCATCTCGGCGGCGACGGCCACCGCGTCGGTCTCGGCCGGAAGCCCCACGCCATGGCCGATCCGCCGCGCGCCCGCCACGCGCACGGCCTTGGTGACGTGGTCGCGCAGATCGTCGGGCGTCACGATGGCCAGAGTGACCTCGCCGGCGTGTAGCGCCA